>JACQGM010000103.1 GCA_016199585.1 Armatimonadota bacterium
CGCCGCCTCCCACGCGGACTTCCTGGCCGTCGCGCACGCGGCCTGCAGCCATCACGACCACCTTCTCGCCGGGCCGGAGGCCCTCGCGGATGGCGACGCCCTGCGCATCGCTCTCACCCACCACCACGGACCGCTCATGGGCCACCTGTTCTTCGTCCACCACCGTCACCGTGGTGCCGGACCGCCCCTTCTGGACCGCCTCGGGGGGCACCACGACGGCGTTGGCGACCCGCCCGGTCACCATGGAGACGCGGGCGAACATTCCGGGCTTGATCGCCCCCTGCGGGTTGTCCAGAGCGAGGCGCACGATGAACTGGCGGGTGGCGGCATCGGCGGCGGCATTGATCTGCGTCACCGTACCCGTCAGTGTGCTGCCGGGGAGGGCGTCGAAGGTGACGGTGCCCCGGTGCCCGATGCCGATGTCGCGCTGCACCTCTTCCGGCACGGGCACGGACACCCACACCTGCCGGATCGCCTGCACCGTGAGGATCGGCTGGCCGGGCGAAGCCACGGCGCCCGGGTCGGCGCCGCGGGCGGTGACGAAGCCGTCAACGGGGCAGCGGATGATGGTCTGGGAGAGCTGGGCCTGTGCGTTAGCCAGGGATGCCCGGGCGGCATCCACGGCAGACTGGAGGGCGGAGAGGCTTTCCTGGTAGGCGGGCGCGCGGGCGGTGTTGGCGCGGGCGTAGTCCAGGGCGGCCCGAGCGCGCGTGACGTCGGCCTCGGCGGCCGCCACGTCGGCCTCGGCTTTGGCGCGGACCACCGCCAACTGTTTCTCTGCCGATTGCTTCTGCGCCAGTGCCGAGTCGCGGGCGGCGGCGGCGGAGAGCCGCTGGCCGCGGGCAACGTCCACTGCGGCTTCCTGCACCTTCATCGCCGTGCGCGAGTTGTCCACATCCTGGATGGAGACATAGCCCTGTTTCTGTAGATTGCTGACGCGCCCGAACTGAGCGCGAGCGTTCTCCAGGTTCGCCTCGGCGCTGCGAATGGCGGCCTCGGCGTTGGCGATGGCGGCGGCGGCGCTCTCCACGCGCCCCTGCACTTCCAGGATGCTCGCCTCGGCGGCGCCCACCTGCGCCTCCACGTTCTGGAGCGCCTGGTGGTGCCGCGCCTTGGCGCTGGCCAACTCGGCGTCCTTCTGCTGCACGTCGGAGGCGACCGAGACGTCGGTGGGCCCCTGGGAGATGCGCGCCTGCGCCAGGCGGTGCTTCTCGGCGGCCAGGGTCGCCCGCCGCTGCGCCACCAGCGCCTCCAGCTCGGAGGGGTCGATCCGCACCAGCACCTGCCCGCGGGTGACACGCTCGCCTTCCCGCCCCTCGATGGCGAGGATCCGCCCGGAGATCTCGGCGGAGAGCTTCACGTTCAGCGGCGCCTCCACGGTGCCCACCGCCGCGAACGCGCGCACAACGTCGCGCACCTGAGCCGGGGCGACCGACACAACGGCGGCGACGTTGCGGCGCGCCTGGCGCTGCTCCGCGGCCGCCGCCGCTTCGGAGCGCTTCGTCTGGATGCGCCAGGTGATGAGACTGCCGAGTACTCCGAGCGAGATGATCAGGAAGATCCAACGTTTCATAAGTCCTCTTGCGGTCCGGGCGGCGGGTGCCCCCCGATCATGGCGAGCCGGCGGGATGATCCGGCATTCACCCCCTCCAGAGTGTTTGATTCACGATACGCCCGCCAGTCCCCTGCCTTTCCCCGCGGCGAAGTGTTAAGCAACAGTTAAGTAAGGAAACTCCAACCGATGCCGGAGGATCGCGAAGAACGGCGTCACGTCTAGGGTATTAACGGGCAGGCATCCGAACGGTGAAGGGCGATTCGGGGCTGTTTCGCGCAGTTCCGTTTGCAGATTCGGGGGAGGGGGCCGCCGTGAGGTGTGGCGCGCGTCACACCTGCCGGCGCAGGGTGGCCAGGAACTCCTCGTCAGTGAGGACGCGAATCCCGTGGGCCGCCAGGGGTTCGCGCAGGGCGGGATCAAGCAGGTCGGAGTCCTTGCTCACGATGATGGGCGCCCGGCCGCGGATGGCCGTCTCAATCACCTTGTTGTCCTGCGGATCGCGGCACACGTCGTGCTCGCCCGTCACCGTCACCCAGTAGGAGAGGTTCCGCAGGTATCGGGCAGTGGCAGCAACATCGGCGCGGGTCATGCCACACAGCCGGGCAACGCGGGGGCGTTGCAGGACGGTTTCCAGTTCCGAGGGAACGGGCCGGCTGCACACGACGGTGAACTGCCCCCGCCTGGCGGCCTCCATCAACTGGGCGCCCGCCCCCTGCGGGTTGATCAGGGCCGATACCCAGACGTTGGCGTCAACGACCGCGCGCACGGCGTTCCTGTCGCGCTTCACGCCGGGCTTCCGCGATCTCCCGCTCAATCTCCTCGGGGGTCATGTCGGGCGGGAGGTTCGCTCGCACGCGGATAAGGAGCTGATCGAAGGCGGCTTCCTCCGAAGCTCTCTTCCGGTGCGCTGCGCGCCGGGCGGGAATCGCCTGGGTGTCCATCGTGTGCCCTCCTGGGTTCGCATTATCGCACACGACGGCGCGGGTGTCAACCGGCACGCCGCCAGGCCGCCAGGTAAGGCTTCAGGGTGCATGAGTACCGGGGTACGCCACTGTCGCAGACAGAGCGGCATCTCTACATGCCATGCCACCATGCATTCCGTAGGGGCCGCGCTCCGTCTCGGCCCATCTTTCGCTCCACAAACTGTCAAACTTGGGTTAACCAGCCGGGCGGCGCGGCCGGATCGGGGCAGGGGAACGCGCGCATCTGCCGAATGCCGAGGAATGGGCACCGGGGCGCAACCGATGGGAACCGATCCGCCCCTCGCTGCGTCCGAGAGAGGAGCGCCGCCGCGAGCGGGACCCGCCGGCAGTTGTCCCGCGGGGCTGCGGGGAGTGAAAGAGCATGGCCGATATTCACCCGCCTCGGGGGCGCGCGCAGATCACCGACCCGGGCGGCCGCCTGCAGGTCGCCTTCCCGATCCGGCCGCCCGGAGCGTGGGGCTGGGTGCAGTGGCTCGTCCTGACACTGTGGCTGGGAGTCTGGGCGATCGCCGAGGTCATGGTCGGCGGCGCGCTCCTGCACCGGCTCGGGCTCGCATCGTGGGCGCCGTTGGCATCGGACGACTTCCCGCTGCTGTTCGTCGCCCTGTGGTTCTTCCTGTGGACCCTCGGCGGCGGGATGGTGGGCCACCAGTGGCTGCAGTGGCTGCTCGGGTGCGAGGAAGTGATCGTCGCGCCCGACCGCCTCACCCTGTCTCGCCGCCCGCTGGGCTTGGCGCGGCGCTTCCGCACGTCGGAGGTGGCGCGCCTGCGCGTGGTGGAAGGGGACTTCGGTGCCTTCACGCCGGGGTGGCCCCTGAACCGGCCGGGCCGGATCGCGTTCGACTACGGCGCCGAGACCGTTCGCTTCGGGCCATCGCTCACGCCGGCGGAGGCGCAGCGGGTGGTAGATGCGATCAAGGCCCGGTTCGCCGCCTGCACGAAGCCGGCGCTCCCATAGCGCCTCCTCGCGAGCCGCCCCGAGGCCGGAATGGGCGCGGGCGGGCGCTGTCATCCCTCCGCAACTTCCAGGCCAACGGGACGTTTGGCGCCCCCGGCGGGTGGGTATAACCAGACACCAGGAGCCGGAAGGCTTCCAGGCCGTTCGGTCGCCGCCCAATCCCTTTCGTGGATGCTGTTGCGCCGTGGCTGCGCCGCGCGGGTTCCTGGCGGGCTGCGGGCCTGAGGCGTGCCGCCGCTCTGTCGCCGGGAGGAGCGGCCGGGGCGCGCCTCGGGTGAGGGACACGGCCACCCCTGCGCCGACCGTGGATGCAGGCAAGACACTTTGACCAACCGGTACGGAGGAGACACGATGGCGGAGATGGTTGCTCCCAGTACCCCGGGCTCCCTGCTGACGATCACCACCATCCCCGGAGCTGGCAACGCACTTCACACAACCGTCACCCTCTCAGGCGAGTTGGACCGCAGCAACGAGGTCGAGGCGCGCCAGGCGATTGAGCGTCTCATCCACCGCGGTGCCACCCACTTGATCATTGACCTGGGCCGGCTCGTCTTCATGGACAGCAGCGGCGTCAACCTGCTGGCGCGGACGCACCACGCCCTCACGCAGCGCCAGGGAATCCTGGTCGTGGTCGCGCCCAACGGCGCGGTGAGCCGCATCCTGGAGATGGTGCGGCTGACCCAGGTCGTGCCCGTTTACCCGTCGCTGCGGAACGCGTTGGCGGAGATGTCGCCCCTGGCGCAGGCATCCGCGCGGCCGCGGCTGACCGTGTCGGCATGAGCGAGCCGGCGCGGCCGAACGCCGCCCGGGAGCGCCGCCGCCCACACAGGCGGCAGGGAGCGGGCCGCCTGCCCCGCGTCGGGAGGTGAGGAGGGCGTGGAGCGGATCGGGGTACTCACCAGCGGGGGCGATGCTTCCGGGATGAACGCGTGCATCCGCGCCGTGGTGCGCACGGCCGTCAGCCGCGGCGTGGCGGTGGTCGGCATCCGCCGGGGCTACGACGGCCTGATCCGGGGCGACGCCGTGCCGATGGATGCCGAGTCGGTCGGCGGCATCCTCAACCGGGGGGGCACCCTCCTCTACACCGCGCGCAGCAGCCGCTTCCTCAGCCGCGAAGGGCAGCAGGAGGCCGTGGACTCCCTCAGCCGGCTGGGCATCGAGGGCCTGGTGATCATCGGCGGCGAAGGCTCCCTCCGCGGCGCGCGCGCCCTCGGCAGCGACTGGGGCGTGCCGGTGGTCGGCGTGCCCGCCACGATTGATAACGACGTCGCCGGCACCGACTTCGCCATCGGCTTCGACACGGCGGTGAACGTCGCCCTGGAGGCGATTGACAAGATCCGCGACACCGCCGCCTCCCACGAGCGCGTCTTCGTGATTGAGGTGATGGGGCGCGAGGTCGGCTTCATCGCCCTCGAGGTCGGCCTGGCGGGCGGCGCCGAGGCGATCCTCCTTCCCGAGGTGCCCGTGGATCTGGACGCCGTCAGCCAGCGCATCGTCGAGGGGCGCCGGCGCGGCAAGACCTCCAGCATCATCGTGGTGGCCGAAGGGTGCTGCAGCGCCGTCGAGGTGGGCCGCCGCATCCACGAGCGCACCGGCCTGGAAACGCGCGAGACGATCCTCGGGCACATCCAGCGCGGCGGCACCCCCACGGCACGCGACCGGGTGCTGGCCGCGCGCCTGGGGCACGCCGCCGTCGAGCAACTCCTCCAGGGTCGGCGCGCCGCGATGGTGGGCGTCTCCGGCAGCGCCGTGCAGGCCTCCGACATCGACGCGGCCTGGAAGATCGGGAAGACGATTGACCTGAGCCTGTACCGGTTGGCGCAGGTGCTGGCTATCTAGCGGAGGGGGTCTGATGCGCATCGGCGTTCTCACCGGCGGGGGCGATTGCCCGGGGCTCAACCCGGCGATCCGCGCCGTCTACATCTCCGCCACCGAGCGGGGATGGGAGGTCTTCGGCTTCCGCGACGGCTGGCGCGGGCTGCGCGACGGCGACGCCGCCCCGCTGAAGCTGGAGGACGTGGAGGGGATCATCTCCCGGGGCGGCACGATCCTCGGCTCCTCGCGCACCAACCCGATGAAGAGCGCCGAGGACCTCCAGCAGTGCAAGGAGCACTTCCGCGGCTTCCAGCTCGATGCCCTCGTCGCCATCGGCGGCGACGACACCCTCAGCGTCGCCGCCCGCCTCTCCGACGACGGCCTCCCCTGCGTCGGCATCCCCAAGACGATGGACAACGACCTCTCCAACACCGACTACACCTTCGGGTTCGATACGGCGGTCACCGTGGCCGTGGACGCCCTGGAGCGCCTCCGCGATACCGCGCGCTCGCACCACCGCGTCATGGTCCTCGAAGTGATGGGCCGGCACGCCGGCTGGGTGGCCTGGATGACCGCCCTCGCCGGCGGCGCCGACTGGGTGCTCATCCCCGAGGTGGAGCCGGACCTGCACGAGTTGGCCGAGCACGTCAACCGCCTCTACGCCCGCGGCCACACCTACGCCCTGGTAGTCGCCTCCGAGGGGATCACCGTGCCGGAGGAGGTGGACGAGGAGCGGGCGGTGGACGCCTTCGGGCACGTCGTGCTGCGGGAGCGCAACGTCGGCCAGGCGGTGGCGAAGGAGATCCACCGCCTCACCGGCTTCGAGACGCGCCACGCCGTCATCGGCCACATCCAGCGCGGCGGCCCCCCCACCATCTTCGACCGCGTCCTCGCCACCCGCGTGGGGGTCAAGGCGGTGGAGATGATCGAGGATGGCGACTTCGGGATGATGGCCGCCGTCCAGGGCAACGCCACCGTCGCCGTGGACATCCACCAGGCGTGCGGCGTGACGAAGACCGTCCCCCTGGCGCTCTACCACCTGGCGCAGACGTTCTTCCGCTGAGGGCGGGTGCGGAGGGTTCCCCGCAGAGATGCAGAGGACGCTGAAGGAGGGCGTGACCTTCCTTCAGCACAGCCGCGAGCCGGTGCCTGCACCGGGGCTGCCGATCCTGGTCAGCGCAGATCACGAGAGTAGTCTGCGGAGCACGTGAAGGTTCCTGGGTGCTCAGGAGTCTCCATACTGGAGAGCGCGCTGTCGCCTTTGACGTCACTTCGGCACCCGGGCCCCCCAGTTGGTGTGCGTTTCCTCAGGCAGGCCGGGGTGCGTGGGCGTGGGGGCAGCCTGGGCCGCTCGGGACAGGAGCGCAGAGGTGCAGAACCGGACGACCGTCGGGTATCTCTCATGGCCGAGACGTGTGGCGCGAACCACCACCGGGGGCAGGGCGCTGCGCCCTTGGGCACTGCTGCTCCCGATGGTGCTGCTTGCCGCTGGGCGCTGTTGCGGCACCCCGATGCCGGTGCGCAGTATCCCTCGCCTCGTGGATGTCGCCTCGCGCATCGTCTACGGCCGCGTGGTGGACGTGGACCTGGCCGGCGAAGGCATCCTGGTGGCACGGAAGCAGGAGGGGCTGCTCTTCCGACCGGTCAGCCTGAACGCGCTCGGCCGGCCGCCCTCTCCCGAGGTTCCTGACCTGCGCGTCTTTCAGGTGGGCATCTATCACTGGCGCGTTCAGGTTGCCGCGACCCTGAAAGGGACTGTGACCCCACCGAGAACCACGCTGGAGGTTGAGTTCTACCTGCCAACGCACCCGGACCCCGCCCCGTAGGGCGCGGGTTCCGCCCCGTGCCGGGGTCTCCCCCTACCCCTCCCCCCAATCTGATGCCACGCTGTTCGGCCCGCAGCGCGGGCGGATGGGGCAGGCGGCGCAGGGGGGGTAGCCGTCGCGGCCCTGCGCCAGCAGGTCGAGGACGACGCGGACGAGGTCGCGCAGGCGGAGGAGGGTGACGGGGCACTCGCCGATGCGGGCGCGGCGCTGGAGGCCGAGGCGGTCCAGGTCGGCCTCGATGAAATCGCCCGGGTCGTTGAGGGGGCAGCGGCGCTCGCGCCAGCTCCAGGTGCGGTGCAGCGCCACGCGGCCATCGGGGAGGCGGACCGGGTGGACCTCGGTGCGCTGGCCGAGGCAGGGGGCGCGGTGGATCGTCTCCGCCAGGTGCTTCGCGGTGCTGGTGCGGTGCGTGGTGCCGAGGTTCACCTGCCAGCCGTCGTCACGCATCAGCAGCCCGAGGGGGGAGTCTTCCCCGCAGGTGAGGGTGAGGTGGTGGTCGCGGGTGTAGCGCGCGGCGTGGCGGCCCCGGGCGGCGAAAGAGTGGGTGGGGCTCAGGCTGCGGCAGACCCCGGGCATCCGCCAGAAGGTGTCGGGGATGCGGCCGTTCGAGGTGGGGGTCTCGCGCGGGTCGAAGATGCCGGGCCCGCCGGGACCGAAGACGCGCCCGTGGTCGAAGGCGGGCATGAGGATCGTCCCCTCCGGCCCGACCACGTCCGTCAGCGCGCCGATGACCGCTTCGGCGCCGCCCTCCACGTGGCCGAAGGAGCGGAGGGAGCTGTGGACGAAGACCCCCGCGCCCGGCTCCAGGCCCAGGCTCCGCAGCCCCGCCGCGATCTCGTCACGTGTTACCGCCACGCCGACTCTTCCCCTCTTCCACCGGAGGGATTCCCCCGCCTCCGTGTCGAATCCTCCCGCCTGATACTGGAGGTATCCCATGAAAAAGGGAATGGTCTTCTCCTGCGTTCCGGCGAAGACGGGCGCAGGCCGCGAGCTGACACCGGAGGAGCGCCTGAGGCTGGCGAAGGACGCGGGCTTCGACGGCGTCGAGCTCGGCACGATGGAGGATCTGGCGGAGTGCGAGAAGCTCGCGTCTCAGGCGCGCGCCATCGGCCTCGAGATCCCGAGCGTCATGGCGAGCGGGCACTGGAAGTTCCCCCTCTCCAGCCCGGACGAGGAGACGCGACGGCAGGGCGTCGCCAACATCCGCCAGTCGGTGGATACCGCGCGCGTCGCCGGGGCGAACACCGTGCTGGTGGTGCCGGCGGTCGTCAACGAGAGCACCCCGTATGAGCTGGCCTGGGAGATCGGCCTGCGCAGCATGCGCGAGTTGATCCCCTACGCGGAGAAGCAGAACATCTGCCTGGCCGTGGAGAACGTTGGCAACAAGTTCCTCCTCAGCCCGCCGGAGTTCCTGCGCTTCATCGAGGCGTGCGCCAGCCCGATCGTCGCCTCCTACTTCGACGTGGGGAACTTCATGACGATCGGTTTCCCCGACCAGTGGATCCGCAGTCTGGGGGCGACGCTGCGCAAGGTTCACTTCAAGGACTACGACCTGCGGACCCGCTCCATGTGCCAGCTCCTGCAGGGGAGCGTGCCCTGGGATCGCGTGCGCCAGGCCCTCCTCGACGTTGGCTATGACGACTACTGCACCGTCGAGATCGGGCCGTACGCGTTCTACCCCGATCAGTTCATCTACGACTGCGCCCGGCAGGTGGACCGGATCCTCGCCGGAGAGTGACGCGGTTGAGGAGTCCTCGTAGGGGCGAACCGCGTGTTCGCCCCTACGAGGAGCTAACCGCGCACCGGCTCGGGCTGGCGCGGCAGCAGACCATGCACCATCAGGCGCTTCTCGGTCGCCTCTTCGCAGGCAACCTGGTCATCATCACTGCAGCGGCCGGAGTGGCACAAGGTGTAACACGTCAGGGTCATGATGTTCTTGCGCCCGAAACACTCCTGCCGGCCTTCTTTTCTGCGGGGCATCTTCATCCTCCCTGATACGGCTGACTGGCATATTGTAACACATACTGACACATCATGTCAAACATTGATTTGTCATACACGCGGTTGCTGCGTGCGGCGAGGGCCTGGGTGACGCGGTGAACGTGCGCGACGCGCTGGGTCCGGGCGGCACGCTGGCGGCGCGCTGGCCGCGCTTCGAGTTCCGCCGCGAGCAGCTCGCGATGGCGGAGGCGGTGGCGCAGGCGCTGGCGGAGGGGACCCACTGCCTGGCGGAAGCGGGCACGGGGGTCGGGAAGACCTTCGCCTACCTCCTGCCGGCGCTGCTGAGCCGGCGCGACGGGGGGAAGGTGGTCCTCTCGACGCACACGATCAACCTGCAGGAGCAGTTGACGCAGAAGGACATCCCGGCGATTCGGGAGGCGCTGCCGGATCGGCCCTTCCGCGCGGCGGTGCTGAAGGGGATGGGCAACTACCTCTGCCTGCAGAATGCCGACGGCGCCGCCCGCCTCGGCCTCTTCGAGGCGGACGACTTCCAGCATCTCCAGGAGTGGGCCGCCGTCACCGCCACCGGCGATGTCTCCGAACTCGGCGCGACCTTCCCCGGCTGGAGCGAAGTGTGCGCGTCCCCGGACTCCTGCCGCCGGAGGGAGTGCCCCTACTTCGACCGCTGCTTCCTCTACCAGGCCCGCCGCGACGCCGCCGCGGCCGACGTCATCGTCGTCAACCACGCCCTCTTCTTCAGTGACCTGGCGCTGCGCGCCCTCGAAGCCGGCTCGGCACTCCTGCCCGACTACGACGCGGTGGTCTTCGACGAGGCCCACCACCTCGAAGACGTGGCGAGCCAGACCTTCGGCCTGGCCTTCAGCGACTTCCGCGTCACCGCGCTCCTCTCGCGCCTGCGGCGCCTGCGCGGCGTGGACCTGGACCTGGATCTCCTCAACCGTCTGGATGCGGCCAACCGGCGCCTCTTCGGGTCGCTGGGCGTGGTGCGCCGCCAGGAGTTCTTCCTGGCGGAGGCGGTGGCGGCCATCGGCGCCGACGAGTGGGCGGAGTGGGTGCAGGCGCTCGCCAACCGCCTGGGAGAGGTGCAGACCGGCCTGGCGCGGGCCGCGCGCGACGTGAAGGACGAGATGGCGCGGGCGCGCGTCGAGGGGTACGCGCGCACCGCCGGCACCCTCGACGAGGAGCTGCGGGCGATCTGCCTCAACTCCGACGCGGGGAGCTTCGCCTGGGCGGAGCAGTCGGGCGAGCGGCGGCGCGCGCAGTGCGTGCTCCACCTCACTCCCACGTGCGTGGCGGGGCTGCTGGGCCCGCCGCTCTGGGAGAAGGTGCGCACGGCGGTGCTCACCTCGGCGACGCTGGCGACCGGGGGGACGTTCCACTACCTGCGCGAGCGCCTCGGGGTCGCCTCCGGGCGCGAGGTGCTCGTCGGATCCCCCTTCGATTACCGCACCCGGGCGCTCCTCTACGTGGCGGCGCACCTGGAGCCCCCCTCCGAGAGTCCCTCCTATCAGCGCGCCGTGGTGGCGGAGATCCGCCGCCTCCTGGAGATCGCCCGCGGCCGGGCCTTCGTCCTCTTCACCTCCTACCGCGCCCTGGATCGCGCCTACCAGGAGATCGCACCCGACCTGCCCTACCCGTGCCTGCGCCAGGGCCAGGCTCCCAACGCCGCGCTCCTCGACCAGTTCCGCAGTACCCCCGACGCCTGCCTCTTCGGCGTGCAGAGCTTCTGGGAAGGGGTGGACGTGCCCGGCGAGCAGCTCTCCTGCGTGATCATCGATCGCCTCCCCTTCGCCGTGCCCGACCATCCGGTTCACCGCGCGCGCGTGCAGGCGGTCCAGGACGCGGGGGGCGACTGGTTCAACGGTTACGCGCTCCCCCAGGCGCAGATCCGGCTGAAACAGGGCTTCGGGCGCCTGATCCGCACGCGCAGCGACCGGGGCGTGGTGTGCATCCTCGACAGCCGCCTGGCGCGCCGGGCCTACGGGCGCTCGTTCATCAAGTCGCTGCCCCGCTGCCTGGTGGTCTCGCGCATCGAGGAGGTGGGGCGGTTCCTCTGGGGGGCACAAAAAGAGAGCCGCTAGCTGTTCCCAAACCTAGCGGCTACCCTCCACATGGGTCAACGAACTCAAAGCCACCACAAGGGAGAGTGAGAGGCTTCACACTGATCGAACTACTCAGGTAGTTAGACGCCGGACGCGGCAAAATGTTCCACGAATTACGGGGGGCGGTGGTGTTCGCCTGCGTGTCTCGGCGCGCTGCCGCAGCAACCGGGCGTACTCCGGTGAATCGGTGATGTCGGTGCGATCCGCCCAGATGCTGATCACTCCCTCTGCTTGCCAGTAGGCCACGAGTTCAGCCCCGGTCGCAGGCACGGGTGCCGGGCCGTTCGGCTCCTCCGCCAATCGCTCCTCCTCATCTTCGGCTCCTTCAACGTCAGCTACTACTGGTCCACGGCGCAGAGCGAGTGGGCGACCGATATCCTCTGCCGTGACC
>JACQGM010000104.1 GCA_016199585.1 Armatimonadota bacterium
GGCGCAGGAGGCAGGACGCAGGAGGCAGGATGCAGGACGCAGGACGCAGCGGGCCGGTCCCCGGTCTCCGGTCCCCCGTCCCCTGCGTCTCCCGTCTCCGGTCCCCCGTCCCCGATCTCTCTCAACATCGCGGCGAAGGCCCGGGCGATCGCGAGCTTGTCGCGCGGGCCGAGGAACTTCAGGCGCAGGAGGGAGGGCGCGAGGTGGAGGGGCGCCGGGAGCGCCGACGCCCCCAGGGACGAGAGCCGGCCCTCGCGGTCGAGAAAGGTGAGGCGCGGCCGGAAGGCGACGCGGTCCAGGACGCCGATGCGGCCATAGAAGTCGAGCAGGTTGGTGCAGCAGCGCATCAGCACGTGCTGGCAGAAGTCCACGGGCGCCCCGTGGCCGGGAGGCGTGAAGGATGCGGCGCGCCCGCCCACCTGCCGGCGGCTCTCGTAGAGGGTGACGCCGAGCCCTCGCTCCGCGAGGGCGCACGCGGCGGAGAGACCCGCCAACCCGCCGCCGATGATCACGACGCTTCCGATGCCGGCACCTCCCGGCCGCTGTGGCAGCGCCACCAGGCGCGCGCGGTGATGGCGGCCTTCTGGCGGAACGAAAGGCGGGCGCGCCGTCCGAAGACATCGAACCCGGTGCGCTCCAGGTGGTCGAGAAGGCCTTCGTAGATGCCGCGCATCGCCAGGAGGCAGGGGCGGCTCTCCGGGGCGAGGAGGGATGCCAGGCCGTCGGCGCGGCGGTAGAAGCCGCGGGCGCGCTCGGCCTCGAACTGCATCAGGGCGCGGAAGCGTCCGTCGCGCACCGCGGCCAGCAGGTCGGCCTCCGGGTAGCCGAAGCGCCGCAGGTCCTCCTGCGGGAGGTAGATGCGGCCCATCCGCGCGTCCTCGTGTACGTCGCGCAGGATGTTGGTGAGCTGGAAGGCGATGCCGCACTCCTCGGCGCGCGCCAACGCGTCCGGCTCTCGGAAGCCGAAGATGTGGACGCACACGAGTCCAACCGTGGCGCCGACCCGGTAGCAGTAGCGGCGCAGGTCGTCGAAGGTGGGATAGCGCGTGATGCGCAGATCCATCTCCGCGCCGTCGAGGAGGGCGTGGAGGTGGGCGTCCGGGATCCGGTAGCGGGTGAGGGTGTCTCGCAGGGCGGGGCCGATCGGGCTGGCGTCGGCGGCACCCGCCAGCGCCGCGTCCAGCGTGCGCCGCAGGGCGACCAGCCGGTCGGCGCGGTCACCGACGCGCGGGTCGTCCGCGGCATCGTCACAAGCGCGCATGAAGGTGTAGATGGCGTGCATGCCCCGCCGGCGCTCCGGGGGGAGCATGAGGAAGCCATAGTAGAAGTTGCGGGCGCGCGTGCGCGCGACGCGGGCGCAGTAGCGATAGGATGCTTGAAGGTCGTTGCTCACCGGATGCCACTCAGGATGCGGCCCGCGATCAGCGCGGCCTTGCGCGCTCGCGACAGCGCCGGACGATGGGTCAGCACGTCATACCCCTGCCTTTCGATCCGCCGGAGGATCGCCAGTCCGCCCTGCGCGAAGAGGTCAATGCCCCGGCGAAGACGGCGCTCGACCATCACCCCCAGCGGGGCGCCCTCGCGGAAGAGGGCGCGCGTCCGCTCCACCTCGAAGCGCACCAACGCGGCGAACGCGGCGTCGAAGCGCCGCTCGCGGATCCCCTCCTCGGTGCAGCCGAAGCGGTCCAGGTCCTCCTGCGGCAGGTACACTCTACCTTTTGCCAGGTCCACCCCGATGTCCTGCCAGAAGTTGGTGAGCTGGAGCGCGGTGCAGGTGCAGTCGGCGAGGCGGCGGCGCTCGGGGTCGCGATAGCCGCAGAGATAGAGCACGAGGTGCCCCACCGGATCGGCGGAGTGCCGGCAGTAGCCAAGGAGGTCGGCGAAGGTCCGGTAGCGCGTCACGCGCTGGTCCTGGCGGAAAGCGGTCAGCAGGCTGAGGAAGGGGTCCACCGGGATGTCGAACGCGGCGATGGTCTCGGCGAGGGCTACGAAGACTGGCTGGCGGGCCTCGCCCCGGTAGCAGCGCTGCAGCTCGCCTTCCCACTCGTCGAGGAGCGCGAGCGCCCGGTGCGGGTCGCCCGTTTCATCGGCCAGATCGTCGGCGACGCGGCAGTAGGCGTAGATGCTGTAGAAGTGGGGTCGCAGCCGCCCCGGGAGGAGCCACGAAGCGACGGTGAAGTTCTCGTAGTGGGCGCGCGCGAGGGCGCGGCAGTAACTGCGGGCCTCGGCGAGCGCGTTCACCGGCGGGGCGTTCGCCCTCACGGCACGATCACCGTCTTCAGCAGGCCGTTGCGCGAGGCCATGCGCTCGAGGACGGCGGGAAGGCACGCCAGCGGCTCGCGGCCGACGATGAGCGCGTCCGGGTTGATGACGCCCCCGGCGATCAGCTCGAGGGCGCGCCGGATGTGCCCCGGCGTGTGGTGAAAGGCCGACTTGATCGTGATCTCGCCGTAGTGGATGAGGTGGGTGCTCAGGCGCACGAACGTGTCCGCCGGACAGCCGCCGAAGAGCTGCACCGTGCCGCCCTTCCGCACGAGCGCCAGCGCCTGCTCCCAGACTTCGGGCAACCCGACGCACTCGATCACCCGGTCGGCGCCGCGGCCCCCCTCGGTCAGGGCGCGCACGGTGGCCACCGTATCCTCCGGCGTGGCGTCGTCCACCACGTGGTCGGCGCCCATGCGCGCGGCGGCCTGCAAGCGGTTGAGGCGGCGGCCGACGGCGATCACCCGGGCGCCGAGCCAGCGGGTGAGGAGGATGAACATCAGCCCGACGGGCCCGGCGCCGACAATGGCTACGGTATCGCCCGGCGAGATCCCGGTTTCGTCGAGGCCGCGCACCACGCACGCCAGCGGCTCGACGAAGGCCGCGTGGTGGAGGGGCAGGTGCGGCGGCACCTCGAGGAGGTTCTTGCGAACGATCCGCTCCGGCACGACGATGTACTCGGCGTAGGCGCCGTTGAGGAAGAGGAGGTCCTCGCAGATCGTCTCGGCGCCGCGGCGGCAGTAGAAGCACTCGCCGCAGGGGGCGGAGTTGGCCGCCACCACCCGCATCCCCGGGCGGAATCCCTCCACGCCGGGGCCCACCGCGGCCACCGTGCCGGCGAACTCGTGTCCGAAGACCGCCGGCGGCACGATCATCCGGGCGTGATAGCCCCGCCGCCACACCTTCAGGTCGGTGCCGCACGTGAGCGCGGCGCCGATGCGCACCAGCACCTGGCCCGGCCCCACCGCCGGCACCGGCACCCGCTCGATCCGCACGTCTTCGCGGCCGTACAACACCGCCGCCGTCATCTTCTCAAGCACGTCTCTCTATGGCTCCCTGAACCCAACCAACCCCGTCCGGGCCAAAACATCTCAAGATTGCCAACCGCACCCGCTCCCCGGCGCCACCATGACTTTCAGCACGTCCCCCGATGGGGTGCCGGCCCGCGAGATCGCCTCCCCCGTCTCGCAGAGCGGGAAGCGGTGTGTTACCAGGCTGCGAACGTCCACCTGGCGCCCGAACACAATCCGCGCGGCCTCCTCGTTCAGATCCACCGAACTGCTGTAACTGCCGATCAAGTCCTTCTCGGCGGCGCACACGGCGCCGGCGTCAATCTCTGTCGGCTCGCCCGCGTGGGTGTGCGCGAAGAGCACCACCCGCCCGCCGGGGCGCACGACGTCCATCGCCTGCGCGATGATCCCGGGAGCCGCCGTGGCTACCAGCACCGCGTCCGCGCCCCGGCCCGCGGTGAGCGCCCGGGCGCGGGCGCCCAGGTCCTCCTGCGTCGGGTCCACCACCCACGTGGCGCCCAACTCCGCGGCCTTCGCCCGGCGCGCCCCGATCGGGTCGGAAGCGAGCACGGCGGGGCCGCCCAGCCGGGCGAGCTGCGCCAGCAAGAGGCCGATAGCACCCGACCCGCAGACCCCCATGACGTCGCCCGGTCCTACTTGCGCCCGCCGCACGGCCTTCAGGCAGGTGTTCACCGGCTCCAGGAACGCCGCCTCCTCGAAAGAGACTTCCTCCGGCACCCGCGTCAGCCCCCCGCCGGCCACCACCCAGTCCATCACCCGCACGAACTCGGCGAAGCCCCCGCCCGCCGGCTCGAACCCGGCCGTGGTGCCGGTCCGCTTGTAGGTGGCGCACTGGGCATAGCAGCCTCTCCGGCAGAAGTGGCAACCCCGGCACGGGATATGGTGGTAGACCGCCACCCGTTCCCCCACCCGCCACCCGCGCACGCCCTCTCCGAGGGCAGCGATGGTGCCGGCCATCTCGTGTCCGTAGACGCGGGGCGGCTCCTGGAGGCCAAGGCGGATCTTCTTGATGTCGGTACCGCAGACGCCGCAGGCGGCGACGCGCACCAGCGCCTCCCCCGGCCCGATGGCCGGCACGGGAATACTCTCCGGACGCACCTCGTTTCTCGCGCGGTAGACCGCCGCCTGCATGATCGGCCCGCTCTTCCAGGGGGCGTGAAGCGAATGGGAACCGCGCCTCAGGCACAGGCGCACGTCCGGCGCGCGCACGCGAACCCAGGTCATTATAGCCCCCCGGGCGGATGGGTGTCAAGGAGAAAAGGCGGCTCGTAATCCGCCACCTGCTGCGGCACACGGCTGCGCGCGCCTGCCCGGAACGGCCAGACTGCCGCCAGCGACCCGTGCGCGCTCCACGCGCGGCCGGCTGACCCCTCGGAACACGCGGTACCCACTGCGTGCGGGCGCCACGCCCCCTCTCAGATGGACCTTCGCAAGGCGTATCGCCATGTGACGATACGCGCGTCCGCTTCCGCCAGGCGTGCCATCGCCACACGGCCCGCCAAACTGGCGACTGGCGCTTGCGACAGCACCGATCTACATGTAGGAGTACGGCATCCAGGTGAATAGGCATTTCACAGAGATGCGCTGGTCTGACGGGCTGCCGATAGTCCCACCCAACTAATGACACGTGACGAGCGAAACCGGCAATCGCGCCGGGCCGGTCCGAGATGGAGCGACCACCCCGACGATGACGAACGGCGTACGTAGGGGCGCTGTGCCGTCCGCACCTGCACTACCGGTCTTGGTCGGCACAACTCATCAGAGAGGCAATACGCAGGCGACCCGCTACTTCAGCGTGCCGGCCGCCCGCGCGTAGGCGAAGATGTCGCCCGCCTCCAGGATCGGCAGGATGTCGCCGAGCGGGGAGAGCTCGTAGCGCCTGCCCGTGGTGTGGTTGGTCAGGCGGTGCTCGCGCACGTCCAGCTCCACGTCGTCGCCGGTGCGGATCTCCCCGACGAGGCGGGTGGGCGTCTCGAACGGGATCAAGTAGCCGCCATTCACCGAGTTGCGGAAGAAGATGCGCGCGTAGGACTCCGCGATCACCGCCTCGACGCCCGCTTCGTCCAGCGCGAGGGGCGCGTGCTCGCGCGAGGAGCCGCACCCGAAGTTCCGGCCGCCGACGACGATGCGGTACTCGCCCGGCTCTCCCCCCTCGGGCACGAAGGGGCGGCGGCCCTCCGGCAGGCCCGCCCGGGCCGCCGGAACCCCGGAGAGCGCGTAGACGCCGAACATCCGCCGCTCCTCCGGGATGGCCGGGTTGTAGGTCAGGTAGTGCGCCGGGATGATCTGGTCGGTGTCCACGTCATCGCCGAGCACGTAGGCTCTGCCTCTGATGTTATCCTGCACGGTGGTTCACTTCCTCTGCTTCAGCCGACCAGTTGACCTCGGGCATGCGCTCGCTTCCTCAGCACAGCCGATACCTGGCTATCAGGCACCGTGTTCCCCGACTCGGCTTGTTCGAGTCCCCTCTGAACCGCGGCAATGGTATCCGGGTCGGAGTCTAGATCGCCCGCTATCTCGTCCTCCAGTTCCAGCAGCCCGCGCCACCGCGGCGTCGGCACCAGCGAGATCAACGGCTCTCCATCCACGAGGATGGTGCATTCATCCCCCTCGAGGGTGCGCTGGATCAACTCGCCCAGGCGTGCGCTCGCCTCCTCACGTGTGACCTCGATGCCCATCCCGATCTCCTTTACAGTACCTCTCTCGGATCGGTGATCCGCCCGGTGACGGCCGAGGCCGCCGCGGTGAGCGGCGAGGCGAGGAAGACCTCGCCCTCCTTGTGGCCCATGCGGCCGGGGAAGTTCCGGTTGGTGGTGGAGATGCAGCGCAGCGGCTCGTTCAGGCGCCCGAACGTGTCCTCCGGGCCCCCCAGGCAAGCGGCGCACGATGCCTGGCCGATCTGGCACCCGGCCGCCCGGAAGATCTCCGCCAGCGTCTCTCCCCCCACGCGCTCGGTGTGGAGGGCGCCGAGCACGCGGGTGGTGGCCGGCACGATGAAGGTGTCAATCGCCGTCCGGCGTCCCTTCAGCACGCGCGCGGCGGCGAGGAAGTCGGTGATCTTGCCGCCGGTGCAGGAGCCGATGTAGGCGCGGTCGAGCTTCACGTCGCGCAGCTCCCGCGCCGCGGCGCGGTTGTCCGGCGAGTGCGGCTTCGCCACGGTCGGCTCCAGGCGAGCCAGGTCGTAGACGCGCTCGCTGTGGAAAGTGGCGCCGGGGTCGTTCCGCACCACGGTGAAGGGCTTGTCGGTGCGCGCCTGGACGGCGTCGAGGGTGACCGAGTCGGGGGCGATGATGCCGTTCTTGCCGCCGGCCTCGACGCCCATGTTGCAGAGCGTCATCCGCTCCTCGATATTGAGCGCGTGGACGCCCTGGCCGGCGAACTCCATCGCGCGGTAGGTGGCGCCGTCCACGCCGATGTCGCCGATGATATGAAGGATGAGGTCTTTGGCCATCAGGTAGGGGGGCATCTCACCCTCGAAGAGGAAGCGCATCGTCTCCGGCACCTTCACCCAGAGTTTCCCCGCGCCCAGCACGAAGCCGGCCTCGGTGTTGCCGATGCCGGTGGCGAACTCGCCGAAAGCCCCCGCCGTGCAGGTGTGCGAGTCGGTGCCGAAGAGCACCTCGCCCGGGCGGGCGTGCCCCTCTTCAGGAAGCGCCACGTGGCAGACGCCCTTGTAGCGCTCGGTGCCCGGGTCGTAGTAGTGGCGAATGCCCTGTTCGGCGACGAACTCGCGGAGGATATCCACGTTGCGGCGTGCCTTCGCATCCGCCGTGAAGATGTAGTGGTCCGGGATGATCACCACCTTGTCGGGGTCCCAGACCTTGGCGTCTCGACCGAAGTTCTCGTAGAAGACGCCGATGGTGCCCGGCCCGCACACGTCGTGGGTCAACAGCACATCCACGTCCACCCACACGTTCTCGCCGGCGCGGACCGCGTCGCGGTTCGCCGCCCGGGCGAGGATCTTCTCCGTCATCGTCATGGCCATAGTGTCGCGGCTCCCTGTGAGAAGTGGAAGAACGGCAGCCCGCCAGCCGCCCGCCGGCGGCCGGCCGCTCTCATTATACCGGATGCCCGGTGCAGTTGGCAAGGTGGAGCGCGAGGATGCGAACAAGCTGCAACCCGGGGCGCAAGCGCGGCGTCAGTAGTATGGAGCCGCTGAACCCCTTCCTCCCCGCCCGGCAGCAGCGCGCAGCATGGCGCGAGCCGCGCGCCATCACCCCGGGGAGCATGTCCGGTCGGGAGGGGCGGGCGCGGCGGCTACCGGAATCGGAGGTCCTCGGAACATGCGTACCACCAGAATTGCAGTGCTCTTCGCCGTCACGGCCCTCATCCTGGCGGCTGCCGTGACTGTGCAGGCCCAGCGGACCGGCGGGGGACGGCGCGGCGGGATGACGGCCGTAACCCTGGCGCAGATCCCCGCCGCGGCGCTCGAACAGCCCCTCCAGCTCACCAAGGAGCAGATGGAGAAGATCACCGCCATCCAGACGAAGCTGCGCGAGGAGCTGCGCGGCCTCGCCGGGGGCGGCGGCGACCGCCAGTACACCATGGAGCGGCGCCAGCAGCTCAATACGAAGGCCACCCAAGACATCGAGGCCGTGCTGACGGACGCGCAGAAGCAGAAGGTGCCCGACCTGATCAAGCAGATGCAGGTCTACCGCAACTGCGGCATCCCCCTCGAAGTCGTCGCCGCGCTGAAGCTGACGCCCGACCAGGTGACCAAGCTGGAAGCGATCTCGAAGGAGTACCAGACGAAGCTCGAAGGGATGCAGACGGGCGGCGGCGGGTTCGATGGGTTCCGCGAGCTGCGCGAAGCCACCCAGCAGAAGGTGCAGGCGGTGCTCACTGCCGACCAGAAGGCGATTGTCGAGAAGTGGCAGCGGGACAACCCCCAGCCTGGCCGGGGGGCCGGCGGCCGGGGCAGGTAGCCCTAGCCCTTGTGCCTCTATCCGAAAGAGCGTAGCCTGGCCCCTTGTGGGCGTCGAGGACGGGCGCTTATCGGACAGGTTCTTAGCACCGGTCGGGGTACTTCAGACGACGGGGGCGGCTGCCGGGCGAACCCGGGGCAGGCAGCCGCCCTTTCCTTCGTCCGTGCCAACCGGGGCCCTCACCGCGCCGCCGGGAGATTGTCCAGGCTGCGCCAGAGGTGCCAGGTGGCGATGCTGGCGTAGGGGTGCCACGGTGCGGCGATCTCGCGGAGTTGCGGCTCGTCCGGCAGCGCACCCAGGCGGTAGGCGCGCTTCACCGCGGCACGGAACCCCAGGTCGCTGGTGGCGAGCACGTCGGGACGGCCCAGGGAGAAGATGAGGAACATCTCGGCCGTCCACCGGCCGATCCCCTTCACCAGTGTCAGCTCAACGACGACGACTTCATCCGGCTGCCGCGCCAGCCAGGCCAGGTCCAGGGCACCTGAGGAGACGCGCCCGGCGAGATCGCGGACGCAGCGAGCTTTGGGGCGCGAGAGGCCCGCCGCGCGGAGCTGCTCCTCGTCCATCGCCAGGATCCCTTCGGGGGTCACTTCGCCTCCGGGCAGGCGCGCGGCAAGGCGCCCACGAATGCTGGCCGCCGCCTTCACCGAGATCTGCTGCCCGAGGACAGCGCGGACGAGGGCGAAGAAGTGGCGCGGCTCTGGCGCGAGGGTGCAGGCGCCGTGCGCGGCGACGAGCGCAGCGATGGTTGGGTCGGCGGCGGCCAGGTGCGCTTCGGCTTCGGCGTGGCGGGAGGCACTCATCACGAGACCATCATACCCGAAGCGGGGCGATCTGTCTACCACCGCGGCCAGCCCCTCGGGATGCGCGCGCGTGCCGGGCAAGATAGCACTCAATCCCCTCGCCTCCGGGCGAAACCTCCCGGCCCGTTTTGGCCTCTAACGGAGTTAAGGGGTAGAAGGCTTCACCCGGTGCGGGAGGTCGGGGCGGATGGCGCCCTCTCTTCTCAACGCCGGCCCCGACACGATCCGTGCCCAGGCTGCTCACAGGAGAGAAGTAATGGAGGAGTTCGGCGACGACCTCGGGATTCCACTGCGCCATATCGTCTCGTGCAGCAGTCGGACGATCAAGACGGGCTACCAGCGCTTTGAACGCCCCGTGTACGATCACGCGGGGAAGTACGCGCCCTGCCGCGCCGGCTGCCCCGCCGGGCAGGACATCGCCTGGGCGGCATCCCTGGCCGCGCGCGGTCGCCTCGACCTGGCGCTGGAAGCGCTCCGCGATGAGAACCCCTTCCCGGCGATCACCGGGCGGGTGTGCTACGCCCCCTGCGAGCGGGCCTGCAACCGCGCGGAGTACGACCAGCCGATCGCGATCAACGCTCTCGAGCGGGCCTACGGCGAGCATGGAAACGGACACCCGGTGTCGCCGGCGCCGCGCCGGCACCGGGAGAGCATCGGCATCGTGGGCGCCGGACCCGCCGGCCTCACCTGCGCCTATCACCTGGCGCGCTTCGGCTACGCGGTGACCGTCTATGACGCCCACGAGCGCCCCGGGGGGATGCTGGCCTACGCCATCCCGGCCTACCGCCTGCCCCGCGAAGTGGTGGCCGCCGAAGTAGCCGGCCTCCACGCCATGGGCATCGCCTTCCGCTGTGGCGTGCGGGTCGGCACGCACCTCTCATTCGAGGACCTGCGCCGCGCCCACGACGCCCTCTTCCTGGCAACCGGGCTGGGGCGCGCGCGGATGCCCTCCATTCCCCTTCCCGCGGATGGCCGCGTGCAGCCCGGCCTCGATTTCCTTCGCGCCGTCAGCACCGGCACCGCCCGGCCGCTCTACGGCCACGTGGCTGTGCTCGGCGGGGGCGACGTGGCGGTGGATGCCGCGCGCACCGCCCTGCGCCTCGGCGCGGACGCAGTGACCCTTTGCTGCCCCGAGACGCGCGCCACGATGCCGGCCCACCCGCCGGAGGTGGAGGCCGCCCGCGCCGAGGGCGTCGAGGTGGTGGAGCGCGTGGCGCCGGCGGACCTGGCGGCGAACGGCGGCCCGCTGCGGCTGGCTCTGGCGCCGGTGCAGCGGATGCGCCGCGCTGCCGACGGCTCGGTACGCTTCGACACCGGGGGGCAGCAGCGTCTCCTCTTTGTCTCCCACCTCGTCTACGCCGTCGGCCAGGAGGCCGACCTCTCCTTCCTCCCCTCGCCGCTGGCCGACAGGCGTGGGCTGCGCGCCGACGTCTGGGGCCGCACCGCGGTCGCGGGCGTCTTCGCGGGTGGCGACGTCACCGGCGCCGGCAGCGTGGTGAACGCCGTCGCCGCCGGCAAGCGCGCCGCCATCGCGATGGACTGCCTGCTGCGGGGGCGCAGCCTGGCGGGCATCGAGGAGCAGATCAGCGTCGGGCACGAAGGCGCCCTCTCCATGGCCGCCTACGAGGCCCTCCGCCGCGGCGAGCCGGACCCCCCTCGCGCCCGGCCCGTGCGCTCGCACCAGATCAACCTGGACTACTTCCCTCCGGCCGACCGCGCCCGGGTGCGCGAGCTGGAGCCGGACGCCCGCGCCCGCTCGTTCGCGGAGGCGGCCCCGCCCCTGTCGCCGGAGGCGGCGCAATCCGAAGCCGCCCGCTGCTTCCATTGCGGCGCCTGTAACATGTGCGGCAACTGCTTCATCTACTGCCCCGATTCCTCGGTGCTCCAGCTCGAGGACTGGGGGTTCGCCATCGATCTGGATCACTGCAAGGGGTGCGGCGTCTGCGTGGAGGAGTGCCCCCGCAGCGCCATGTCCATGGTGCCGGAGTGGGAGGTCGCGCGTGAGCTCGCGGCTCGCTGAGGGGCGCCGGCAGACGGCGCGGATGATCAACGGCGCCGAGGCGATGGCCCTCGGCTTCGAGTTGGCAGGCGCGCGCATCGCCTACACCTACCCGATCACCCCTCAGATAGAGGTGATGGAGACCCTCTCGCGCAACGGCGAGATCGCCTACGTGCAGGCCGACAGCGAGTACAACGTGCTTGCGGGCGCGCAGGGCGTCGCCTGGACAGGGGAGCGCTGCGCCGTCGCCACGGCTTCCCAGGGCCTGGTCCTGATGTCGGAGGTCATGTGGGAAGTGGCCGGGAACCGCCTCCCGCTCGTCATGGGGGTCTTCAACCGCGGGCTGAAAGGCCCCGGCTGGAACCTGGGCGCCCAGCAGAACGATACCCTCTTCATGCGCGACACCGGCTGGCTCCAGTTCTACTGCGAGTCGGCGCAGGAGGTGCTGGACTTCATCCTCATCGCCTTCCGCGTGGCCGAGGAGTCGTGCCTCCCGGCGATCGTGGCCGGCGACGGCTTCTACCTGTCGCACGAGACGGAGGAGGTGCGAATCCCGGACCGGGCCGTCGCGCTCGCCTTCGTCGGCGAGCGGGTGCGCAGCGGCGACCCGATGGCGGCGGGGGGCGGCAACTACGGCGGGTTGATGGCGCCGCCGAAGTACTCCCGGGCCTGCCAGCGCATGCACCACGACGTGACCCGGGTGGCCGCCGTGTTCGCGGCCGCCGCCGCCGAGTTCGCCGATCGGTTCGGCCGGAGCTACCACCTCCTCTCACCGGTACACCACCATGACGCGGAGACGGTGGTGGTGGCGGCGGGCACCGTGTGCGGCACCGTGCGCGACGCGGTGGAGCGGCGGCGCCGCCGCGGTGACAAGGTGGGGATGGTGAAGCTGCACGCCTTTCGGCCCTTCCCGGGCGACGCGCTCCTCGCCGCGGCCGGGGGCGCGGCGAAGATCGCCGTGCTCGACCGCAACCTCGCGCCGGGCATGGGCGGCATCTTCGCGGCGGAGGTGCGCCTGGCTCTCCACCGCCTCCGCTGCCCCGCGACTCTCTACTCCTTCGTGACCGGCCTCGGCGGCGCCGACGTCACCCCGGAGATGGTGGAGCGGGCGCTCGAGTACATGGGCGCCGAAAACGGTCGGCCCCCGGAGACGCTCTTCCTCTATGAGACGGGTGTAGAGGAATAAGGGCGTGCGCCAGTGAAACATCTCACAAGGGATCGCCCTCTAACCGGGATGGCAGGTGGGGGATCCACCCGTCGCGGGAGAGCCGGATGGAGAAGTTAGCCAGGCAAATGGGGTTACTCCCGTTGCGGGAAGAGATGTTCGCGCCCGGACACAACGCGTGCCCGGGGTGCGGCTCGACGATTGCCCTCCGCATGGTGCTCAACGCCGTGGGCGAGCGGGCCATCTGCCTCGTCCCGGCGAGCTGCGCCAGCCTCTATGTCGGCCCCGGCGACACCAGCGCCGCCAGCGTTCCGGTCATCCATACGCTCTTCGCCGGCTGCTTCGCCGAGGCGGAGGGGATGGCGCGCGGCTTGCACCTCCAGGGGCGCGACGAGAAGGTGGTGGTCTGGGCGGGCGATGGCTGCTGCTACGACATCGCTCTGGGGGCGCTCTCCGGCACGGCGGCCCGGGGCGCCGACATCCTGGTCGTCTGCAACGACAACGAGGGCTATCAGAACACCGGCGGCCACCAATCCACTGCCACGCCCCCCGATGCCGCCACGCGCACGGGCCGGCGCTCGGAGCACGCGCTCACTCCGGTCGGGCGGAAGGATCTCGTGGAGATCATCGCCGCGCACCGGGTGCCCTATGTCGCCACGGCCTCAGCCGCCTTCCCGCAGGACCTGGCAGCGAAGATGGCGAAGGCCGCGCAGATCCGCGGCTTCCGCATGATCGTCCTCCTCACGCCCTGTGTCACCTGGGGATACGACAGCCGGCACTCGGTGAAACTGGCCCGCCTCGCCGTCGAGACCGGCTACTTCCCGCTCTACGAGGTGGAATGGGGCCGGCACTACCGCGTCTCGCACGAGCCGGCCATGCTCCCCCTGGAGATGTTCACCCGGCTGCAGAAGCGCTTCCACGGCGCGGATCTCGATGCGGTCTACCGCGAGGTCCAGGCCAAGTGGGAGGATCTGCGCTTCAACGCGGGCCGTGAGGCGGCGGCACTCGGGGAGGGAATCGGGGTGCCGGCACCGCCTCTTCCGTCTCCGACGATTCGGTGATGAGAGGGCCTTCAGCGCGCCCTCAGCCGCCCGCGGCCGTCTGCGCGAGGGGCCGGCCGGTGAGGGTGAGCGGGATGCCGTCTCCCAGGACCAGCCGCGTGCGGTTGGCGACCTCGCCGCGCAGCTCCTTCATGCGCAGTTTCGCGTCGTACTGGTCCACGACGCTCCCCGGGCCGAACTGCCGCATGACGAAGGGGTTGGGCGTCGGGTCTACGTCCGCGTTATAGGCGGCGACGTCGGAGCGGTTGCTCCAACCCATGGCGGTATTCCGCAGGTAGAGGCCGATGCTGGCGAAGACGGCGATGGACTTGACGCGCTTCCAGAGGAACTCGCGCGTGCCCACGCTCGGGCTCCCCTTGAGGAACATGTCCATCACCTGGCCGAGCATGCGATCCTTGAGTGAAGGAAGGCCGTAGAACCAGCGATAGGCGTTGCGCAACCCCTGGTACATCTGCTCCTGGGTGATCTTCGTGAAACGGCGCACCGGGTGCTCGGTGTCGTAGTGCTCCCAGTTCCAGTCCGTGAGCAGGTTCTCGCGCACGGCGCGCTCGTAGTCGCGCGCGCCCGGCTCCGGGGTGTTGATGGAGAACTGGGCGAAATCGAACTTCGCCTTGCGCGCCCACGCCGCGGTCTTCTCGAAGACATCCGGGCCATCGCTGTCGTGGACGCCGAATACGAACGCACCCAACGCCCCCATGCCGTGGTCGTGGATGCAGTTGACCAGGTCCTCGTAAGTCGCCAGGTCGGCAGACTTGTCCATGCCGCCCTCGAGCGACTCGATGCCGACATAGAGGCCGATGCAGCCGGAGCGCGCGAAGAGGGGCAGCAGCTCGCGCCAGTTCTTGTGGAGCGTGAGCGCCGTCAACTCGGTGACCCACTTCACCCGGTGCCGGCGGAGCAGCTCGCAGGCGTGCCGGGCGTGCCGGCCCTGGGGGTTGGGGAGGAAGTTGTCGTCAATGATCGCCGTGAGGCCGCGGGGCAGCCGCGCGATCTCCGCCTCCAGGTCATCGTACTCGGGGTGGCGCTGCTTCATGCCGAACTCGTAGGTGACCGAGCAGAAGCTGCAGTCGAAGGGGCAGCCGACGGAGCTCTGCAGCGTGACGGGGACGATGTAGCGCCTCGGGTCGTACCAGGAGCGATCGGCGGGTGGGCGCCGCTCGATCACGTCGGCGCGGGCATCCACGCAGTGCTCGAAGACGCGGCGCTCCTCGCCATCGTTCTCGATCTGCCCGATCAGCCAGTCGAGCGCCGTCTCCAGGAGCACGGGAGGCGTCTCGCCCCGCACGACGGCATCGGCGTAGTGGATCGCCTCCACCGGCAGCGCGGTGGCGTGGATTCCACCGATCATGCTGCGCACGCGCCGCCCCTGCCAGCTCGTGGTCTGCCGCGCCAGGTCCATCATCGCATAGGCGCGCCGGGCCGAGGTGGTGAGCGCCGAGAGGGCGAGGATGTCCGGCTTCTCCGTCGCGACGTCGTAGGGACCCATCGTCTGCTCGTCGTGGCAGCGGGCGGTGATGTCGTAGCCGCGAAGGTGGGGCGGCGTCATCGCCAGCAGCAGCGAGATCCCCATCGGGGGCATCGGCGGCCGGCGTGACGAGCCCGGGCGCAGCCGGTCGGGAACGACGTAATCAATCCTCAGTCTTGCCAATACCCGGTCTCCTCACGAAATGGCGCCCTACCGGTGGGCGGTGCCGCCCCATCCCTGTCATTCCCCGGAAACCCACCGGCGCTCTGCTCGCCCGGAAGGTCCCCGGCCGCGCGCGGTGGCCGGAACGCGTGGGCTGGGAACACACCAGCGAAGACGGCGCCCAAGGAGGGGCCGCCTGCGCAAGAAGGCGCACTTCAGTATAGGCCATGAGCCGGGGGGATGTCAAGCGGGGGGCCGTGATTCGGCCCCCCGTCCATGCTGCCCGCGTGCCGCCGGAAGAGTTCGGCGCACTGGCGTGCCTGCGCGGCGGGTTTCCACCGAGCCGAAGGGGGTCTCTTCCGGGCTGAGAGCGGCGACGCGGAAGCCCTCTTCCGCCAGGACCTTCAGCACCTCCGCGTGCCCCTTCTCACACAGGTGGTCCGGGAAGAAGCCGCGATCGCCGACGATCAGACCGAGGGCGGCATCTCCCGGGTTCGAGTTCCTCCATTCTTCCAGCAGGAGTGTGGGAGTGTGGGGGTATGGGAGTGTGGGAGTCCACACTCCCATACCCCCACACTCCCACACTCCCACACTCCC
>JACQGM010000102.1 GCA_016199585.1 Armatimonadota bacterium
CCCACCCCCCACTTTCAAAACACCTTCTTAGCACAAGGGCACCGAGCCACGAAGGAGCCTCTGGTCGGGCTCAGCGGGTGTAGACTCGCAGGCGGTCGGTGAGTTGCAGGCCGAGGCGACGGGCCAGGTGGCTGGCGGCCAGGTCGCCCGCGGGGAGCGCCGCGGCCAGGAGGCGGCAGCCGCCGGCCGCGGCGGCGCCCGCCGCCGCGGACACGAGCGCGGCCCCCACGCCCCGGCGGCGGTGCGGCTCAGACACCTCCACCCACTCGATCAACGCGGCGCCGGCCGCCAGAGGGTGCTCGCAGCACGAGGCCGCCGCCCGCGCCCGGCACTCGCCGATCGAGGCGTCTCCCATGAGGGCTCGCGCCCGCCACCCCCTCTCATGCTCTTCCACCCGCACGGAAACCCCCGGCGGCGGCGAGAGGCATGGCACGGGGCTGTCGCTCGTCCAGAGCGCCCACTCGCGCGCGGCGCGGAAGCCGTGGCGCAAGAGGGGCGGCTCGAGGTGCGGCCAGGCGGAGGAGAGCCCCGGGGCACCCATCGCGGTGAGGCCGCCGAGGCCCAGCTCCCAGGCGACCATGTTCCGGCAGCGCCACGCCCCGGCGCGGATCACCGCCCGCCGCACCAGCAGCTCCCCCGCCTCGGGGTGGTCCGGCTCGAAGAAGATCCAGGCGAGGTGGGCGGTGCCGGGGTTGAGCTCCGAGTTCAGGGTTCCGAGCTCAACGTTCAACGTTGAGCTCGGAACCCTGAACTCGGAACGCCGCGGCGGCACGCGGCACAACTGCACCGCCCCCACCACGCGGCCGCGCTCGCGCGCGCAGAGGACGCACTGGCTCGTCGGGCGCGCGGACTCCCCCGACGGGATACGGTCTACGGGCCGGGCCAGCACCCGGGCGAGGAGCGCCGGCCCGGCGGTCCACTGCGGGAAGGCACCCCGGAGGTGGCGATCCACGAGCGAGGCCAGCCCGGGCAGATCCGGGGCCGAATAGGCGCCGACCTCCACGCTGCGAGTGCGCCGCGCCCGCCGGCGAAGAACGCGCATCCGCGGCTCCTTACAGCGGCCAGAGCCGCCGGTAGCGCCGGCTGCCCCAGTCCAGGTCCTCTTTGAGCAGGAAGCAGCCGCCGCTCCGGAAATGCCCGCCCGCATCCAGGTGGCGCGCGAAGGCCTGCTGCATGCGCGTCCGGCGCGGGAATCGCTCCCGGTCGTCCGGCGTCAGCCCGAACCCGAACACCGCCTCGATGGTGGCGGCGCCTCCCGAGAGAAGAGGGAAGAGGTAGACCTCCTGCTGGAAGCGCACCAGGTTGGATGAGGGCGGCAGGAGGCGCTCGAACTGGTTGTCGAGGACCCAGGAGCGGCAGCAGAAGCCGACGAAGGGCCGGTCCGGGAAGTAGCGGGGGAAGAAGTCGAGGGCGCGGCGCAGCGAGTCGCCGCAGGAGTCGTAGTCCATCGGCGAGCCGCCGGAGATGTGGACGTGGAGCACGCCATCGCCGGGAGCCAGCGCGGGCTGCCACTCCGCGGCGGCGAGCGTCACCGTTTCCCGCAGGGCGCACCCCCAAGAGGCGATTGGATGGCCCCTGATCTCACTGTCGGACAGAGCCAGCGTGGCCGTCCAGGCGCCGCCGCGGTCCTCGCCGCCGCCGGTGCCCTGAAGCTGCCCGTCGGCGCGGTAGCGCACTCCCTCCTCGGAGAGCGCCACCACCGCCCCGGATCCTCGGTGCCGGAAGGCGCGCAGCCCGTTACTGAAGCTGCCGGGCACGAACTGGAGCCGACCCAGCCGGTAGAGGTCGCCGCGCCAGTGCTGCATGATTCCGCCCAGGACGCGCGTGCTGAGGCCCCAGTCGCCCGTCAGCAGGGGGTAGTCCTCCGTCTCGCAGTACAGGTTCAGGTCGCGCAGCGTCTCGCGTGCGATGTCGGGGGGGATGGCGCGCGCCCGGTGAACGGCCTGCGCCTGCGGGGTGCCGGAGAGGAGGACGAGGATGTAGAAGAGGCCGGCATCGCGGCCGAGGGCCGCCGTGAGCATCGGCCACGCGCCGGTGCGGGGCCGGGGCTCGCCGGGCCGGAAGAGCGCCGCGTGGCAGTGCCACGCGAGCGCCGACGCCGCCGGGTCGGCAGCGACGCGCCGGGCGGCGGCGAGGATTTCCGCCGTCCGCTCCTCGGGGATGAACGCTGCGCGGCAAGCCGTGGCGACGCAGTCGGGAGCGAGGAACGGCAGGCTGCCCTGCGGTATCTCGCGCAGGTGGCGCTCCCAGTCGGGGGCGAAGACCGGCTCGGCATCGGGGATGCCGAGGGCCGCCAGGGTGGTTCTCAGGTTCATGGGGTGTCACGCGCTCTCAACGGGAGACCGCAACGTTCACACGGCGGCGACGACCCGGAGCTGCCCGCGCTCGGTCGTGGCGCGGTGGAGGGGGCGGTCAGCACCCGAACAGCATCTTGTTGAGTTCGTCGCGCCAGTCGGCGTCACCATAGTCGCCCTGGTCGAGCACCTGGAACCGAAAGCAGTGCTCGTCGAACCCCTCGCCCAGTTCCTGCCACGTCACCTGCCGCCCTTCTTCAGAAAAGTACCTGGCGATGTCCCGTTTGTACTCAGTATCCAAGCTGCCCTTCAGGTGTTTCCCCTTGCTCTCGATCACCCACACGCTCGGGCTCGGCTTCCCATCAGTGCCCTGCTGCACAACGAAGTCGGGGTAGATCCTGGGACGTCGCCACCCCTGGATATTGAACTGATCGTGCCCCACGATGTTCCGGTACCACCAGAGCACCTGAGGGTGCTCGTCCAGGTAGAGAGCTACCGATTTCTCGTATTCGTTGTCTTCATCCGGGTGGAAGTCAAACAGGTTCTTCTGCACGGGGGTGTAGTCCGGCCGTTGTAGTGGCTTGATCCGACGACGTACGACCTTCGGCGGTATCTCGTAGACGCACTCCAGGCACCCCAAGTAGAAGAACACACGCCCGCTGTCGTGCAGTTGCCGAAAGGCCTCCCACGTCTGCCTGTCGGTCTGCTCCTCGGTGAAGGCCGCGATCCTCTCAAGGAGCCGGAACCGAACCAGCGCCATCTTCCCGTTGACACCGTGGAGTGCAGCACAGACGCCCTCGACCACCGCCCGCAGCCGCTTGGCGCTATACCACTCCATCTGCCCCGCCAAGTTGGCAACGAGCCACGCCTTGACCCGAGCCTCGGTGTCACCGGGGTCGATAGCTACGTCGCGTATATCGAGGGGCGCCAGTGCCTCCTCGTTCAGGTGCACCCGGTAGAACTGCTCCTTGGCGCTCTCAATATCGGGGGAGAAGTTCCACTCGCTGGCCTTTTCGTAGTCGAAGCGCGATATGTGGACTTCCTTCAGCAGGTGGCGGAAGTAATCCAGGGGCTCGTACCCGTCATCCGTCTGAACGCAGAATCGGGGCAGAAAGATACGACCCTCGAAGGGCTTTCGGTAGTGACGTCTGAACTCAAAGCGCATGGTAGCCACGCGCGTTGCCGGGCCGGTATCGGCATCGCCCGTGCGGTCCACGACGCTCGCCATGTCGCCTTCATAGCCCTCCTTCAGCAGTGCTCGTCGGATATCGTCTACGACCTCCGCGGCGTGCTGGCGCAGACAGTACACGTAGCTCTCATTGAGTTCCTGGAAGGGCGTCTTCGTGACGAACGGCTGGCGTAACACCCGGCCGACCAGTTGGGTCATGGCGAGGCGGCTCTTCGTATTGGAGAGGGATACCAGGACATAGGCAAAGGGGCAGTCCCAACCCTCCTGCAACGCGGACTTCGTGATGATCCACTCCACCCGGCAATCCTCAGCAAGCAGGTCGATTCCCTCAATGTCGTCTCTCTCGGACGTCTTCACCTTCACCGACTCGGCGGGCACGCCCAGGCGCTGTATCAGGTACTCCCGCACCTGCTCGCTATGGATGAACTCCGGCGTGCGCTGGTCTTTCCCGGTGCGCTCCACCTGAACCAGGACCATCGGTCGGATGAGGCGACCCGTGGTTCGGTAGAACTCCAGAGCACGCCCGGCCAGCTCCTCGCGGCGATCCCGGGCCTGGGTGAGGCAGTACTGCCAGGAGGTTTGACGGGAGTTGACCACGTTGATCGGGAGTTTGATCATCTCCTCATCGAGGAGCTGGAGCCCCGTCACTCTGGTTAGCACGTTGGCTTCGCGCTGCGGCGTGGCCGAGAGCTCGACCACCAGCCGAGGGTTGAAGCCCTCGATGGTCTGGCGAGCTAGCGTGCTGGTGGCCTTGTGCCCTTCGTCCAGGACTACTGCCGGCTCGCACAGCCGCACGAGGTTGGCGATGGATGTCCTGGCCAGGTACGTGCCTGTGGCTGGCTCCTCCACCAGCATGTCCAGGTTGGGAACTCGCTGTTTCAGCCCTCGGTGGGCCTCGGAGTCGTCTTCCGCCGGGAAGTGCTGCACGATGTTCCCGCCGCTGTCCTGGAAGAACTTCAGCGATTCCCGATCCTGCCGGTTTGTTCCCTGGAGTTTGACGATCAGGACGTTCAGGCAAGATGCGAGCTGCGCGGGCGTCAGCCGGGCGATTTCGTGCTTCTCCCACACCTCTACTCGCCGGGAGAGAGCGTACTCCAGAGACTGACGGTAGAAGTGGGTGCGATCACGCAGGGCCTTCAGGGTGTCCTTGTAGATCTGGTCGCTCGGCACCACCCACAGCACCAGACCGGCGCCGTTTCGCCCGCTCAGGATGGTCCGGTACGCCTCACCCAGAATCTGGGTGGCCAGCAGCGTCTTACCGCCACCCGTGGGCACCTTGATGCAGAACGTTGGCAGGTCGCGGTTGTCGCCGGTGCGCCGCTGGTGGTAGCTGCGCAGACCGACGCGCTCCCACGCCTCCTGGGAGGCGTATCGCGGGTTGCCCTTCGCCTGCTCCTCGGCAAGAGCCTGGAGGAAGGCGCGCACGTCGTCCAGCACACCAACTTGGAACTTCTTCAGTTCCACGGAAACACCCTCCGCCTCGCCCGGACCGCACGAGGAAGACGCGCACTCACCTCAAGTGGAAGGGAATCTGCATCGCCCGCAGGGCCTTCCCCGTTTCACTCTCCCACCGGCGCAAGTCGTCGCGGTGGATCCACAGCTTCTCGTGATAGACGACCAGGCGTGTGTTGCGGTCCTCCGCCGCTACCCTCTTCAGGAAGTCGATGTCCAAGCCACGGTCTTCCTGCTGGCTCGGCTCGTAGAGGAGGTAGTAGCTCGCGCCGGCGTGCTCCCCTATCCTGCCGCTGGCGCGGTCTATCCCGGATGTGTCCCACTGGCGGCTGGTCTCGGTGTAGAAGACGTATCGGGCCAAGTCCTCGTACGCAGGGAGGGCGTCCCCCAGGTCGCGGTATTCACCGAACAGGGGTTTGTCAGAAAGGCGCGCGTAGGCAAAGGAGCCCCCCAGCCCCTCGACCCGCACACGGTTGCGTTTCTCGGTTGTATAGGCATAGCCCGCAATGGCGCGCCGGATTCGCTCTCGGGTGATGCTGGCGCAGATGTTCTGGCCCTTGGCCTGCTGGTCCTTCGTATCGTGCCGCAGTTGGACAAGGATGAAGCGCCGGTTGCTGCCGGGGTCGTGGTTCAACTGCAGCACAGCGTGCCCGGTGGTGCCACTGCCGGCGAAGGAGTCAAGGATGATGTCGCCCGGCGCAGTGCAGTAGCCGATCACCCGCGTCAGCACCTCGTGGTCCTTCGGGTTCTCGAACACCTTGGTGCCCATCATGTTGCGGAGGTGCTTCACCGCCACCTGCGATTGCTTGTAGATCACGCTCGGCATCACCTGCATGCCTACAGCGCCATTCCCCTCGTCTCCCTCCTCATCCTCCGCGACCGGGGCATCGGTGTCCTCATCCAGTTCATCCGGGATTGGCCGCAGGTGCGCTTTGCGGAACGGAGGCTCAGTGTGATCTTCCCTGAACACGACCAGGCCCAGGTCGATCTGCTGCTGCATCTTCGCCGAGGTGGCGAAGCCCCATCCGCGCTCGGGCACCCTGCACGGCTGCAGCGTCTTGGGATGTGGCACATCATACCGCGGCCCCCCGCCGCCGGGCCAGGAGATGTCGCGGTCACGCCAGGGACCCCACCGGTCTACGTGCCTGTAGCGTGCGAGTGCCTTCGATGGATGGTTACCGGGAAGCGCCGAATACCACAGACGCAGATCATCCTCCATCGCCACATCATCGTCCCCGTGCTTTCGGCGCAGCTCCACGTAGTGGTCCCATATCTCCTGCGCGCCTGGCTTCGGCTCTCGCCAGACGGTACCCAACTTGCGCAGCGTCTCCTTTGACTTGGCGTAGACCACCATGTACTCGTGCCCGACGGAGAACAGCTTCGCGTCGTTCTTCCGGCCCTTCTCCCACACCAACTGGGCGATGAAGTTGCTGTAGTCGAACACCTCATCCATGATCAGGCGCAGGTTCGGCGCCTCGTTGTCGTCGATGGAGACGAGAATGACTCCCTCGGGGTGAAGGAGTTCCTTCAGCAACTGGAGACGAGGATACATCATGCAGCACCACTTGTCGTGGCGCGTCGCGTCCTCCCCCTCCTTTCCGACGGTCTGCCCGATCCATTCCTTGAACTGCGGCTGCGTCAGGTTGTCGTTGTAGACCCACTTCTCATTGCCCGTATTGTAGGGAGGATCGATGTAGATGCACTTGATGCGGCCGGCATGGGTGGGGAGCAGCGCCTTCAGCGCCAGGATGTTGTCTCCCTCGATGATCAGGTTGCCCTCCAACGATGGCTGCTCGCCCTCCGCAAGGATGGAGAGTTCCGGGACGAACTCCAGGCTGTGGTGGGGCACCGCATGGTGGTATGTCTCTATGGCGGTCTTTCCCTTGAACTGAAGGTAGGGCATACGTCACCCCCGGTACATGCCTCGTGCTGTGCTCCTCCTTCGCTACGTGCGCACGGGACACCTGCCTCCACGCGCTGGTGCCTGTGGCAGCGTGTGGCAAAGCCCGAGCCCGGCGTCTGGCCGCGCTCGCGTACTCGGGCGCGAGCACGGCTACCGGTGCCAACCTCTGGTGGTTGCCGGGGCGGAGACCCTACGGCGCGACGCCTCAGGGTGACAGATCCGCGGGCTGTTCCAGGGCATTGAGGCAGTGGCCCATGTCCCCCCTCACTCGTGCTCCCACTTCACCACCCAGGGGTCCTTCGTCCGCTGCTGGAACGCCTTCAGCTTCTCCTCGAACTGAGACACCAGGCCGGCGTGGCGCGGGTCGGCGGCGAGGTTGTTCACCTCGTAGGGGTCGGCTTCCAGGTCGTAGAGCTCGTAGCGCGGGCGCTGGAGGTAGTTCTCGACCGGGCGCTTCCCGAAGACCTTCAGGCCGTGGCGCTCCACCGCCTTCCAGGTGGGCGCGGCCCACAGGTCGGATGCGAAGGGGTAGGGGAGGGGATGGGCGATGTTCCAGATGAACTTGCGCTTTCGGGTGCGCGCCACGCGCATCGGGTAGTACATCGTGATCTCGTGGAAGCAGTGGGAGGCGTACACCTCATCCCAGCCCTCGGGGTTCTCCTGGCCGAGGGCATCCTTGAAGGAGCGGCCATGGAAGGCGTAGTCCCGGGGCGTGGCGCCGGCGAAGTCGAGGAGGGTGGGCGCCAGGTCGGCCCAGGTGATCATGGCGTTGCAGACAGCGCTGCTGCGTGAGTGCAGGGGGCTGCGAACGATGCAGGGGAGGCGCATGCCGGCGTCGTAGAGGGTGGTCTTCGCCTCGGGGAAAGCCATGCCGTTGTCGGAGATGTAGATGATGACGGTGTTGTCGTAGCGCCCGGTCTCCTTCAGGATCTGCGTCAGCCGGCCGATGCCCTGGTCGAGGCGGGAGACCGACTGGTAGTACTGGGCGAGCTCGGCGCGCGTCTCCAGCACATCGGGGAGGAAGGGGGGCACCACCACCTCTCTCGGGTCGTAGGTGATGGTCTTCACGCCGGGGTAGCCCTCGGGGCGGTTGCCGAAGCAGTTGGGGGCGCCGGGGAGGTCGGTGGCGTAGTTGCCGTCGCGGTGGGGGTCGTTGGTGCAGTAGTAGAGGAAGAATGGCTGCGAGGCATCGCCGGCAATGAAGTCACGGCAGTTGTCGGCCATCTGCACCGGGCTGCGGCCGTTGCCCGGGAGGGCATGGTCGAACCGGAAGACGCGCTCGGGCCCGACGTGGAACTTGCCGACGCGGGCGGTACGGTAGCCGGCCTCGCCCAGGAGCACGGGGAGGCTGCGCACGTGGTCGAACGCCGAGAAGTGGTGGTAGGTGTGCTCGTGCCCGAACTGCCCGTTGGCGTGGGTGTGGAGGCCGCTGAGGATGACGCCGCGGCTGGCGCTGCACGAGGCGGCCGTGCAGAAGGAGTAGTTGAAGCGCACCCCGTCGCGCGCCAGGGCATCCATGTGCGGCGTCTGGATGACCGGGTTGCCGTAGCAGCCGGAATCCAGGCCGTGGTCGTCCGCGACGACCAGAACGATGTTCGGTTGCTCCGCGCGTTCCTGTGTGTCTGCCATCATCCTCTCTTCCTCATTCCTTCCAACAACGGTGGCTTGCTGCCACACCCGAAGGGATGTTCCGCGTGTTGGCCGTGAGTTCCTTCACCGGCAGGGAACGGCACCTCTCACATCGAATAGCGCCGCAGGTACAGCGCCGGCTTTCGGCGGGTGCTCCCGGGCGGCCCGCCGGCCGGCGGAACGGGAGGAACCAAGATGAAAACGGGGAGATGGGCCTCGTCCCTGCGGGTCGCCTGCTTGCTGTTGTTCACCGCATGTCTGTGGGGTCGTCCGTGCGGCGTGGCCGCCCCGGAGTCGCCCGCCCCGGCGCTCCGCCTTCAGGTCCGCAACGTGCAGGCCTGGGTGTCGCGCCAGTCAGGGTTGGGTCTCATGGTCGAGGTGCAGGTTACCAACGGAACGGACAAGGCGGTCACGCTCGCGCCGGACAGCTTCTCGGTGGAAGTGGGAGGCCGTACCCACGCGCCGTCGCGATTGCAGAGCCCCCGGCAGTTTGTCCACGTGTGCCCGGATCCCGCGGATCCCTATCTTCGGGCCCGCCTTCTTGCGGAAACAGAGATCGTGCCGGACGGGTCCGTTTCCGGTTGGCTCAGGTTCGAGGGGCTTGAGGGCGTGGTGCCGGGCGGCATGATGGTGTTCCCGCGCGGGCCTTCCCTCGCGGAGCGGTGGCAGGCGACGCCGGTGGGGCTCACGCTCCGCTTCGCGGACGTGGAGCTGCACGCCGACCTTCATGACGCGGCGCGCCGGCAGATGAGCATCCGCGCTCGCCCCGCACGGACCGAACCCCGGATCACGATGGTGGAGGTGGACGGCCGCCTCACCTGCCTGAATACGGCCATGCTCCAGCAGCACCTGGAGCGGTTGGGGGGCGAAGGCAAGATGGCGCTGGCGGTGCTCCTGGCCGGCGACAGGGTGGTGCCTGACACTGACGCCATGGAGTGGATCCTCGGGTGGGTCACTTCGGAGAATCGCGTCCGGATTGCGTGGGTGTGCCCCTCTCTCCCGGTCGGCAGTTCGTATGGCCGGTCGCTTGCCCTCTATGCGCAGCGCGCCACCATGCTGGACAGGAGGGGCGGTGTCTTCAGGAGCGAGGAGGACGCTGTCACCGATCTGATGATTCGCACACCGGAGCTGGCGGCGGACGTGGCAGGCCGCCTCGACGCGCCGGATCCCGCGGCGCGCGCCGCCGCCGCTCGGGCCTTGCAGCGCGCGCCGCGACCGCTGAGCGCCGCTACCGTTCGCGCCCTCATCGCCCGCCTGCCAAGAGACGAGGAACCCGCCGTTCGCGCTGCCATCGCCGGCGCGCTGGGAAGCGTGGGAGATGCCCGCACACACAAGGACCTGGTGCCCGCCCTGGTGAGAGCGTGCGCCGACGAGCAGGAGAGTGTGAGGCAGGCCGCCTTCGACGCCCTGGACCGCCTCGGGCAGCCGAAGCCGGCCGCGAAGGCGGCGATGAAGGAGATCGGGCGGCCGGCGCCCGTGCCCGCGGCGTTGCGCATCATCGGGTGGGCCCACAATCCGCGAGCGGTAGACCGTCTCCTTAGGTTGCTCTACGATCCGAAGTACACGCCGAGCGCCGCGTGGGCACTGGGGGAGATAGGTGAGCGGAAGGCTCTTCCGGCACTGCTCCTGGCCCTGGAAGTGACCCCGACTGCCCCGCCGGAGGCGGCAGAGGCGATCGGCAAGCTGGGCGACCGATCTGCGGTGCCCGCGTTGCAGGCGGCCTACGGACGGTCGCAGTGGCCGCCGACGCAGGAAGCCATCCTGGGGGCGCTCGGGCGGTTGGGCGGCGACGTCGCCTACGAGCAGTGCGCGACGGTGCTGCGCGGCGAGCACGGGTTCCCCGTGCGCCAGGCAGCCGCCCGCGCACTCGGGCAGATGGGAGATCGAAGAGCTGTGCCCCTTCTGGTCGAGAAGCTGAGGGACAGGGAGTCTCCCGTGGGCCAGGCGGCCGCCGAGGCGCTGGGGCGCCTCGGGGATCCGCAGGCAGTGCCGGCGCTTCAGGCGTGCCTGAGCGGGGACGCGCTGGCCCGGGAGTCCATCGAGGCGCTGGTGAGCATCGGCGGCCCGGAGGCGCGGGCGGCGCTGGAGCAGGCGGCGCGCACCGGGCCCGGGAGCGTGCGCCCCAAGGCGTTCGAGGCGCTGGGGAGGATCCGGTAGCCGGATGTGGGAACAGGACGCTTGAGGGCGGTCTCCTGATCTTCGCGAGAGAGCCGGGAGACCTGGAGGCCTTCCTGCCCATGGAGAACGCATGAAGCTCGTGACCGTGATCTACGACGGGGGCATTGACGAGGCGGTGATGGAGCAGGTGGACGCCATGAAGCTGTCGGGGTGGACGCGCTTCTTCGACGCCCACGGCTTCGGGGGCACCGGGCTGAAGCGGGGCGACCAGGTCTTCCCGGGGCTGAACAACATCCTCCTGGCCGCGCTGCCGGACGAGCGGGTGGTGGAGCTCCACCGGCGGCTGCGGAAGCTGCAGGAGAGCTTCCGTCTGAAGCCGGGGATCACCATCCTGGCGCAGCCGGTGGAGGAGCTGGGGCCGGCGCCGCCGGAGGATGAGTGACGAGTGTTCGCGTCTTCGGTTGGAAATGCGACCGAATCGCCGCCGTCCTCGTCGTCGGAATCACGGCGATCCGACGACGAGGACGAGGGCGACGACGAGGACGATTCGTCTCGTTCCCCTCTCAAGACGCTATGAGGAGCGACGACTGGGCCTCACTCCTCGTTCCTCGCCTGCACGCCACCTCAGCGGGTCGTGTAGGTGCTGCAGTCGGCGTGCTGCTCGTGGTGCGACACGTCGATGCCCGGGGCGGTGCAGGACATGTCGCTGTTGTACAGGCACTGCGTCACCTTGCAGGCGCCCACCTGGCCGATGGAGGCGGGCCCGCCATGCTGCCGCGACGGTGTGAACGTGTCGCACTGCGGGTGCGAACCGCCGACGTTGATCGCCAGCGCCTTGCACACCTGCCCCTGATTGTAGTAGCACTCCGTGACATCGCACATTCTGACCTGTGGCATCGTCATGGGTCATCCTCTCCCACGCAGGGCTTCCCTGCCGGCGACAGGGGTGAGTCCCGCAGCCGACGGGGCGGTGCGGGGGCCGCCACGGGCCGCCGGGAGCCTCACGAAGCTGCGCGCATCCGGCGGGAGCGCCGGAACGCTCTCTCCCCGTTACCCATTCATCTACGGAAGTAAACATGAGTGTGCCAGGCTGTGAACAGAAGCTGAGCGTCTGGTCGCGGGATCCTACGACTGTCGGTAGCTTGCCAGGCGGATGGCAGTTTCCACGAAGGCACGGTAGTTGCTGGTGTGGCGCTCGTTGAGGGAGGGCCATGTCATTGGGCTGGCGGTTGGGCAGAGGATGAAGCCGCCGCCCGGCTTACCCTCTGCCACCACCGCCTCGACCCGGCAGGCCATCAAGGGGGGTGCCAGGAGGTCGAAGTCGCTCTGCTGCACCCCGCCCTCCAGGCAGAGGCGTCCGCCGGCGCGCCGCTTGGCATCCGTCAGCGTCAGCTTGCCGGTAGGTGGCGGCTCGATCGGATTCAGGCAATCCGTGCCGATCTCGATGAAGCCCTCCAGCACCGGGTTCATGTCGCCGTGGCAGTGGACCCAGACCAGCTTGCCCGCGTCGTGGACCAGGCCGGCGATCCGCCGGTCGTACTCGACCACGAACTCGCGGAAGTCACGCGGCGAGGCGAGTGGGGGGATGCACACCTCCGGGCCAACCCAGCCGTAGCAGTCGCCGATGCCGTGTGCCAAGTAGTGCTTTGCCAGCGCCTCGACATGGGCGAAGGCTCGGTCGACCATCTCGCGGAGCAGCGCGCGCTCGTCCGTGAACCAGAAGGCGAGGGTTTCCGAACCGGTGAGTTGCTGCACCGTGTAGAGCGCGTGCGGGATGCTTACCATGAGGAGCGCGCGGTCGCCCGTGGCACGCGCCAGGTCAAAGTACGAAGCCACCCCCGCTGCCACCTTCCGGTCGGGAACAGAGAGCCACCCGCGTGCATCTTCCACCGTCTTGACATAGTGCTCGCGGATGCGGCCCTCGCCGCCGTCTTTGGGGAGCACCTTGATTTGTGTGAGGGGACCGGCCGGGGTCTCCATCGTGGTCGTGACCTCCCACAGGTGGGGCTTGGGCGAGTCGTGGCGCTCGGAACGGACACGCACTCGGGGCGGCTCGGCCTCCTCCCGAGCAGGGCGCCACGTGCGCAAGAGGTCGAGTTCATGGCGCTCAACTAGCTCGTAGAGCGGTGCCCAACTGGGGTCGCGGCCAGGGAACATCGGGTCGACCCCACCGAGCCGGATTGGCATCCGGTCGACAGCCTGGCAGCGAAAGGCACGCCAGAGGCGCTCGCGGCTGGACAGGCGGGGTGCGGAAAGCATCAGCTACCTCCCTTGCATCGGAGCGCGCAGCATGGGGCCGGACACCGGCATCACACTGGGCGACGGTCTGCTTGCGGTGCTCGATTCGTCCTTGGGCGCGGTTTTCCTGCCGGTTCGGATGCACCGCGCGGCCTCACGCGCACGGCCGGAGGCGAAAGAGCACGAAGCCCCCGCCCTCCACGTCGGCGGAGAGGCGCTCCAGGCCGCCGCCGCGGTAGGCGCCCAGCCCCTCCCAGCGGCCCACCTCGCTGCTGTAGAACTGCACCTCGTAGCGGCGGGCGTTGTCCACCAGGCGGCGCACCAGCAGCGGGCTCGGCTGCTTCGTCTCGGCGGCGCTGCCGATCGCGATCAGGACCTCGTCGGAGCGGCCGAGGGCCGTGACGGCCACGTCCTCACTCAGGGCGCAGAGAGAGTCGCTGATCTCCTCATCGAACCGCTCGACCGGGTGGTCGGTCTCGAACTCGTCGGCGGTGAAGAAGCGCAGACCCTCCGCGAACCGGGCAAGGAACCAGGAGACTTGGCGTCCCTGGTAGGGGAGGTCGCGGACACGGGCCCACTTCCACCCGACGGGGAGCCTTGGGTCCAGCGACAGGCCGTCGTGGCGGGGGCGCACGCCCATGGCGCCCTCCAGCAGCGCCCAGAGGAAGCGGGGCGGCTCCCAGGGCGAGAGGCGCATGCCGCGGTTCTGCAGCGCCTCGCCATCGAACCACTCGGAGAACTGCCCCGGCACGGTGTTGTAGCGCCCAGGATCGCGGATGTACTGGCGGTAGCTGCCGCGCAGCGCCTCGATCATCAGCCCCGGGTCGGAGTGCATGCACGAGATGGCGTACCACCAGGTGACGCCCGGCCACACGCCTCCCTGGAGGCCGACCAGCCGGTCGGGGGTGTAGAGGGGATCCAGACGCGACACCGTTCGCAGGCCCGCCTCGGTCATGAAGTCGGGGTGGTTGAGGCGATCGCTGATCAACCGGGTGGTCTCCGGGTCGGCGGCGCCGCAGATGAGAGGGAAGACGAGGTCGGCGGTCACCTCGGAGCGCGGTCGGCCCTCCACGTCAATGTTGAGGTAGTAGAGGCCGTTCTCGGGGTTCTTCAGGTGAGCTTCCATCGCCGCGCGCAGATCCTCCGCGGCGGCCGCGAAGCGTCCGGCATCCGCCCGGTGTCCCAGGCTGGCTGCCGCCTCGGCCAGGGCGCGCAGGCCGGCGTAGGTCTCGCTGTTGATCTCGGTGACGGCGCCGCTGATCGTGACATTCGGCATCACGTTGCGCCACCCGCAGATGCCGCGCTCGCCGGTGCCGCGCGCGGTGCAGAACACCAGGCCGCGCTCGTCGCGCTGGCTCAACAGGTACTCGGCGGCGCGCACCATGGCCGGGTAGAGGCGCTCGGTGCAGTGGCGGTGGGCGGTCGCCCTCAGGTGGTGCCCGGCCGCCATCAGGAAGAGGGGGGTCGCGTCGTTCACGTTGAGGCCGTAGTCGTCGGTGCATAGCGTGCGCGCGTCGTAGTACTCGACGATCTTCCCCTCCGGCTGCTGGGTCTCGGCCAGGAGGGCGAGCATGCGGCAGCAGTCATCCGGGCTCAGGAAGTCGCACCCGTAAACGAACCAGGCGGCGTCGCGCGCCACGACGTTGGAGGAAACGCCGGGCTCGTTGGTGAAGGCGATGCCGGTCGGATAGCGCGCCAGCACCCGCAGCATGTTCGCCTTCGCCCATTGGGCGCCCTCGTTCACCAGCCGGTCCGGGGTCCGCACCTCGGCCGCGGCGACCTCGTCGCGGTAGCGCCCGATCGTGCGCTCCAGGGACTGGCGGGCGTCGCGGGCCCGGTGGTAAAGGCGCTCCGCATCCTCTCTGCCGCCCGGCGAGAAGACGACGACGAAGGCGAGCTCCGCAGACTCGCCCGGCCGGAGGAAGCGCACCGCCTGGAGCGCGGCGCTCAGATCGCCCTCGCCATCCACGCGGTCGGGCAAGGGGCGTGAGGGCCGCCAGGCGCGCTCCTGGTCGGTGGTCGCCAGGTGCGCGTCCACGCCCTGCGGGCAGGCGAAGACGCGCGCCCACTCGGGGTGCGAGCGGTTCCACGCGGTGAAGCCGCTCATCCCCGGCCGGTATTCCGCCACGATGTCGGGGACCATATCGCCCGGGAGGTGAATGCAGGCGACGACCGCCACCACCGTGGGGCGGGCCGAGTGGTTCGTCACCCGCGCCATCTGGTAGGCCAGGCAGGGATCCTCGCCATTGGTGCGCGGCAGGAAGAGGGTCTCCTCCACGTCGAAGCCGCCGACGAGCGTGAAGAGGTGGCGCTGGTAGGCGGGGTGCAGCCGGAAGCGGCCAGGGCCGGCGGGCTCCAGGCGCACCAGCGTCCCGCTCCCCGCCGGGTGTTCCTCCTCGACCGCCAGGCGCGAGAGGTCGGTGTACTCCGCGAAGTAGTTGAGCACCAGCGCCCCGGTGACGCGCCTCCCGAGGTCGGTGCTGAAGAGACCCTCCATCGCCCCGGTGCCCTTCGAGGTCACGAACCCGTGGGCGTTCCCGAGACTGCTCCCGTGCGGCAGCTCGGTATCCGGCAGCTCGTAGGTGAAGAGACCTCCCTCACCGACACCCCGGCGCACGGAACCCTCGTCTCCCGTGGCCCTGGCCTGTAGTGCCTGCACCCCCACACCCCCGTACTTCCATCTCCCCTCAGCCCCAGGGCTGCCTCACGCGTAGAGCGGCCGCACCGCTTTCATGCCCTCCATGCCCACCTCGGGAAAGACCCAGCGGTAGACGAGCAGCCCCACCAGGCCGCCGTAGGCGAAGTGCGCCAGCAGGAGAAGCGCCAGCGCCAGCGGTCCCGGCGCCATTGCCGGGAACCCCCAGGCGTAGAAGGGGGGTGAGAGCACGAGCACGGCCCAGACGAAGAACCCGAAGAGGATGCCTTGCCACCAGGGCACCTTCCCGAAGAGGAGCGCGTACGCCGCGCCCCATGCCGCCCCGTTCAGCCCGAAGTGGTAGAGGGTGCCCACTGCAACCACGGCTGCGGATGCCGGTGCACTCGGCGGTCGGCCCAGCACCCTGTTCCCGAGGGCCACCACGATGCTCGGCATCGCCATCGCACGCTCGCCCAGCACCATCAAGAGGGTGATCGCCAGCGTCCCTATCGCACCGGCGGCGTAGCCGACCAGGAACCGGTTCAGCAGCACCCGGTTGCGGCGCGCCCCGTAGACCAGCGCCCCGACCACGACCGCCAACGCGGGCAGGCCAAGGTACAGCAAGTACAGCGGGAGACGGATCAGCCCGGAAGGCTGGAGCAGCACGCCCCAGATCGGGGCGAAGAGCGCCACCACCGTCGCCAGACTCACCCAGAAATCCGTCGCTCGCTCGCGGTGCATGACGGAATCACCCCCCGGCGCGGGGCGGAACCCGGGCCCTACGGTTTCTCCGGGGTCACGCCCCGCCAGCGGAGGTTCCCGCGCTCTCCGCGCGCCAAACCGGGTGCGGGGGCGAATGGCTCACAGCACGGGAAGGTACTCCTCCAACTCCCAGGTGGTGACCTGCGCCTTGAAGCGATTCCACTCGATCTTCTTGTTCTCGATGAGCTTCTCGAAGACGTGGTCGCCCAGGGCGCGGCGGAGCAGGTCGCTCTGCTCGGCCAGGAGGATCGCTTCGTGCAGGTTCTCCGGCAGCACCTGGATGCCCAGCGCCTCGCGCTCCGCCTCCGTCATCTCGTAGACGTTCCGCTCCACCGGGTCCTCGAGCGGGTACTCCTTCTCGATGCCTTCCAGGCCGCAGGCGAGCATCACGGCGAACGCCAGGTAGGGGTTGCAGGCGGGGTCCGGCGAGCGCAGCTCCACGCGCGTCGCCTTCTCCTTGCCCGGCTTGTAGTGCGGGACGCGAATCAGATCGGAGCGGTTGCGCAGCGCCCAGGAGATGTAGATCGGGGCTTCGTAACCGGGCACCAGGCGCTTGTA
>JACQGM010000112.1 GCA_016199585.1 Armatimonadota bacterium
AGTCGGCGCAGGCCGACTTCGTGCCGTCGTCGCCCGCGACCTCGGTCGCCGGGATCCCCTCATCGTCCCCCCTGCTCCGACGGCTGGTTCTTGAGGATGTACGACTGATCGGCGGACACGCGGACGAACGCCTGCGCGGGGCAGACGAGGGCGATCGCGCACTGGTTGCAGTGGACGCAGACATCGTGGCTGATCTGCATGTGCATCGAGCCGTTCCCGAAGGTGATGCACCCCTTCACGCACCGGCCGCAGCCGATGCACAACTTCTCATCAATGATGTACTCGTAATAGGGATCCTCGATGAAGGTGCGCTTGATGGCGCCGGTGGGGCAGCGCTGGTTCTCGGCGCCCTCGTCCAGGCTGCTCGGCTGCGCCTCGAAGAAGCCGAAGCACAACTCGCAGTAGCCGCACATGCCGTAGGCGTGGATGCACTTCACGGCCGAGGGCGCCAGCACGCAGGAGGTGGCGCACTTCTCGCAGGCGATGCACTTCTCGGGGTCAATCTGCCAGAGCGTGCCCCCCTTCGCCGCCTTGGGGACGAGCGCGCCCACTCCCCCGCCCAGGGCCAGCATCCCCGCGCACCGCACCTTCCGGGCGAGGAACTCTCGCCTCGTCATCCTCGGGTCTTCGTCCACTGCCCCGTCACTCCGCGCCGCCCTGCCGCCCTGCCGCGCTCGGCGCTCGCCGCCGGCTCGCCGCACCCCGCCAACGCGGGACAGCCGCCGCAGATGCCCGTGCCGGCGCACCACGCCCCGCCGCCCCGCAGCACCAGCCCGCCCGTGCCCCCCAGCAGTCCGGCCAGCGCCCCCCAGCGCCCCAGCCCCCGGAGGAACTCCCGACGGGAGGCAAGGCGGCTGCCAGGCAGCGGGCAACCTAACCCCCCGGCCCCCTTCCCGCCACGGGAAGGGGGAGACTGGGTCCGATGATGAGGGCCGGATCCCTGGCTGCGGCTGCGCCACACCGTGTCTTCGTGTCTTCGTGTCTTCGTGTTAGCCTCCTGGCACGGCCCGCCCGGTCTTCCGTCTTCCGTCTCCCGTCTCCTCAAACACCCGGACCGCCCGCGCCACCGGGTCGAGAACCAGGATGCGCCCGCGCGCGTCCACGGCCAAGTCCAGCCCGGCCGCGCTCGCCGCGAAGACGTCCGGCGGCGCGACGACAGACTCCAGGGCGCCACCCGCGCCGTAGAGCTTCACGCGCGGCACCCCCTTCTCGCTCGTTACGAACCGGCCATCCGGGAGCAGGGCGAAGTCCGTCGGGTTGCAGCACCCCACGAACCCCTCGATCCCCTCCGAGGGCTTTCCCCACGACCGCTTCAGCTCGCCGTCCGGCGCGTAGGCTTCCAGCCGGTGCCGCCCCGGGTTGGAGACCCACACCAGGCCATCGCGCCCTCCCGCTCCCCCCGCAGGCGGGGGGAGCGAGGGGGGGACGGCCACATCCAGGTGCGGGCTGGGCGCCAGCAGCCCGGGGATGCCCCGCGCGTCGTCGCGCTTCCCGATGCGCCCCAGCAACTTCCCCGCGCGGTCGTAGCGCAAGACGACGCGCTCGCCGGCGTCGGCCACCCATACCGCGTCCGGCGCCACGGCGATGGACGTCAGGTACGACCGCTCGCCCGCACGGCGCCACTGCGCCCGGCGCGCGCCGTCAGGCCCGTAGACCTCCACGTGGTCGCGCATCCCCGCGTAGAGGGTGCCGTCCTTCGCCGCCGCCAGGCAGCCGGGCTCGCTCTCCAGCCGGATCGGGTCCAGCAGCCCCCCGTTCTGCTTCAGCCGGCTGATGAGCCGGTCGCCCGCCACCAACAGGAGGCCATCGGGGCTCACGGCCAGGCCGCGCGGCTTGCGCACGCCCGCTCCGAACCGCGCCGTCTCCCGGTATCGCAGCAGGCGGGGATCGACCCGGCGCATCTCGGCCAGGCGGTCCGGCCTTGCCAGCGCCCGGGCCACCTCTCCGCGCCCCGCCTGGCGCGCCAGCACCCGGACGATGCCGACGATGCCCGCCAGGGCCAACAGGCCCGCCGCCAGCACCCAGACGACCGGCCCGCGCGCGGCCGACGCGCCCCGTCTACTGCCCGACATCGAGGCACACCATCCGTGTCAGGTCGCGGGCCAGCAGGCGGTCGCCCGCGAGGGCGAGTGGGCCCCACGAGTCATGGCCTTGCAGCACCCGGGCCTGAGCGAGCTGGCGATAGCCCCCCGGCGTCGCCTCGGCCAGAGTGAGGAGGCCGCTGTCGTTCATCACGAAGATCAGCCCATCCGCGATCAGGAACGGTCCCAGGCCGAAGCGGCGCGTGTTGCCGCTCGCCCACCGGCGCTCGCCCTCGGCATCCAGGCAGACGAGCTGCCCCGAAGACGGTTGCCCGCTCGGGAGCACCGCGTAGATGTGGTCCTCATAGAAGATCGGCGTCTGCTGCTCCGCCCCCAGCTCCGCCGGCTTGAAGCGCGCCGCCACCTTCGCGGTGATTCTCCCTTCGCTCTCCTCGAGCTGGAGGATCATCCCGCCGGCATTGTAGCCCCCGGTGAGGAGCAGCCGGCCCTCCCCAATCGCCACGGGAGTCGGCACGTTAGCGATGCTGATCTTCCACTCGGTCGTCTCCCAGAGGAGCGATCCGTCCGCCGCCGAGACTCCCACCACGCCCCCGCTGGCGCAGTAGACATACATCCGCCGCCCGTTGAACTCTACTGGAAGGACGGAGGAGTGCGTCATCGTCCACTGGCGCGGGTTGGGCGTCTTCCAGAGCACCTTGCCGGTGGCGGCGTCCACGGCCATCAGCAGCGCGCTGCCGCCCGGCGCCAGAATGACCCGGTCGCCCTCGATGAGCGGGCACTGGCCGGCATACCAGACCGGCACCCGGGCGCGAAACTGGCGCACCAGGTCCAGCCCCCAGAGATACTTCCCCGTCGCCGCCTCCACGCACAGCACGTGACACTTGGGTCCCAGGGTGACGACGAATCTCTCGGTCACGGCCGGCACCGTGCGCGACATGCCGTGGTTGCGCTTGATCTTCACCGGGTAGGCCCGCCGCCATACCTCGCGGCCATCCTCCAGGGAGAGGCAGCGCAGGGCGTCCGTCTGCGCCGCCTGGTCGTAGTCGAGAACGTAAACGCGGCCGTTGCGGACGGCGGCGCCGGCATAGCCCTCGCCGAGGTCCCTGCTCCACAGGACGGCGGGACCACCGGACCCCCAGCTCCGCGCCAGCGGGGGAGCGTCGGCGGCGATGTTGTCCAGCCTCTCCCCGCGGAAGCGCGGCCAGGAGCCGGGCAGATCGGCGGCCGGGAGTCCATCGAAGGCGAGGAACCGGCCGGCCAGGTTGACCGGGGCCGTGGAACCGGGCGATCTCCCCGGGGGCAGCGGCTGCGGCACGCGCTCGGTGAACCGGCCCGCCTGCCGCCCGGTGGCGAGCCAGAGCCCCAGCAGCAGCGCGCCCAGCACGGCGAATGCGCCGGGGATGAGTTTGTCCATTGTCTCCGCTCTGCTGGCTGCTCTCATCGCTCTCGGATTCTCACACCTCAGGACGCGCTCGCTCCGGGCGCGGTTCCATCCCGGCGCGGGCGCTCCCACTCCGCGGGAGAGGCGGCAGGGGCTTCCGTTCCACGGCAGGGCAGGCTGGCACTGCACCTCCCCTTCTCTCGGCGTAACGCTTGGCTGGCGGCTGCAGGACCAGACGACCGACCACGGCGGCACCGCCCCGGCAGCAGGCGGACGGCGCCGTCGTCCCTATTATGGCGGCACGAGAGGGCGGTTGTCAAGGGGCGATGCCGCGCCCGGGTTGACGTCCCGTGCGCGCGAGTGGTAAACTGACTCCGGGTGGACGAGGGCCTGCCCGACCCGCACCCGGCAAGCCCGCGCAAGGGGGCGAGAGCACTCATGCACTATCCGTGGTGGCACGTGCCCTACCTCACGGGGCCGATGCTGATCGCCATCGTGGCGGTGCTCCACATGTTCGTGGCGCACTACGCCGTTGGCGGGGGCATGTTCCTGGCCGTGGAGACGACCTTCGCCTACCGCCGCAACCGGCGCGACTACCTGGAGTACCTCCACAACCACGCCTGGTTCTTCATCCTGATCACGGTGGTCTACGGCGCGATCACCGGGGTGGGGATCTGGTTGACCATCGGGCTGGCGTCGCCTCTCGCCACCGAGGCGCTGATCCACATCTTCATCTTCGGTTGGGCGATGGAGTACGTGACCTTCTTCCTGGAGATCGCTTCGGCCTTCGCCTTCTTCTACTACTGGGGCCGCCTGGCGCCCAAGACCCACCAGGCGATGGCCTGGATCTACGCCGTCTCGGCGTGGCTCAGCCTCTTCTTCATCACCGGCATCACCGCCTTCATGCTCAATCCGGGCGGCTGGGAGAGCAACCGCACCTTCTCGGTCGGCTTCTTCAACCCCCAGCTCGTGCCGCAAGTGCTGGCCCGCACCGGCGGGGCTCTGCTCCTCTCGGCGCAATACGTCTACCTGCACGCCACCTTCCGGGCCACCGACCCGGAGCTGCGCTACCTCGTGCAGCGGCGCTCGACGCTGCCGGGCCTGGTCGGGGCGGCGATGGTGGCCCTCGGGGGGATCCTCTGGTACGCCTACCTGCCCGAGTCGAGCCGGGCGGTGCTGGTGGGCACCGGCGTCCTGAACGTGCTGATGACGGTCATCTTCGTCGTGACAGCGGTGGTGTTCGTGATGCTCTACCTGGGGCCCTACCGGAATCCCGGCTGGCTCTCCCCCGGATTCGCCATCCTCTTCCTGCTGGCGGGGTTCACCGCCATCGGCGCCGGGGAGTTCGTCCGCGAGGCGGTGCGCAAGCCGTACATCGTCTACAACGTGGTGCTGGGCAACCAGATCTACGCCGATGAGGTGCCGATTCTCCAGCGCAACGGCTTCCTGGAGGGCGGCACCTGGACGCGCGCCTACATCGCCGCCCGCTACCCGGGGGTGATGGAGGGGCGCCGCATCGTCGAGGAGCGGCTGTTGGACCTGCCCGAGCCGGAGCAGCGCCATGTGGGCGAGGTGCTCTTCCAGTACCATTGCAACAACTGTCACGCGGTCACCCACGGAGTCTCCGGTGCCTCCCAACTGCTGCGGGGGTGGACGCCGGAGATGGTCCGCGCGGTCAGCCGCGAGCCGGACCGGTTCCACTTCTTCATGCCTCCGTGGAGCGGCACTCCCGCCGAAGCGGAGGTGCTGGCGCGCTTCCTGATCCCGATCGCCGAGCCTTTCCCCCGCAGCCTGAAGCACGCCGAGGGGAGAGAGTGATGCCGCTGCCGATCTCTCCGCGCGACCTGATCGGGCCGATGAGCCCGCTAGGGATCCCCGCCCCCTACCCGATCCTGGCCTGCTTCAAGGGTCTGGGGTTCGTCACCCACATGTGGTTCATGCACCTCTGGTACGCCGGCCTCATCCTGGCAGTGGTGGCCTACGCGTTTGGCGGCGAGCACCACCGCCGCTGGGGGGCGCGCCTGGCGAAGCAGATGCCGGTGATCATCGCCGTGGGCGTCAACTTCGGCATCCTGGCGCTCCTCTTCCTTCAGGTGGCCTACTACCGGGCCTTCTACCCCGCCACCATCCTGATGGCCTGGCCGTGGTTCAGCGTCTTCTTCGGCCTGACGCTCGCCTACTACGGCGTCTACCTCTATGAGCTCGGCATCCGGCATGGCACGCTCACCACGCTCCGGCGCATCATCGGCTGGGCGGCGGCCGCCGTGTTTCTGGTGGAGGGCTTCCTCTTCGCCAATGCCCTCAGCCTGATGACGAACATCGGCGGTTGGCCCTCACTATGGCTGAACACGAGCGTCGCCGCGGCGCCCCTGGGCACCGGCCTCAACACCGCCGACCCCACGCTCTGGCCGCGCTGGCTGATGATGTTCGGCCTGGCGGTCCTCACCACTTCCGCCTACATCGTGGCCGACACCGCCTTTTTCGCCCACGACGAGACGGACGACTACCGCCGCTGGGCCGGCGGCTTCGCGCTCAAGGTGGCCACCGCTGGCGTCCTCTGCTTCGCGGCTTTCGGCTCCTGGTACGTCTTCGGCACCTGGAGCCGTGAGGTGCGCGCCGTCATGTTCGGGAGCCCTCACGTCTTCCTCACCGCCCTGACCGCGGTGAGCGTGGGCCTGCCCTGGCTGCTCATCCTGCTGGGGCGGCGGCGCCTCACCGGGGCGCTGGCGTGGGCCGTCGTCGCCGCGCAGGTGGGCGTCCTCACCATCAACGCTCTCAGCCGGCAGATCGTCCAGAACCTGGAGCTGGCGCCCTTCATCAACCTGGCGGATGAGCCGGTGCGGATGCAGTGGGGCGCCACCATCATGTTCCTGGTGCTCCTCGTTCTCGGCTTCGTCGTCCTCGGCTGGATCATCGCCAAGGTGGTCGCTGTGAATCGCCAGGCGGCCCACCTCGGCCCCGAGGCGTAGTGCATGGCGCACGCTCCCCGCACGGAGGTTGCACCGGTCGGAATCGGGGTATACCCCTGGCGACGCCGGTGCGCTGTGACGGCTCGCGGCAGAGCGCACGGCGCTGAGAGGAAGTACAGAGATGACTCGCGATCAGTTCGAGGGTTCATGGTATCAGTTCAAGGGCGTTATCCTGGAGCAGTGGGGCAAGCTCACCGATGACGACTTCGACCGCTTCCACGGCGATTGGGACCAGCTCGTCGGCTGGATTCAGCGGGAGTACGGCCTGTCGCGTGAGGACGTCGAGCGCCGGCTTCACGACATCCACGTGAGCTGATGGTCTGATCGCCAGCGGCTTCGGCGGGCTCCCGCAGGCAGCCCGCCGAAGCGCAGGGGATCTCGCCCTGATCCCCAGCGTCCTCTGAGTCCCCGGCGCCGCTGCGTTCCCCTCTCGGCGCCTCCGGCCCTTCCTCTACGCTCTCCGAGCCGCGTGGGTGTTTTCCGCTTCCCGCCTCCGGGAAGAGAAATCCGGGAGGGAGACGCTGGCCGTGAGCGATGAGGAGATCATGGAGCGCCTGACGTGGCTGCGGATCTGCGGCCCCGAGGGCGCGCACACCCGCCAGAACAACCTGGAGTCCATCGGCCGGCTCAAGTCGGGCGATCCCTACGTCACGCTTCGGATCCGCGCCGTGGAGAACGCGATGCGCGAAGACCCCGGCTGGACGCCCCGGGGCGTGCTGGACGCGGTCGCCAGCGTCACCGGGTGCTCGAAGGATCCCCGGCATACGGTGGGGCAGGGCTACATCTCCCCTCGAGCGACGCTCCGCGGGCTCCGCGCGTGCGCCGAGCGCGTTCGGGCGGCCGCGGAGCGCGGCGGAAACATCCTCTTCGCGACCGGGCACGCCGGCTGCCTGATCGCCTGCTACCAGGAGATCGCCGATTCCGCCCGCGAGCTGGGGGCAACGCTCATCCACACCGCCGGCGGTTGGGAGATCGAGCCCTGGGAGTTCATTGACTGGGTGGGCGATGTCTGCGTGGTGAGCAACGGCAGCGGCCTGCTGCACACTCATACGGCACGAGCGATGGAGGAGATACTCAGCGACTGGGGCGCCGACATCAGCCTGGCCGTGACGGACCACGGCTTCCTGGGGCCGGCGCTCAACCGGGGCATCCCCGCGGTGGCGTTCTTCGATACCAACGACCCGGCGCCGGCGGTCGCCCGCTGCCTGGGCCTGGATGTCACCCTGGTGCCGCTCAACGACAACCGGCCGAACGCCGTGCTCCGCGAGGCCGGCCTGGTGGTGCGCGAGGCGCTGGCCGCTCCGGTCGCTGTGCCTTGAGAGGCCCGGCATGCGCGACGTGGAAGTGATGGAGACGATCAACGTTCGCGGGGCTCACGGGCAGATCTTCAAGATCCGGGTGCGCCCGGGCGCGTCCGGCCCGGAGCGCCTGGCGGCGATGAAGGTCCCGGCGGCGCCCGACCGGGAGTTCCTGCGGGAGATGGAGATCGCCGAGCTGCTGCGGCGCTACCGCCACCCCTACGTGGTCCGCTACCTCGGCACCGGGATCGCGGCGGAGGAGCCCTTCATCCTGATGGAGCTGCACGAGGAAGGCGACCTGGAGGACGTCATCCGCCTTTCCGGGCCGCTGCCCCTGCGCGAGGCGCTCGATATCCTGATCCAGGTGGCCGAGGCGATCCACTTCCTGCACGGCCTCGGGATCTACCACCGCGACATCAAGGCGGAGAACATCATCGCCGGGCGCGGCCAGCCCAAGGTGGCCGACTTCGGCACCGCCCGCCTCTACCCCCGCGCCGGCGGCGTCCGTCTCCCCGAAGAGGAGGCTTCCGTCTCGCCGCAGCAAGCCGACCGTCGCCGCGACGCCGAGATGCTGGGGGAAGTGCTCTACCACGCGCTCTCCGGGCGCAAGCTCTACGACGCTCGCCTCTTCGCCCTGGCGCAGCGCCGTCGCCTCGCCCCGGCCGCCTCCACCCGGCCCGACTCCCACCTCTACCGGGACGTTGCGGCGCGCATGGACGCGGTGCTGCGCCGCGCCAACGACGCGGGCCGGGCCCTGCCCTACCCCGGAGTGCGTTACTTCCTGGCGGATCTGCGCCGCCTGCGCCAGCAGCTCGATGCTCCCGGCGGCCCGGCACGGCCCGCGCGCGCCTCCTCCCGGGCACCCGGAACCGTCGGGGCCTTTCTGGAGCGCGCCGGAGAGAAGGCATGGGCGGCCACCCAGCGCGAGCTGGAGAACGCCGCGCCCTGGATCCACCTCGGCAACGTTCATCTGGTCGCTCTGCGGCCTCGGGCCGCCGACCGCGCCTATACGCAGGCGCTGAAGCGCGACCCGGGAAACGTGATCGCGCGCCTGAACCAGGCGTATGCCGCCGCGCTGCAAGGCCAATGGGAACGCGCGCTGCACCTGGCGATCTCGGCGGCCGCCAGGGCGCCCGCCGCGCTGCGCGCCACCGTGCGCGTCCGCCACGTGCGCGAGGCTCGCCACCTGGTGTGCGACGCCGCGGAGCTCTACGCCCGGAAGGATCCCTCGCAGCCGCTGCACCGTCTCCAGCGCGGCTACGCCCTGGATGCCCAGGGCCTCTTCCAACAGGCCGAGCGGGAGTACCGCGGAGCGCTGGCGCTGCACGCCGAGTACGCACCGGCCATCGAGGCGCTGGCCTTCCTCTCCCTCCGCCGGAACGATCCCCGCCGCGCGCTCCACTACGCCACGAGCGCCGTCCGCGTCGGGGAGGAGCGGGCGGAGGCATGGCTGGCGCTCGGCACCGCTCACCTGGCGCTCGACCGCCCGGAGGAAGCCGCCGTCGCCCTCAGCCGCGCCGTCTCGCTCGACCCGAACCACCCCCACTGCCGCCGCGATCTCGCCCGCGCCTGGATGGCCCTCGGAGAGCCCGAGCACGCTGAGGAGGACTGCCGGCACGCCGTCACGGTAGATCCTTGCTGGGCGGAGGCCCGCCTGGCCCGGGGCGACACCCTCGCCGCGCTCGGCAGAGAAGACGAAGCGCGCGCGGCCTACCGCGACGCCGTCGCGCACAACCCGGAGTGCCTGGATGCCGATGGCCGGCCGGGGCTCTCCTTCGCCCTGGGGTGAGCGGGCCACGCAGCCACGCGCGCCCCGGCTCACCTTGTGAAGAGGAGGTTCTGAGCGGTGCCCGGCTTGTAGGTGACTTCGCTCGCGTTGCGCAGCACGAGGCCGCGCGCGACCACGAAGTCACGAATCTGCGCCGCCATCTCCTTGTGCATGTAGACCTCGATGAGCATGCTCTTCAGTCGGGGATCTTCCAGGGTGTGCGCCGCGCCGCGGACGATGCGGTCCTCGATGCCGTCCACGTCCACCTTGATGTGGTGCGGAAACGGCAGCCCGAAGCGTCCGGCCAGGTCATCCAGGGAGACGCCCAGCATCCCCTGGCGGTTGCCGGGCGCGAAGGGCACCTCACCCTGACCCACCGGCGCGCCGAACGCGTGCAGCGAAGCGCCCAGGGAGAACGCCTTGACGTAGAAGACATCCATCGTGGTTCGATCCGTGACCGCCAGGCAGTAGGCCGTGATCGAGTCGCCCAGCTCGTTGAGCACGATGTTCCGGTTGAGCTTGGCGTAGTTCAGCGCCTCCGGCTCGAAAGCCAGGACCTTGCACCCGCGCTTCGCCGCGTAGAGGGAGTACTGCCCGATGTTGGCCCCGACGTCGTAGACGACGTCGCCCTCGCGCAGGAACGCGTCAATCCAGGCCAGCGTGTCCGGCTCCTTCGTCGTGTATGTCTGAGCGCGCCAGAGTTCCCAGTTCCGCTCGCGGGTCTCTCCCGCCTCGTCGCTGTCCAGGTCCAGCAGAATCGTCTCCTTGCCCACCTGACAGGCCATCGTCTTTCCCATCGTGTCTCCTACTCTGCCGTAGGGCGCGGGCTCCGTCCCGCGCCGGCGGTGTGCGTCCGCGTTCTCTGCCGTAGGGCGCGGGCTCCGTCCCGCGCCGGCGGTGTGCGTCCGTCTCCCGGCGCGGGACGGAGCCCGCGCCCTACCGACGTTTCTGCGCCTTCGCTCCGATAACCTGCCTGGCGCCGCTCCGGCAGCTCGGGCGGCGGGAGCACCTCAGCACGTGGCCGGCACCCCCCTTCGGCTCCCAAGAGGAACCGGCGCCTGCCCCGGCGAACGAGAGCATGTTGGCGCTTGCCGTTGTCCCACAGGGAGCGTTCCTGGCGGCGACCGACTCGATGGGAGTGCCCATGCTCGTCTGCAGCACCGTCCCGAGGAATGAGGCCGCGGTCTGATGCGCGCGCGCCGCTCCACTCGCCCGGCGCACGCGGTCATCCTGGTGCTGGCAGTGGCCGCGGCCGGCCTCGCCGGGGATGCCCCGCGCCGCAGCCCGGCGGGCGGTGCGGCGTCTGTCTCACCCGCGCGTGAGCGAGCGCAGACGTCCGATTCCGACCGCACGCTCCCGTACGCCCCGTTCGATCCCGAGGTCGAGGAGCCGGCGCCCCCCGAGCCTCCTGATGGCGATACGGTGCCGCCGGAAGACTGGGGCCGCACGGACGGGCAGGGCTGGTACCCGCCGCTGCGCCGCGAGCCGCCGCCGATCCCGCCGGCCCGGCCCCTTCCCTTCTACCCACCGGAGCCGCCCCCCGGGGATCCCCCCGGTAGCGTCGTCTCCGCTCCCCCCGATTTCCCGGGGAGCGCCGCCGGCTACCTGGAGATCCCCGTGGGCGAGACCGCCGCGCTCCCGTCGCGCGGCGCCTCCGGGGCCGTGCCGCGCGACGCAACGGTCGCCCGGGTGGTGGCGGTGCAGCCGCGCCGCGTCCAGGTGCGCGGCCTCTTCCCTGGCCGCACGCTGCTGGATGTCGAGAGCCCGGAAGGCACGCGGGTCTGGCTGGTGCGGGTGCGGTGATTGGACCGCTTAGGAGCCGTCAGGGAACAAGCGTCACAGGCCAGCGGCCGGGCATGTGGACATGCCCGTCTGCGGGGCGGATCGGAGCCGCCAAGCGCCCTCGCGGGCGCGGGGTTTCATCCCGTCCGAAGCACGGTTGGCCGCCAGGCCCACAAGACGGGTGCGTTCATGCGCCCGGTGGTCTGCGACGGTTGTTCTCTGACGGGTCCTTATCGGAGGAACACGCGCAGGAAGGCGGCGTAGAGAGCCGGCGCGGCGACGGCCATCAGGCTGATCACGATCGGCCGGAGGGCCCAGGCCGGATCCCCGTAGAGGAGGACGCCGGCCAGGGGCACCAGCAGGCCGAGGACGCTGCCGGCCAGCACCACGGCGGCCGCGCTGAGGCCGACCGGCACTCCCCATTCCGGCCCCGCCCAGGCGGTGGCGGCCGCGCCCGCCACCAGTCCCGCCGCCGCCGCCACCACGGCCGACAGGCGCGCCTCGGCCAGCGAGTGCCGCCACCAGTTGCCGCGATCGATCTCGCGCAGGGCGATGCCGCGCGCCGTGGATGCCGCCGTCTGCGCCGCCACCTGCCCTCCCAACAGGAAGAGGAGCGGCAAGAAGGGGGCCGCGTCCACCAGCAGCGGGCCGACCAGGGCGTGCAAAGCGGCGGCGGCGAAGAACCCGGCCGTCAGCGCCAGCAGCAGCCAGGGCATCCGCGTCAGCGCCACCGAGGCGCCGCGCCGCAGCTCCTCGGGGGTCTCGGCCGGCGTGCCCGCGATGTGCGAGAGGTCCTCTTCCGCCTCCTCGTCCACCACGTCAATCGTATCGTCCACGGTGACGATCCCCAGCAGACGGCCCTGCGCGTTGACGACCGGCACCGCCAGGAGGTGGTACCTGGCGATGGCGGCAGCGACGTCTTCCTGGTCCATCTCGACGGGCACCGAGACGACGCTGGTGGTCATGATCTCGGCGACGCGCCGGTTCGGCGCGGCGGTGATCAGCGCGCGCAGCGAGAGGACGCCCATCAGTCGCTCCTCCGGGTCCACAACATACAGGTAGTAGACTGTTTCGGCGCCCGGGGCCACGCGGCGCACGTGCTCGATCGCCTCCTGCGCCGTCATCTCCGCCGGCAGGGCGATGTACTCAGTGGTCATCAACCCGCCGGCCGAGCGCTCGTCGTACTGCAGCAGCTCGCTCAACTCGGCGGCGTCGTCGCGCGCCATCAAGGTGAGCAGCTCCGCCTGGCGCTCCTCCGGGAGGTCCTGCAGAAGGTCGGTCGCTTCGTCGGGGGCCATGCGCTCGAGGATATCGGAGGCGCGCTCGCGCTCCAGGCCGTCAATGATGGAGAGCTGGACCGGGGCATCGAGGTCGCCCATCGCCTCGGCCAGGGTCTCATCGCTGAACCGGCTGGCGGCGGCCGCCCGGTCCTCGGCGGGGAGCTGGCTGAGGATGCGGCTGATGTCGGCGGGGCGGAGGCGCTCCAGGCGGCTGGAGGGCACGGAGAGGCGAACATTGGCCCCGCGAGCCGCCACCGACTCGACGTAGTTCCAGGGGATCAGGTTCTCTGAAAGGGACCGACGGATCAAGCCGCCCACGCGGTCACCGACGCCTTCCAGGCCGAGGCGGCGCAGGATGCCGCGGGCGCCCACGTCCACGCCGAGCACTCGCAGCTCGCTGCGCACGGCGATGAGCTTCAGGTCGTTCACCTTCACCACCCGCCGGCCGAGGGTGTCCACGAGCTGCTTGTCGAGCACCTCCGCGGCAAGAAGGACGTCCCCTTCCGTCAGCGGGCGGGTCTGGAGGCGGTCGCCCGGCACGTCGAGCACCACGTGGGAGGAAGAGACCCGGCGCACCCGGGTCCAGGGCACGTGGATGCTGCGCGCGCCGGGTCCCGGCTGGCGCACGACGAGCGCCACCGCGGAGGGAAAGAGACCGGACGGGTGGATGACGAGGTCGCTCACCCATCCCACGCGCCTCCCGAGCGCATCGCTGACCCGGACTCCGAGGAGTTCCGAAAGGTAGAGCGCATCCGGAGCCACCGGTCCCCTCCTTTCCCCACACTCCCATCCTTCCCTCGCGCGGGGTAAGGATCAAAGCGCGGCGGCTCAGCCGGCCTCCGGCATATCTACGATGATCTCATCCAAGGTGCGTTTCGGTACGTGGTGTACACCGTCGGCGTCGCGGTAGTAGCGGATGTCGCCGCCGGGGGGCGCGTCTTCCAGAACCACCTCCTCCTTGGGGTAGCCGAGGGCGATCACCAGGAGGATCTCGAAATGATCGGGGAGCTGGAGCGCCTCCCGCAGCCGGTTGCGGTCAACGGAGCCGATCATGCAGCCCCCGATGCCGCGCTCGGTGGCGCCCAGGAGGATGCTCTGAGCAGCGATGCCGTGGTCACACCCGAAGCTGTTGCGGATCCGGCGGTCGCCGAGGATGACGATATAGGCGCCGGGGCGCTCGCCCTCCGCCGGTCCGGGCCAGTCGCGCAAGTAACCCGCCCAGCCGAGGGTGGGGAAGATGCGGTGGTTGAGCTCGCGGTCGGTCGAGAGCAGGTACTTGAGCGGCTGCGCGTTGCTGCCGGATGCCGACAGCCGGGCCAGGTTCACCAACTCCCGGAGCGTGGCTGCGTCAATGTCGCGCTCCTCATAGAAGCGGCGGTAGCTGCGGTTCCGTCTGACCAGATCTTCGATCACTTGCTCGTCCTCCCCATCCTGTCCAACTGCCCGGAGCGCCCGAGAATCGGGCAGAGGCGCTGCCGCCAGAGGCACCCCCGAGCACGCACGATCCCCCAAACTATTGCCTCGGAGCGCCCGAGAATCGGGCAGAGGCGCCGCCGCGCGTGGAAGCTGCTTTCGCCCCCCACGCCGCCCCCGCCGGTTCCACCGGCGCTCCGATGCCGGTGCGGCAGTACCGTCCTTCGGTCGCAAGCACCTTCGCGCGCGGCAGTGCCCCCCGACTATTGCCTCGGAGCGCCCAAGGATTGGGCAGAGGCGCTCCCCCACGCGGAGGCTGCCTTGCTGCCTCCCACCCCACCCCAGCCGGTTTCACCGACGCTCCGATGCCGGTGCGGCAGTACCGTCCTTCGGTCGCAAGCACCTTCGCGCGCGGCAGTGCCCCCCGACTATTGCCTCGGAGCGCCCAAGGATTGGGCAGAGGCGCTGCCACAATCGGGCCGGGGCATCCGCAACCACCACGGCTCACGGCACCATGCCCGATCCGCTCACGTAGGCGCGGAAGTCGGGCACGCGCACGGGGGCGCCATTCAGGGCGAGTGACTGCTGGCTCATGACCCCCGGCGCCGACGTGTCCAGGGCGAAGTGGAGGTCCATCTCCAGGGGCCGCTCTCCCCGCACCACCTCCACGAACTCGCGCGTCACCCAGTAATCGGAGCCGCCGTGGCCCGCCCGGGCGACCTCGGCCGAAGCCTGACGGAAGGACTCCGGCAGGAACTCCGCGGCGAAGTCCATCAGCGGCAGCCAGGTGTCGGCATCGGGCGAGCGGCCGCGCAGCCACACGTGGGCCACGTCGCTCTCGGCGCGACGGCGGCTGGACTCGTAGCAACCGTCCGTGCCCTGCAGGCTGTAGGCGACGGTGATGTGCGGCCGGTCGGAGAGCAGGTCCTGGCGGATCTTCACCAGGCCGCCGCGATCGGTCTTGCACAGCATCAGCAGGCAGTCCTCCTGGGCGTACCACTCGCCGCGCGGGTCGCGGTAGTGATGGCCGCTCCCCTGGCAGGCAACGCTGGTGATCCGCTGCTTCATCCACTGCACCACCGGCCCGAGCTGGTGAGTCGGGTAGGTGATGGCGTTGATGCCGACCTGCCAGTGGAGGCGCCAGGGCGTGCGCTCGCTGCGGGCCTTCAGCTCGTGGGTGTACTCCGCCTCGGCGAAGTAGACCTCGCCGAAGAGGCCCGCTTCCGCCATCCGCCGCACCAGCAGGTTCGGCGGCATGTAGCACGCGTTCTCCCCCATCATGTAGACCGATTTGCTGGCGCGCACCGCGTCCACGAGCTGGCAGCACTGCGCCAGGTCCACCACGCCGGGCACCTCGCTCAAGACATGGATACCGCGGCGCAGGGCGGCGATCGCCTGGGGGGCGTGCAGGAACTGAGGGGTGGAGACCACAACGGCGTTGAGCAAGCCGCTGTCGAGCATCTGCTCGTAGTCCCGGAAGCGGTGCGGCACCTCGAACCGCTCTCCGGTCTCCGCCAGGCAGTCCGGATCGATATCGCAGAGCGCCACCACCTCACACTCGGGCAGCAGGCGCAGGCAGTTCATGTAGACGCGCCCCCGGCGGGCGCCAACGACACCGAAGCTCAATCTCATCCCGCACCTCCGATGGAGTCTCGCGCGGCTCCCCACGCGCCGCCGGTTCCCGCGGCAGCTCCCGGATCACGTTCGCGATCCGCTCGCGGCTCACCTCCTTGCTCGGCAGCATCACCGACGGGTCTGCGGAAGGGGACTCCGCGTCGCTGGCGAACAGGGACGTGCGGGCATTACCGGGAGGCAACGATGAGCGTACGATGGTTGAAGGCTCTCGCGGTGGTGGCGGCCGCCGCGTCGGTAGCAGTCGCGATCGGCAGGCGCCGGCAGGAGGCTCCGGTCGGAGATAGCCCGGGCGCGGGCGGGGAGCCGGTGGGCGAAGTCCGGACACCGGAGCCGCAGCCGGCGGGCGCCGGTGCGGATCGGAGCGAGGATGCCGCCCCCTCGGAGGCTCCCGGGGTCGCCGCGGAGGCGCCGGCGCAGCCGGACCGGGCCGATGCGGTGCCGGTCGCTCCCCTCGAAGTGGCGATGGCTGTGCCGCAAGAGGATCTCCCGCCGCCCGAGGCGCCGTCGCCGGCAGCGCCGGAGGATGCACCCCCGCCGGCCGCGGTGGCGACGACGATGCCGGCAGCGGCGGAAGAACCGCCGCCGGCCGCGGTGGCTCCGGCGGCGCCCGCCGACGAGGTGCGCCGGGAACAGGCGCCGATGTCCGACGAGGAGGCGGCGACGACCGCGCGGGAGACCGCCCTTTTCTACGCCTGCGAGGTGGTGGCGGAGCGGGCGGTTCGCGGCGAGCGCGTCGAGATCCTTGCCCTGGGCGGCGCCGACCTGCGCGAGATCACGCCCGACCGCGCCTGCGTGGTGGTGCCGCTGGAGATCTCACACCGCGCCGCAGGGCGGATGCCGTACACGAGCTGTCCCGCCCTGCGGGTCACTCTCTCGGGCGGTCCCCGGCACTGGCGCGTCCGCGAGCATCAATGGCTGGACCGCGCCTGATCGGGCGCCGCCAACCGCCCCACGACGTAGAAGCGGCCATCGCGGCGGGCGAGGAGCCGGCGAACGGCGCCCTCCGAGAGCGCGGCGCGGATCCCCTGGCGCCGGACCTCGGCGTTGAGGCGCGCCCGGCTCGCCCGACCCTTGCCGTAGACGTCCGGGTAGGCCGCCGCCCAGATCCAGCCGCGACCGGCATCCACCTTCACGCGCACGGTGTCGTGCCGTACCTCGACAGGGGTGCCGACCGCCACCAGCTCGAACAACTCCTCGGCGTCCTTCATTCGCATCCGCACGCACCCGTGTGAGACGACCTTCCCCACCGTCCCCGGCTGGTTCGTGCCGTGGATGCCGTGCTCCTCGGGAGTGAAACCCATCCAGCGGGTGCCGAGCGGGTTGCGCGGCCCGGGGGGAATGACCGGGAGCGATCCCTTGTAGTCGTTGTACGGGTAGCCCCATGTCGGGTTGACGACCTTCTCCAGGATCCGCCACCGGCCCAGCGGGGTGGGCCACCGCCGCTGCCCGACGCCCACGGGGTAGACTCTGGAGACCCGGTCACCCGCGTAAAGGGTGAGCGTGCGCGAGGGCACGTTGATGACGATCCGCGCGGCCGCCGGAGCCGCCGGCTCCTGTGCCAGAGCCGTGACCGGCGCGTGAGCGGCGATGCTCACCGCCGCCGCCAGTGCCGCGAGCCAACGGGCGCCCCACCTCCGAATGCCCATCATCGCTATCCCTTCACGAGGCGAGGGGGCGCGCGGTGCGCGCCCCCTCGCCGGTGCCGCTGATCCCTCGGGTCCGCTGGAATGAGCCTACCAGCGGCCGCGGATGACACGCCGGGTCGGCTGCTGGCGAACACCCGCGACGGCGGGCGGCCGCACTGCCGGCGCCGGCGTAACCAGCGCGGTCTCAAAGCCGGCGGTCACCCCGCTGGCGATGAACTGCGGCTGGTCGGTCGGGCCGAACACCCACACCGTCTGCCCCGACTGGAGCGCCGTCTCGGCTTCGGTGGCCGTCGTGATCATCTGGCCGCGGTGGAAGAAGCGCACGTCCTCGCCGAGCGGATAGGTCCGCGTCACCACCTGCCCATCCTGCATCATGCGGAGGGTGATGGAGTCCTCGCTGACTTGCGTGATGGTGGCGCGCACTCCCGGCTGGACGGGCGCGAAGAGCCCGACCACGTTGCGCTCCGGCACCACCTCGAAGAGCACGGTGTCACCCGTGTTGAGCTGGGAAACCATCACCGGCTGCTCGTCGCGCAGCACGATCGCCTGCGGCGAGAAGCGCAGCGTGCGCGTCTCACCGGATGGCAGGCGCACGGTGACGGTGTTGCGAGCGCGGTCAATGGCGCTGATGGTGCCCACGCCCACGCGGCCGCCGAACGTCAGGTTGGCCAGGCGGGCGGTCTGGGGCACGGAGACCATCGTGTTCGCCTGGATCTCGGTGAAGTCCACCGGCTGGCCCCGGGCCATCCAGCGGCTCTCGTCGGTTACGACGAAGGTGCCCAGCAGGGGCACGCCGTTCCAGTCGAAACTCATGGTGATGGTCGCCGGCATGCCGGCGGTCGCCGGGGTGTAGGCGACGAAGCGGCCCTGGCTGAAGGGCGCGGCCATGGCCGTCACAACCGGCATCTCCGGCGTCGGCGCCGTCACCACGGCGGGCTGCTCCGGCTGCTCGATCAGAGCCGCCTCGAAGCCCCGGGTCGGCTCGGCGATGACGAGCTGCGGGTTGTTCAGATCCCCGTAGATCCACACCTGCATCTGGCTCTGGAAGCCCGCCGGGAAGTTCTCGGCGATGATCGGCTGGCCGGCCAGGAAGAAGCGGGTGCCACGGTCCAGCGACACCGTGCGCGTGACCTGGCGGCCATCCTGAGTGAAGCTCAGGGTGAGCACGTTGTCGCCGATCTCGGTGATCGTCGCGCGGGTGCCCGGCTGCAGGCGCTGGACGAGCGCCACCATGTTCTGGTCGGGCGGCAGCTCGAAGAGCACGGTGTCGTTGACGGAGAGCTGGGTGAAGGGCATGATCTGCCCTTCACGGATGAAGACGGCGTTGGGCGAGAAGCGCAGAACGCGCGTCTCCCCGGAGGGCAGGCGCACGATCATCGTGTTGGCCACCCGGTCGATCCGGGTGATGGTGCCCACGCCGACCGGGCCGCCAAAGGTCACGTCCATGAGGCGCGCGCTGGACGGAATCGTCAGCGTGGCGCCCTCCTGGAGCTGCGACCAATTCACGGACTGCCCCTGGAACATCCAGTGGTCTTCAGAGCGCACCACGTAGGTGGCGAGCAGGGGAGTGCCCTGCCAGTCGAAGCGGACGGTGACCGTCTCGGGAAGCTCGGCGGTCGCCACCTGGTGGCCCACGAAGGCGCCCTGGGTGAACGTGCCGGATGGCATCGTCGCTGTGGCCGACGGCATCGTCTGCATGTGGTCATCAGCGGGTGCGCCGTACTGCGCGGCCGCCGGCATGACGGCTGCCAGGGCCAGCGCCAGGGCGAAGCTAATCCACCCTCTCATTGTGCTCTATCCTCTCCTGAGGGATGCGGCGCATCGGGAGGACCCGAGCGCGCATCCCCTCATGCCGCGCTGGCGCCATCGGTAGAGGGCACCGCGGTCCCCGACCGGAAGCCGGGACAGGGCCCCTCGGGCGCCGCTCGGCAAATGGTCTTCTTTGATCCTTTCGGCTTGGCGCCAGCCGCCGGGTCCGCCGGGACGCCTGCCGCCGCCCGTCTGTTTCACAACCGGGCAAGCCGGGATGGCCCATCTGTCCATCCGGCAAACGATGTACCACCCGACGGTGAGGGCTAAACACGCGCCGCGCCCGGCCTGGTCTCCCTGCCGGCGGGCGCCAAGGTGGGACACGCACCGGGGTCCGCCTCCCTCGTCTCACTCCACCTCGCGGATCCCCAGCGCCCGGCAGTGGTGCGCCAGCGACTCCGGGATGTGCGCGTCCCAGTAGGCCCAGCCGTGGATGCCGGGGTGCTCGCGGTAGGTGTGGGGGATGCCGAGGCGCTTCAGGTGCGCGTGGAAGGCGCGGTTGTCCTGCAGGAGGAAGTCCTCGCTGCCGCAATCGAAGTGGAGCGCCGGAGCGCGCCCCTTCGCGATCCGCTCGGCCAGGGCGTAGCAGTCGTTCTCCTCACGGTGGGCGCCGCCGCGGGGGCCGAAGATCGGGCGCAGCTCCGGCTCCAGCGGGTCGTCCTCGGGGCGGCGGGCGGCGCCGAAGGCGCTGGAGTGCGCGCCCACGGATCCGAAGCGATCGGGGTACTTCAGGCCGAGTTTCATCGCCCCGTAGCCCCCCATCGAGAGGCCGCCGATGGCGGTGTGCGCGCGTCCCTTCCGCACGTGGTAGCACCCCTCCACGTGGCCGAGGAGGTCATCCATCAGGTAGTCCTCGAAGCGGGCGCCGTCGGCCATGTTGCTGTAGAAGCTGCGCTCGCCGTCGGCCATGATGACGACGATGGGCAGTCGGCGCGCGTAGCGGTCGAGGCTGGTCCACGAGGTCCAGGCGCGGTGATCATCGGAGAGGCCGTGCAGCAGATAGAGCACGGGATAGGGGCCGCCCGTGGCGCCCTGGTAGTCGGGCAGGAGGACGGTGTAACTCTTGGGGCGTCCCAGCGCCTTGCTGAAGAACGCCAGCGTGCCGAAGCTCATGCTCTTCCCTTCGCGGGTGGATGGATGTTCGCGTTGTGTCGCCACCCCACACCTCGAAGGTTCGCCGCGCCCGGAGCCCTTCCTTGGAGGCTACGGGACGCCCGCGGCCACGGGGCGAACGCGCACCTGCTCGTCGCTCAGGATCTCCATGTCGTCCATCTCCACCAGCACGTCGCGGGTGGCGCGCCCGTGGGTGCCGGAGAGCGCCAGCTCGGCGAAGCGCGCCTCGTTGGTGGCGGCGTCCACGAAGATGTCCTCCACGCGGCCCACCACGTTGCCGGCCGGGTTCACCACCTCGCGCCCGCGGATATCCGGTCCCTTCAGCTCCTGCGGCATCTGCCGGAACTCGCTCAACCGCTCCAAGACCAATGGTCGGTCATTGCTCATCGCCTGCTCCCCTTCCCCTCCCGCGACGCTTCTCGCCGCCGCGCTTGCCCCTACGTATCCCCCGGGGAGCGAGAGTGCAAACCGCGGCCGAGGAATCGCCCCTCTTGCCCCAAACCAAGCTGTGACCGAGCGGCGGCAGAGCGCGAGTCCAGGGCATCAGGGCGCGTCACGGACCCCTGCCCCCGGGGGACCAAGCCGGGTACCCCGGCAGGTGGGGTACGCGGCGCAGCCCCAGAACGGTCTGCCAGCACCCGTGCCCGTTCGCGCCCTGCGAAGCGCCATCGGCTGGCCGCAGAGCGGGCACCGGGGAACATCCGCCGCCGGAGCAGGGGGATCAGCCGGATCAGACCGATCCGACTGATCGGGCTGATCCGACCGATCGGGTCCACCGAGCGCATCCCCGGGGTCCCCCGCACCCGGCCGATCTCCCCCACGGCCCCACGGTGCCTGGCGCTGACGCGCCTCTCGCCGCGCGGCAGCCAGGCGTTCGCTGTAGCCTCCCTCGTTGATGAACTGCTGCTCCAGCGCGCGTATCTGCCGGTCCAGCAGATAGTTCGTCTGGTGGATCAGGCAGATCAGCGTGTTGGCGGCGGTCTCGGCGTCGCCGGCTTCCACGAACGCCCGGTAGGGATCATACGGATCCAGGCCGGACGCCGCGTCGCCGCTGGCGGCCGCCATGCCGATCGCCCGCACCCGAATGGCTCTCGGGTCGTCCTTCGCCCACGCCCGCAGCTTGCGCTGGCGCAGGAAATCCTCGTAGTCGAGCAGAAGCTCGTCCAGGCTGGCGCGCGCCACGCCTACCAGACGCAGTTCGGTCTGGCTGGAGGTGCCCGAAGCGCGGCTGCCCTCGGCGATGTTCTGCCGCCCGCTGCGCGCTGCCTGAACCATCTGGTCGCGCGTGCGCGACCGCTTGTCTACAAACCGATCACAGAACGCCACCGTGCCGTCGTAGACCGCCTGGGCCGCCCTGAAGGAGCGGAGCTTGCGGTAGCCCCCGTGCGCCCGAAGCGTGGGATGGTCCGCCATGCGAGTGCCTCCCTGCCGCCATCTGCCACCCGCCGGATCCGCCGGATCCGCCCGATTCGTCCGATCCGCCGGAGCGACCCGCGACCACTTCCCCGATTCGCCGAAAACTGCCGGCTCTTCCTGCCCGGGCGGCGCAGGCGGCGCAGACCCGCCTGCCGGGCAACACCGCGGCCGAACGTCTCACACCCCATGCAGCCCCGCCACCCGCGCGTCAATCTCCCCCTCCAGCCCCGACACGTCCGCCCCCGGGTCCGCCCGTTTCGCCGCCAGCCCCCGCTCCACCAGGGCGATAATGGGCGCCTGCTCCTCGGGCGTGGCGTCGGGGACGGGGAGCTTCTTCCAGTCGTCGGGGTAGAGGTGGATGTTGCTGCGGCGGTGGGCGCGCAGGAAGTCGCGCGCCCCGGGCTACCGGTGGCGCCAGTAGCCGGGCTTGCGGCGGCAGTGAGCGACGGCCACGACCTCGATGGCGTCTTCCCTCACGCGGTAGACCACCTGATATGGATAGTGACGCATCACGTGCCGGCGGGTGCCGTGCAGGTGGGGGGACCAACCTGCGGGTGCCTCAAGGATCCGCGCCAGCGCGTGTTCGAGCTCGGAGGCGAAACCCTCCGCCGCGGCCGCGCTGCGCTCGCGATACCATTCGTAGGCGGCGCTCGCCTCCGCGACCGCTTCCGGGTGGAGGTCAACCCTCATGAGAGCCACGGCCGCCACTCCGGATCATCTCGCGCGCCTTCGACCACGGGATCGGCTCGACCAGGCCCGCGTCCAACTCGTGGACCCGGCGTGCGATCTCGTCACTCCAGGCGGCCTCAGCGTCGGCGTCCCTATCCCCATCAAGGCTCTCGATGAGCCGCGCCGCCAACTCGGCCCTCTCCCGGGGAGAAAGACGCAGCGCCTCCTCGATCACCTCGGCTGTGGCGAGTCCCATCTCCGTACCTCCGCTCGACCGCATTATACCACGGCGGCGGGCGCCGTGCAAACGCCGAACCGTGCGAGAACGAGTGTGGCGGACGCCCCTCACACCCCATACATGGCTCACACCTGAAGGTGCGCGATGCGGGCGATGTTCTTGCAGAGCACCTTGTCCAGGTCATCCTGCGGCAGCTTCAACAGGCGGATCTTCGCGAGCTCCATGCCGGTGTGGACCACGGGGCCGTCGCTCCCGTAGATGAGCTTGTCCGCGCCGCACTCGCGCACCGCCTCTTCCAGCCAGGAGAAGCGCATGACGCCGGAGGTATCCAGGTAGATGTTGGGCCACTTCCTCGCCATCCAGATCGTCTCCTGGTGCGCCTGCTCGGAGGCGGAGAGGAAGCTACCGAAGTGGGCGATGATGACGTTCACGTTGGGATACGCCTTCGCCGCCCACTGCAAGCCCCACGGCTTGTGCCCGGGGTCCACGATCACCGGGATGTTCAGATCCTCGCAGGCATCCATCAACTCCCGGTTGAGCATGCCGTGCAGCTTGAGACCCACGAGGCCAAGCTCCTGGATGGCGTAGCGGAGGCGGGCGTGGACCTGACCCGCGTCCCTCTCCTGCGAAACCTTGGCGTAGCCCCAGAGCCGATCCGGGTACTGCTTGACGATGCTGGCCGTCTCCTCATCTGCTTCCTTGGTCGTGGCGATCGGGAAGACGATGGCGCGGTCAATGCCGGCATCATCCATCCGGCTCAGGCTGACGCAGATGTCCTCGAACGTGGTATAACTGTTGGTCAGTCCGTCTGCATGTCCGGCGTGGCAGTGTGAATCGATGATCATCGGTTTCCTCTCTTCGGTGCGGCGCACACCATGTGCTTGGCCGCAGGGATGCCAGGCCCGGCCGTGCCCGGGGAGCTGCCGGGCGGGTCGGCGGGCAAGGGGGTCAGGCCCGCTTCCGTCGAGGCCGGTCTCTGCGGGCTACTTTCGAAAGCGGATGGCGTAGACATCGGCGTCCTTCAGTACGAAGCGCAGGCGGATCGGCCGCCCGGCCAGTCTGCTCACGTCCGCGCCGCCCGGCCAGGAGATCGCCCCGTCTACCTCGTCTCCGTAGATGTCCCCGGTCAGCTCGTAGCCTTCGATGGGATGCCCGTCGGCGTCCTGGATCTCCACGCGAAGGTGGCCCACGGCGGACGTGGCGTAGTTGACCGAGAGGTGGGAGAGCGGCCCCAGCCGGTCCCGGCGGACGATCCCCTCGGGGCGCCCGGTGAGCCGCATCGCCCGCTCACCCGTCACCTCCTCGTACTCCTCGCGTCCGAAGACCAGGGGCTTCGTCACGAACTCGCCGCCCGCGCACCCGGCGTGGACCGAGACGAAGCCGTCCATGCGCAGCGTGGCGCGGCGCAGGCGGCAGGTGGGATGGCGGTAGTGCTCGGTGTAGAAGAGAGATATCTCGTCCGGGCCCGTGGGCACCACGCCGCAGGCGATCATCATGTTGCGGTCGGTCCAGTTCTCCCTATCGCGTCCGGGGCGCACGAAGGCTTCCATGAAACGCCGGTCCCAGTGCAACCCGTCCCGGCTCGTCATGAAGATCCCGTCGGAGAGGCCCGGGCTCGGGTGTTCCGGCACTGCCTGCCTCTCCGGCACGAAGCGCTTCGGGAAGGCGAGGCGGATGTGAGGGGCGCCGAAGTACTGCGTCGCGGCGCTCGTGTACAACTGCTCCTCCGGGGTGTCTCCGAAATCGAGCCACTCCGGGTGAGACCAGTTCAGGAAATCCAGAGAAGCACACCGGGTGATCGTGCGGATTCCCATCCGGTACTCTCTCTTGAACAGAACGTAGTGGCCCCGCTCCGTATCCCAGAAGGCCACGTTCTGCGAATCGAAAGCGCCGTGGTGAGGGCCGTAAGGGATAGCGGGCTGCTCCTGCACCTTGCGCCAGTGGATGCCGTCGGGCGAGGCAAGCGCCATGAACGGGCTTCCCACCGTGGCCTTGTATCGCTCCTCGGGCTTGGCACCGGGGTTGGCGTCCAGGAACGGCGCGAAGTTCGCTGCCCCGACCCAGACGATGTTGTTCTCCTTCGACCCGTTGAACTCGAACAAGCCGAGGTTCGGCCGGGTCCACACGATGCCGTCATGGCTTTCCGCGCAGCAGGCGAACGACGGGTGCCGCTGGCCCTCCGCGCCCGAGCCCCGGTAGTAGGCCCGGTACAGGTCGCCATCCTGGAGCACCGTCACGTAGGCGCTGGTGGATCCCTCCCAGGGGGCGTCAAACTGAATGGCTACCTCTCGCGGCTGGGGGCGGTGCATCTCCAGCGCAACGCCGTCCATCGTGTCGATCAGCCAGTCGTCCACGAAGAGTTCTCGGCGGTCGTTGATGAATCGCGGCATGGTCGTCACTTCCTTCCCGGAGGCAGCAGTGCAGACCACTCCCCCGTCCCCTCTCTCACTCCCGCGTGCGCGCGAAGACCGCCCACTGGGGGCCGCGCCGGCCCGCCAGGTTGGATGCCTGCGACGCAAACACTACGTACCGCCCTCCGGCGCTGATCGAGGGCGTTCTCGACCAGTGGTCAGCCTCGGTGCCGTCGGTGGTGACGCTCACTCGCTCGGTGGTGCCCGCGACGCAGTCGCGCACGAAGATATCCTCCCTGTTGTTAGTGTCGTCGGGCACCAGGTTGGCTGCGCCCGATGAGAACGCCACGTAGCGTCCATCCGGGCTGATGGCGGGCGAATCCGTGGGGCGATTGGCTGGCGTGCCGTCGGTGGCGACACTCACTCGCTCGGTGGCGCCGGCGACGCGGTCGCGCACGAAGACACCCCCTGTCGGACTGGGGTCCAGGTTGTTCGCGTCCGACGCGAACACTACGAGCCGGCCGTCGGCGCTGATGCCGGTCCAGGCCGATTGGGCGTTCGCCTCGCGGCCGTCGGTGGCGACGCTCACTCGCTCGATGGTGCCGGCCACACGGTCGCGAACGAAGATGTCGGCAACTCCGTTGGCATCTCCCGCCACCAGGTTGCCGGCGTAGGACATGAAGGCAACGTAGCGACCGTCGGCGTTGAGGGCGGGCCAGAAGGAGTCGTCGTTCCCCGGCGTGCCGTCGGTGGCGGCGCTGACCCGCTCGGTCTTGCCCGCCGTCCGGTCGTGGAGGAAGACAGCGGCGCAGGGGCCCGCGCCGCCGGGCGCCAGATTGGAAGCCCACGAGGTGAAGGCGACGTAACGACCGTCGGCGCTGATCGCGGGCTGATCGCAGTGGCGGTCGGCGAGCGTTCCATCCGAGGCGACGCTCACCCGCTCGGTTTGGCGCGTATTCCGGTCGTGTACGAAGACATGGAAGAGGCGCTCGGGGTTGTCCGGCGCCAGATTGGGCGCATTCGAGGCGAACGCCACGAAGCGGCCATCGCCGCTGATGGCGGGGTCTTCAGACTGGCCCTCCGCCTGATGGCCCTCCGAGGTCACGCTCACCCGCTCGAGGGCGCGGGTGGCACGGTTCTCCACAAAGATGTCGCGCCCCCGGTTGGTGTCTCCCGGCACCAGGTTCGTCGCCTCCGACATGAAGGCGACGTAGCGGCCGTCGGCGCTCACCACCGGCCGCGAGGACCAGCCGTCTCCCGGGGCGCCGTCGGGAGCCATGCTCACGCACTCGGTGCGGGCGCCGGCAGCGATCACCGCCCCTGCCAATCCGAACGCCGCCAGGGGCACCAGTGCGATAGTAATAGAAGCGTACATCACGGTTTCCCTTCAGTCTCTGCGATCTACTCCCGGAAGCGGAGGGCGTAGACATCGGCGTCCTTCAGTACAAAGCGCAGGCGGATCGGTCGCCCGGCGAGCTTGCTCACGTCCGCGCCGCCCGGCCAGGCGATCGCCCCGTCTATCTCGTCTCCGTAGATCTCCCCCGTCAACTCGTAGCCTTCAATCGGTTGCCCGTCGGCGTCCTGGATCTCCACGCGGATGTAGCCCACGGCCGACGTGGCGTAATTGGCCGAGAGCTGAGAGAGCGGCCCCAGCCGGTCCCGGCGGACGATCCCCTCGGGGCGCCCGGTGAGACGCAGGGCCCGCTCACCCGTCACCTCCTCGTACTCCTGTCGCCCGAAGACCAGGGGCTTCGTGACGAACTCGCCGCCCGCGTACCCGGCGTGGACCGATACGAAGCCGTCCGTCCGCAGGGCAGCGCGGCGCAGGCGGCAGGTGGGAAGCCGATTGTGCTCGGTCCAGTAGATGGACACCTCGTCTTCCGCAGTGGGCACCACGCCCCAGGCGATAGTACCGTTCCGGTCCGTCCAGTTCTGCCGGTCGGACCCCTGGCGGACGAACGCCTCCATGAAGCGGCGGTCCCAGTGGATGCCGTCGCGGCTGCTCATGAACACAGAATCCGAGACGCCGTCGTGAGGCCAATCCGCCAGGCGCTTGCGGTCGGGCACAAAGCGCCTGGGAAACGCCAGGTAGATGTGAGGGGCGCGGAAGTAGGGGGTAGCTGCATTCGTGTAGAGGTGCTCCGGGGGCGTGTCGCCGAAGTCGCACCATTCCGGGGCGGACCAGCGCCGGAAATCCTGCGAAGTGCAGCGACGGATCGTGCGGACCCCGTTGCGGTACTCCCTCTTGAAGAGCACGTACTCTCCACGCTCGGTATCCCAGAAGACCACGTTCTGGGAGTCGAAGGCGCCGTGACGCGGACCGTAGGGGATGAGCGGCTCCTCCTGCAGCTTGCGCCAGCGGATCCCGTCGGGGGAGACGAGGCCGATCATCGGCATCCCGGCCACCGCCTTGTAGCGCTCCTCGGGCGGGGAATCGGGGTTGGCATCCTTGAACGGCGTGAAGTTGTGGGCACCGTGCCCCAACCAGACGATGTTGTTGGCCTTCGACCCGTTGACTTCGAACAAACCGAGATCCGGCTTCACCCAGGAGATGCCGTCTGCGCTCTCGGCGTAGGCGGTCATCTCTCGGGCGCCCTCCGTGCTGCCGCGCCAGTACATCCGATATCGGTCCTCATCCCTGAAGACCGTTGCGTAGCTGTATCCGCCGCCATAGGCGGGCAGCGCCACTTCGCGGGGCAGGGGCGAGTGCAGCTTGAGCGTCACACTCTCCATCCGGTCGATCAGCCAGTCGTCCACAAACAACTCTCGGCGGTCATTGATGAATCGCGGCACGGTCGTTGCTTCCTTTCCGGGAGCGGCGGGAAGAACCACCCCCGCCAACCCGATCGCCAGTGCGGAGATCGGCGCGACAGAAACCATCCAACGTCTCACGATACCTCCTTCTGTGGCAGTAGCTCACTCCCGGAAGCGGAGGGCGTAGACATCGGCATCCTTCAGCACGAAGCGCAGGCGGATCGGCCGTTCGGCCAGTTGGCTCACGTCCGCGCCGCCGGGCCAGGCGACGACGCGCTCGATGTGGTCGCCGAAGATCGGGGTCGTCAGCCCGAACCCGGGGATCGGCTCGCCGTTCGCGTCCCGGATCTCCACCTGCACGCTTCCCACGGCCGAGGTGGCGTAGTTGATCACCAGCTCCTTACCCGCGAAGGTGAGCGGCTTGGTGACGAACTCGCCGCCCGCGAAGTCGGCGTGGACCGAGACAAACCCGTCGGTGCGGAGGGTGCCGCGGCGCAGGCGGGACGTCGGATGGCGATAGTGCTCGCTCCAGTAGAGGGAGATCTCTTCCGGGCTGGTGGGGACAACGCCCCAGACCGGCATGTTGCTGCGCTCGGTCCAGTTGTTGCGCTCCAAACCGGGGCGGATGAACGCCTCGGCGAAGAAGCGCCAGCGCAGGCCGTCGCGGCTGCTCATGAAGACCCCGTCCGAGACCCCGGAATGGGGGTGCTCCGGGACCGCTTGGCGGCCGGTGAAACGCTTCGGGAACCCCAGATAGAGGTGCGGCGCGCGGAAGTAGGGGATGATCCCGTTGGTGTAGAGGTTGGCGGTCGCTTCCCGGGGCGCGTGGGTGAACTCCAGTTGCTCCATTCGCATCCAGTGAAGGAAATCGTCGGATAGGGAGCGCCGAATGCTGCGGCTCCCCTCGAAGCGCGAGCGCAGGTAGGCAACGTAGCGCCCGCGCGCCGCGTCCCAGAACCCGTTGTTCTGCGAGTCGAAGCCGTAGTCGTGAGGGTCGTGGGTAGAGCGGCTGATGATCGGCCGGTCCAGCAGCTTCCGCCAGTGGATGCCGTCGGGCGAGACGAGCGCCATCGGCGGGTTGCCCCCGATCGCTTTGTAGCGATGGGAGGGGGGAGCCGCCGGGTTGTCATCTCTGAACGCCGCGAAGTTGTGGCACTCCGGTCCCATCCAGACGATGTTGTTCTCCCTGGAGCCCTGCAACTCGTAGAGGCCGAGGGATGGCTTCGCCCACGCGATGCCGTCCCGGCTCTCCGCGTAGCAGGTCACCTGGTGCCCGCCCTCCACCATCCCCGACCCCCGGTAGTACATGCGGTAGAGATCGCCGTCCTTGAATACGGTGACGTAGGCGCTGGTCGCCCCGTCGGAGGGGGAATCGAAACGGATGGCAATCTCACGCGGGGTCGGGCAGTGGAGACGTAGCGAGAGATCGCTCATCTTATCGATGAGATAGTCGTCCACGAAGAGCTCGAGGCGCGAGCCGATGGGGATGGCGCCGGTCACCTGGGACGGCGCCGGGGAGGCGCCCGCCCGTACGGCGGCCCCGAGCGCGGTCAGCCCGATGAGGGCTGCGAACGTCATTCCGTGCATCACCTTCTCCTACAACCAGTCAATGGGACTCTCCAGGGCGGTATATCCGAGCTTGCAGTCCGAACGGATTGCGTAGAGGCGGGCGTCCGCCATTCTGAACTCCAGGCGAATGCGTTGGCCGGCCAATGGGGACAGGTCTGCGCGGCTCTTCCAGCGCACGCCCCCCTCGATCTCATCCCCGGTGAGGGGCGAGCACTCCGCGAACGTGTAGCCGGGCACGGGCGCGTAGGCGGCGTCGAGGGCCTGAACCTGAAGCCTGCCGTCGGGCGCGGCGTAGTTGAGCGTCACCGTGGCCCCGGCGTTCGGCACCAGGCAGCGGGTCACGAGACGCCCGAAGTTCCCCAGCGATTCGAAGTAGGCGAACCCGTCGCGGCGCAACTCATACTCTACCAGACGGCTCTCCTGCCGCTTCGACGCATGGTGCCCCCTCGGGCCGAGAGCGTTGATGAGGAACCGCTTCCCGTCAGGACGAAGGGTCACCGGGTACACTGAACTGCTGGCCCAGCAGCCTGGTTCGTTTCTCGGAACGAAGGCGTTGCGGTGGGGGCGCAGCCAGAGTTCGCCATCGTAGGAGTATGCCAGTTGCCCTTCGACGAACCCCGCCCACTTCGACCAGGGCGCCGGTCCCTCCTCACGGTGGGGCACCTGGTAGCACTGCAAGCCTCCGATGAAGTAACCCTCGTACTCCATCACCGGCATGCCGTAGAGCTGGAGGAGCGGGCTGTCCAGTGCGTCCGGCTGCACGATCACGCGCGGCTCGCTCCAGTGCTCGAGGTCCGCAGACTGAGTCATGGCGATGCGCCGGTCGTTGTTCCAGCGCCGGCAGATCGCCTGCCACACTTTGCGGCGCGGGTTGTAGAAAAGGCAGTTGGTGCAGTCCGAGCCTTTCGGCTGAGTGTACCAGCGGTAGTCGAAGTGGATCGTCCACTCGGTGCCGTCTGCCGAGCAGTCGACCACGCCGGGGCCGCCCTCGATCCCTCGGACGTAGGGGAAGAGGAGCAGCTTGTACCGGCGCTCAGGAACATCGTGCGGATCGTGAAGGACGATGCTGCGCGCGTCGAACCCCCCAGTCCCGTAGAAGCGGTCCAGGTTGAGCGCGCTGCCCGCCGGAACGTCCCCCACGGTGCGCAGCTTCAGCGCGGGTCCCCTCTCCCAGAGCGTGCCGTCGGCGCTCTCCATCATGAAGAGATTCTTGTTGGCAGAGGTGGCCGCCACCTCGTAGCAGCCGCGCGCGACGTTCCAGTGCGGGCGCTTCGTTCCGACGGCCGCTTCAGGAGGCTCGATGTGGCGAACATAGCGCGCCGTCGGGAAGCGGCGGACCACGTCGCTGTAGGCATCCAGAAACCAGTCGTCCAGAAACAGAAACAGGGACATCGTCTTCCTCCTGGTCGGCGTCTACGGCTTTCAGCGTGCTGGGTCGTGGCGGTGCGGAGCCCATCCCCAACAGATCTGCCCAACGATGCCGTATCTCCTTTTGGCGCAACGACACCGGGACCTTCGTGCCCAACCGCTCGGCTGATGGGGGGGTACTCATCTGCACACTCCTTCCTGACGGAGAACCGCGCGCCGCCGCCCCTTCAGTCCCCGTGCAGTACCGCCAGCGTGTGTTCGACGTTCAGGCGAATCTGGTCCAGGTACTTGGGGAACATGCCGACGACGACGGCGTCTTGCGGCTTGACGTGGGTGAAGGCGAAGCGGAACGCCTCGCGTACGTCTTGCTGAGTCGTGCAGCGCCGGTTGGCGGCCAGGATCTTGAAGGCGAGGCACTGCTTGGCGGTGGCCCGGATGACCCGGCACATCGCGGGCGGGTCCTCGTCGGGGTACGCCTCCGGCGCCGCGGCGGCGGCCGGCGCCACGAGGGCGCTCTCGCGCGGCTTGCGGCTCAGGTTGTAGAAGCACGCCATGTAGAAGTCAACGTCCCACCCTTTCTCCTCGGCGTACTCGATCACCGCCGGGATGTGGGTGCCCAGGCCGACGCGCACGCCGCAGTCGCGGATGCGCTTCAGGTAATCGTTCACGCGGTCGATCTCGCCGGCGTGCCACCACGTATCGGTGCGCGCGCCGTGGTGGTAGATGCCGATGGCACCGGCCGCCGCCAGGATGCGGATGTTCTGGAAGACGTCGTGCATCTCCGAGGCGGTCTGGGCGATCCAGTGGAGCTGCCCGCCCTCGCGCCGGAAGAGCTCGACCCAGTGAAGGATACGGTGATAGTCGCCCCGGGCCTGAAGGGTGTTGATTCCCGCCTGCTGAACGCGGTGCAGGTACTGCACCACTCCCGCGTCGGTGAAGTAGCCCCGCATGTCGGCGCTCATCTCCGGGGAGAAGTGCGAGTTGCCGCAGAGCGGGTTGCCGCCGCTGATCAGGCGGGTGATCCGGTGCTCTCCAAATGGAACCGTGGGTAGCTGAAACATGCCGCTGCTCCCGCAGACCGCCAACTCCCGGCCGGCGCGCGTTCGCTCCGGCAAGGTCTCGGGGTCTGCCGCCCTTCCTCGTACCGGAGGCGTTCGGCGGCAGGAAGCGGCGTTCCTGCCCCTTCCAGGTCAGGCGATGGAAGGATGGCGCCCCGGCCACGGCGCATAGCGGATCACCACGAGGGAAGCACACGGCGGAGCAGGGGCGCAGCGGCGGAGATGACGGCGCGGAGGCGGCCGTGGCTGAGCCTCCGCGCTTTCCATCGGGGGCACCTGTGCCGGGCACTGGCGCGGCTCTTCATGCCGGCACGCCCGCCGTGGCAGTCCTGTGGTTCCCGGTCCCGTGTGGTGGGGCGAGTGTGGCGTGGGCACCCGCGGCACGGTTCACACTCCGGTTGCGGCTCTCGGGTACCCCGTCGTTCCTACGCCACCGTAGTGTTGCCGTGCCGGTGAGGGGAGCGGGCTACCCGTAGTGCTGCCCTGGCGCAGGAGTTGGCGTAAACGAGAACGCCGGGCGCGCTCTTCGGCGGGCAGATTGGTATCGTGGATGATATCGTTAATACGTTTGGGTATATGAACCACTATCAGGGCTCTCTGTCAAGGACAGCTTTCGGGAACAAGTGCGAAAGTGCTCATCCTCGCCCATCACCGACCAAACCGGCACCATCACTCACTTCCCGCCACCCCGTGCGGAATCGCTGTCGCCGCGACTTCGCCCGCCGCGAAGCCGCACGGCACCTTCTGTTCCGGGTCCTCCGTTCAGTCCCGCCGCGGTCGGCTCGCCGCCCCCGCCAGGGAAACCCCGCCCCGCGTCGAAGTGTTACAACAAAGGATGTGTTGCCCTTCAGGGGCTGGAGGAGAAGAGAGAGGGCGGGGGCGCTTGCCAGTGCTTGTATCGCCATCCGAATCGACCTCGTCGTCGTTCTCGTCCTCGATGGTTGCAGTCGAGGACGACGACGACGAGGACGAGTAGGAACAGCGGGGAAGCGCTGCCCGCCTCCTGGGAGAGTTGACGATGCGTGAGTTGGATGTCCTTCCTCATATCGAGCCGGAGACGCTCCGGTTCGGCGAGATACCGGTCGGCCACTACCGCGGCACTCTGCGCGAGGAGATCGCCAAGGGGCGGATCACGGCGCAGGGCGCCCGCGAGATGCTGGAGACGATGTTCCTGGTGCGCGCCTTCGAGTCGCTCATCGTGGACATGAAGAACAACAAGTTCAAGCCGGCCGAGGGGTTCTCGTTCGTCGGCGCCACCCACCTCTCGGTGGGGCAGGAGGCTGTCGCCGTGGGCATCATGGCGGCCACCCGGGGCGATGACTACATCACCAGCAGCCACCGCGGCCACGGCCACTCCATCGCCAAGGGGGTCTATGCCCTGCGCGCCATGGATGCCGAGGGGCTGAAGGGGTGGCTGGGTGAACCCGACGCCGCCGGCACTCGCGAGGAGTTACTGGCGCGCGCCCTGGAACAGCACCTCTACAAGACGGTGGCCGAGCTCTTCGGCAAG
>JACQGM010000117.1 GCA_016199585.1 Armatimonadota bacterium
CAAACCTCATCCGGGGGGTAGCGGAAAACAAGTCCGAACGCCCAACTCCCCTCACGCATCCCACCGCGCCTCGGTATACGGCCGGCGTTCCTCCACCAGGCGGAAGCCGCGCTCCAGCACGGCGCGGATGTCGCAGGCCAGCGGGTGGCGGGCGATCTCCGGGTAGAGGTGCTGGAAGATCTGGTCGTAGGAGAGCGGGCCGGTGCGCGCCAGGAGCACGCGGATCATCTGGGTCATGTACTCGGCGGTGATTGCGCGCGGCTGCGGCGCGGCGAGCGCGGCGGCGCGCCGCTTCTCCAGAGTGAGCAGGTAGTTCGCCTTCAGCGCGAGTTCGGTCTGGCGCTGGACGAAGGAGAGCTGGTCCTGCTGGATCGCCTGAGTGCCGGTCCACTCCAAGCCGGAGGCCTCGATGGCCTGGCGCAGGTGGTTGATCTGATCGGTGTGGCGGGTGGCGAAGTTGAACGTCAGGGTGCGGCCCGGGCGGAGGACGCGCGCCAGCTCCCGGATGGCGCGGGCGATGTCCACGCTGAAGTTGGCCTCGCGGGGGAAGATCTCCTGCTCGAAGGCGAGCGGGAAGCCCATCCAGGCGCACCAGAGGACGCTCAGGTCGAAGTACTTGATCGCCCAGGGGGGGTCTATGAAGACGTAGTCCACGCTGTCGGCGGGAAGGAAGCTCAGGTCGGTGGCCGAGGCGCAGCGGAGGCGGGCGGGGGCATCGGGGCGCGCGGGCGGCTCCACGGCCACTTCCTGGCCCGCGAGGATGCGATTGGTCTCCGCCTTCATCCGCAGCACGGCGCGGAACTTGTTCTCGTAGGAGTGCCAGACGTTGTTCTCGCGGTGGCTGCGGGGAATGCGGTAGGCGTTGACGTACCAGCCGGTGCCCTCCTTCTTGGTGCGGATCATCTTGGTGAACTGCGCCAGCGCCGCGGTGAAGGTGTAGCGGAGGAGGTCGCGCGTCACCGGGTCGCACTCCAGGGCCTCGATCTCATGGCGCAGGAGGGCGGCGGCGGCGAGGTTGCGCTTCGAGAAGAGGCCGGCGACGGTCAGGCCCTTCTTCGCCGCGCCGAATTGGGAACAGGGCAGCGTGACGTCCGGGTACCAGTGCTCGGGGTGGATGCCCCCGGGGTCGCGCTCGTAGAAACGGTCGATCGGCGCCTGGGCGCGCGCGCCCAGGCGCTCGAAGGCGTCTTCGAAGGTGTCGGTGTCGGCGGGCACGGCGGTGACGCGGGTGATGAAGACCGCCATCGGGTTCAGGTCGCACCCCACGGCGCGGCGGCCGGTGGCGAGCGCCTCGATGATGGTGGTGCCGCTGCCGCAGAAGGAGTCGAGCACCCGCTCTCCCGGCCGCGTGTGCTCCTCGATCAACCCGCGCACCACGTACCAGGGCCGCCGCCCCCAGTACTTGTGCGCCAGATACCGGCTCTGAAAGTAAGACGGCTTAGTTGGGTCTGTCATCAAGTTTCTCAGCCACGGAACCACACGGAAAAACACAGAAGGAGTCTCGCTCTGGAGGCGCACACCCCCGCAATGCATCGGCAGGCATCAGAGGTATCCCACCTGCAGTATCAGGTCAAGCGGCCAACTCCTGGCGGACGTCTTCTCGCATACTCCATAGCAGTGGATGCACATCATAGCTGCGCAGGGCATCCAGGACCCCCGACGTTACGGCGTGCATGGAGTCGTTCAGGAATGCATAGGCACGTGAATCGGGCGGGCGCACCTCCTTGGTGTCGATCCACGAAAAGGCCAAAGACTGGGCCGTATCGCGGTCGGGCCGGTTGATCGTCTTCACGATGCGCTCCGGCTGCGTCCTAGACTTGGGTATGACGAAGTCAAACAGATGATCATAGCCGGTCTTGCCAGTGAACTTCACGCGAGGAGTGTATCTGATCTCGTGCAGATCGAGCCACGCGATGACGTCTTCATAGAACAAGCTGGCAACCATAGGGCTAGCCAGGTAGAACATGTCATTCACTGCGAGCATGGCCTGGACGAGGTCGTGCTTGCGGATCGAGAAGTTGCCTGGTGAGGCGTGAACCTGAAGAGCATCGTCGACCATTTTAACGCCAAACCCTTGTACGGTACTCATCAGCAATTGCCGCCGCCTGGCGCTATCTAGGTTACAGCCAGATTGCTGTAGATCAGTGATCACGTAGCCATCATCAGTGAGCAGATACACGCCGTCCTCGGGACGCACGTAGAACTGCAGGTAATCGTTATGGCGGTCGAGGTAGGGGGTAGTCACCTCACAACCCAGTCGTTGACTTGCCGTAGGGTGGTGCGGTCCCTGAGCCATGCAGCGTACGTATCCAGTAGCTTGCTGACCTCATCGATCATGGGAACAGCCCCCGTTCTATGATCGGCGGACGAGTGATATGGCAGAAGGCCATGAACTCCTCGATGACGCGGTACAGATTGCCGAAGTCGGAGAACACGTCCGCCGGGGCCGGAACGGCCCACTTGTCAGCGAACCTTCGCGGTAGACGTGCAAATGCGGGCACCCCACCTCCTCGCCGTCGGGGTTGCGGTGTGGTGGCCCGCTGAAGTCCAGACGAACCAAGATGACAATGTGGCGCGCGCGGTTCTGGTAGGTACCTTTCGTTACATCAATCTTGCCGCGCGACACGTCGAGAAAGAAGGACTCGCGACCATCGGGGGAGACGAGAGGGATGCGAAGTGACCCACCGAGGGACGGATATGAGTAAGTCTGGTCATTGACGCGATGTTTCTCCATGCCCATCAGTGCATCCGCTTCGGCTTGGGTAAGGGCTACTTCCGGCATGTGTGAACCTCCATCATGCACAGGGCCAATCCGCCTGGCCCCCTTTCTCACCAGTGAATGCGGCCATAGGGTCGTCCCGCTCCCAGGTGTGGCGCAACCCACGGCGGGCGCGGCGCCATATCGCCAACCCGCAGCAAGTGCCAGGATACCAGGACGGCGCCCCACGGCACGAGTCCGGCGCGTGAGCCGAGGACATGCTGCCCTGCGCGCCGCCGGTCGCCTTTCCCGTCGCGGGCCACGCAGAAGATCCAGACAATCAGCGCCAGCATCGGACAAGCGAGAGAGACGACCACGGCGCGAGTGAAGGATCCGGCGCGACGCCACAGGTGAAGGGCAACCAGGCACAGGGCGAGAAGTGCCGCGAGGACTGCTGCGTCCTTGGCGTCCTTCCTGGCCTGCCGGATCTCGTACCTCTTGTCGCTGATCGCTCTGCTCACGTAGGACGGATAGCTGTGCCAAGATCCGCTCGCCATGCCACTTCACTGCTCCCAGCACACCCGGCCGCCTGCATGCATCCAGCGCCAAGGCAGACCGGCCGTAGTGCGGGCTACGGCAGCGCTTTCGGTGGAACCGTGGCCCGGTATGCACCACGTAGACTGTCACATCTGCCTTCTCGCCTTGTTCACCAGTGTGCCCAAGTCTCCTTTCTCAATCGCTTTCCATGGATTTCCGTGTGCTTTCGTGGCTAGAGCGGTCGTCGCGCGTTCCTCGCCTCCGCCAGCTCACGTTCGGCGCGGCGGATCTCGCCGGCGTCCAGACCGAGGGCGCGCGCGGCGGCTTCGTCGAGGGCCGCGCGCACATCCTCACTCGACGGCTCGGCCCGCAGCGCCTCGCCAAGGGAGGCCAGGTCGCGGCGCAGGCCGGCATCCAGGCCGGACGGGTCGGCCACGCGCAGCCCCGCCAGCTCGTAGCGCTGGATCTTCAGGAGTCCGCGCCCCTGGGCACGCCCTTGCAGCTCCAGGAGGAGCGCCGCCGGAGCGGCGTTCAGGAGCGCGAAGAGCACCGGCAGGTCTTCCGCGCGCCGGGGCGTGAGGCAGAAGAAGTTGTCGCCCGCCAGCAGCCTCGCCCCGTTCAGGAAGAACGCCTTGCGCGCGCGCACCGCGTACCCGAAGAGGAGCGGCGCCGACGCGGGCAGCTCGCGCGGCAGATAGGCCGAGCCCGACACCCCCTGCGCGCGCAGGTAGGCTGCCGCCCGGGTCTCGCCCTCCTCCTCCCCCGGCGGGAGCAGCAGGACACCCGGACGCGCCACCCCGGCCGTATCCAACCCGGGGATCTCGCGCGGCGACCGCAGGAAGGGGCGCAGATGGCGCCCCTCGATCCCCCAGCGCGCGATGGCCGCTCCGTCGGGCAGGAAGGCCCGGTTGTCGCCGGTCGTGATCCCCCGGCGGATGGCGGCCAGGGCCGCAAGGGGCACCAGGCCCGGCGCATCCGCCACGCGGGCGTGGCAGTCCGGGGCGGTGAAGAAGTGGTCCCACCGCGATTCCGTCCGCAGCTCCCCCTGCGCCACCACCCGGAGACGGTAGCCCGGCCCGCTGCCCGACCCTTCCCGGCCGGCCGCATCCCGGGCCGCACGGCACAGATCCGACCCGGCGTTCAGCCGGATGAACCGGACCGGTGTCTCGGCGCGCAGGGCCGCCTCATCCGGGCCCGGTCGCTTCTCCAGGATGACAACGCAGGCTTCCACCACGGCATCCGGGAAGACGTCGGCATCGAAGGTGATGAGGTGATGGATCCGGAAGCGCTGCAGGAGGAACGCCCGCAGGCCCCGGCCGAAGTCCGCAGCCAGCCACGTCGCCGAGGTGATCGCGCCGATCCACCCGCCCGGGCGGATGCACTCCGCCAGTCGCACCAGGAAGTGGGCGTGCAGCCCCGCTCGCCGGCCCAGAACCCCGGCGGCCTCCTTGCGGCCTGCGGGCAGCCGCTCCTGGCGCGTGTACGGCGGGTTCATGATGCCCACGTCGAAGGCGGGGATGGCAGTATGGGGGGGTGGGGGGGTGGGAGCGTGGGGAGATGGGTGGGGCCCCGTGCTCCCACACCCCCATGCCTCCACACCCCCACGCTCCCGCACTCCCACACCCCCACACTCC
>JACQGM010000118.1 GCA_016199585.1 Armatimonadota bacterium
CGGCGGCGGCGCAGTCGGCGGCGGTTCACCCCGGAGCCGCTCACCCTCGAGGAGCTGTCGTTCCTCCTGTGGGCGACGCAAGGCGTGCGCGAGGCGCACCCGCGCGACGGAGGCACGATCACCTTCCGCACCGTACCCTCGGGTGGCGCCCGCCACCCCTTCGAGACCTACATCCTGGTCAACCGCGTCACGGGCGTAAAGCCGGGCCTCCACCGCTACCTCCCCCTCGACCACCGCCTCTACCTCGTTCGGACAGGGGAAGACCTGCCGCGCCGCGTCGGCGAAGCCTGCCTGGAGCAGGAGTTCGTCGGTCAGGGGGCCGTGGTCTTCATCTGGACCGCCATCCCCTACCGCACGGAGTGGCGCTACACCCACCTGGCCCCCAAGATTGTGGCGGTGGACGCCGGGCACGTCTGCCAGAGCCTCTACCTGGCGTGCGAGGCGATCGGCGCGGGCGCGTGCGCCATCGGCGCCTATCTGCAGGAGGAGATGGATGCCTTCGTCGGCGTGGACGGCGAAGAGGAGATGGTCATCTACGCGGCGCCGGTGGGGAAGGTGGCATAGGGGCGGACTACCGTGGATTCCGAGCACCTGCTGGCACTTGCGAGCGACTCCGACGCGGACGTGCGCGCCTGGGCAGTCGAGGAGTTGTGCCGGGAGGGTCCTGTCACCTGGGAGAGCCTGGAGGCATGGGCAGCCGACCCTGACGAGCGAGTGCGAGAAGGGGTCTGGTTCGCCTGGCAGGGGAGCTGGCAAGCTGCCGGCCGCCTCGGTGCCGCCGACAGGGAGCGGTGGGCGGCTCTTGTGGCGGCGGTCGCCGAGCACCTTGGGGGAATGCCCTATGTCGACGTGCTCGGCGCGGAGGGGCTCCCCTGGCTCGAAGCGCTCTGGCCGCACCTCGGACGCCTGCTGGACCTGGGAGGGCGCTCCCTCAACTCGAGCATCATCTGTGGCGTGCTGCAGGATGCCCTGGTGCACGGGCACGTGAGACCGGGCGCTCCCGCTCTCGATGCCTGGCTGAACGGCAGGAGTGTCGAGCGAAAGATGGCACTCCTTTCCGTAGTTCAGTGGTTCGGCGCTCACGAGGGGTGGCAGCGCGCGATCGTCGAGGCGCTGGTCCGAGACCGGAGCCCGATCGTGTCTTCAACAGCACGGGCGCTGCTGCAGGGGCGCCCCGTCCCCGACATCCAGGCGCGCGAGTGGGCAGGAAACGATCTCGAGAGGTGTTAGAGTCAGCCCTCAGGGAACCGTCGTGAACCGCAGGGCGTAGGCGTCACGCGTTCTGCCACCGGAGGCGTCCCGTGCCGGCGCCTACGCCCCGGGGATCCTCACTCCTTGGCCGCGCTCTTCGCGGCGTCCGCGATCCGGCTGAAGCTCTTCTCCGTCACATCCACGGCGCTCAGGAGCACCTTCTTGCCCTTATATACCATGAATGTGTTCTTCACCTTGGGATCGAGCTTATACAGCCGCTCCACCTCGGCGGCAGCGCCTTTGGGGATGGTGAGGGGGACCTGAATGCTCTGCTCTCTGGCGAGCTTCTCCAGGGCCGGGCGCGCTTCCGCGCCGGATTGGAAGACCACGAGGGCCTTCAGGTTGGGGGTTTCCTCGACGAGTTGATCGAGCTTGGCGACCAGACCGGCCGCCTTTTGGGGATCGCCGTTGACGAAGACCGCCACGGCGGGCGCCCCTCCGTACACTCATATGTAACAGAGGGAGGACTTCTCTTTGTTGGGGCCGGTGACGTCGATCACCTGGAAGGCCGGCAAGCTCTCACCCGGCTGGAGGCCGGAGGTCCCGGCCGTCCCGCCGGCGACGGCGGCAAGACCGAGGATGGCGCCGAGGCCGACCGCCAAGACTACGTACTCTCTCATGCAATCCACCTCCTTGTGGTTCTCCGCTCGGCGGGCGGGGCCGTGCCGCGCGAGCTGCAGACACTGGGTCTCACCGGGACAAGTTCCCCGCGCCGCGCGGAGTTCCTCTATCGGCGCAGCGAGCGCGCGATCTCGGCCAGTTGCGGCGCCGGCCCGACACGTGGTATGATGGCTCAAAGGGAAGGCGTGGGACGACAAAGGCCGTCTTGACCGGCGGCCGCCGCCGCGCGCGACTTCGTGCCGATGACCAAGCTACTCGCCATGCTGCCGCTGTTGTTCCTGGCATCCTCGGCGGCGCCGGAGGCGTCACCGACGCTGCGGCGGCTGCACCGGCGGCGAGCGGCCTGGCTGGTCGTCTTGGCGGCGCTCGCCGCGGCAGCGCTCGGAGCCGAGTACCGCGAGCGGCGCGGCGCGGCCGAGGACGCCGCCGCGCGCCAGCTCCTGGGCGCCCTCCACCAGGCGGAGCAGCGCCACCGCGCCGGGCAAGGCGCCTACGCCCGCCTCGATGCCCTGCGCGCGGCCGCCCAAAGCCCCGTGGGCGAAGGGGAGCGGCGCCGCGGCTACGTCTACACGAGCGCCGCGAGCGCCGACGACTACACCATCGTCGCCCGCCCCACCCGGGGGCGCGGCGACAGCTACACGATGGACGCCACCGGCCACCTGAACCACCCTCCCCTGCCAAGACAGCGCACTCCCGAGGAGCGGCTGGCGGAGGCGAGACAGCGCGCGCGCCAGCGTCCCGATGACGCCCGGGCGTGGCTCGACCTGGTGGCCGTGCTGCGGCAAATGGACCGCACCGCCGAGGCGCTGCACGCCGCCCGCCGCGCCGCCCGGGTGGATCCGCCGGCGGCGAGAGACCTCCTGCACGAGGCCATCCTGGATCACGCCGATGCCCTCTTGGAGGCGCGGAAACCCCGCGAGGCTCTGCGCCTGCTGCGCGAGCCGGCGGCCACCGACCGCAAGGATCCCTCGGCGCTGGCGCTCCTTGGCGATGCCTACCGGGCCCTCGGGCAGACCAGCCGGGCCGCGGATGCCTACCGGCAGTCGATCGCGGCCGAGCCCCTTCTCGCCCGCGCCTGGTTCGGGCTAGCGCAGATCCAGGAGGCCCGCGGCCAGCGCCAGGAGGCGATGAGCAGCTACCTCCGCGTGATCAGCATCGGCACCGACGCCGCCATGCCCGATGAATGGAAGCAGACGGCCATGGAGGCGCTCAGCCGGCTCTCGGGCGGCTCGCCCAAGGCGCCTTGACGGAGCAAGCGTGCGCCGCCATCAGAACCATCGGCTGCCCCGCTCGGCCCCATCCCTTGCCTGGCTGACACGAAGACGCAAAGCCACGAAGCGAGACGCCTTCCTTGCTTGTCACTCGTCCGGGGTGCCTTCGTGGCTTCGAGTCCTCGTGTCTACCAGGGCGCAGACAACATCAGACGCGACGCGGCCTACCGCAGCCCCCGCGCCAGGTCCTTGTCCACCACCGTCCTGCCGCCTTCCTCGATGCGGATGTGGCCGCCGATGTCGCCGGCCTTGTTCAGGCGGATGGTATAGGCGCGGACGCCGGCGGTGAATGCCACCTCGATCTGGCCGCCCGCCTCGCTCACCCGGCTCTCCACCATCGTCTGCACCGTCTGGTCCGAGACCTGGATCAGGTGGAGGAAACAGTCCTCGGTTCGCGCCGCGCCCGGCTTCACCTCCACGCGCCAGCGGCCGATGTTCTCCGGCACGTGGTCCGGATGGTCGGTGTTGATGGCGCCCAGGTAGGGGCTGTCCGCCGGGATCGGCCAGTTCCGCCCGTCGGCCCAGAACTCCCTGCCCGGCCCACCCACCGCCTCGAGCACGGCATCCAACGGGTAGAGCGTCCGGCAGAAGAGGCGCCCTTCCTCCTGATCGGCCCGGAACTCCTTTCCGGTGAATACCGGCTCTCTGCCCATGTGCAGCAGCCAGCTCTTCGGGTAGGCGGGGTTCTTTGAGATAACGCGGTCGAAGACCACGAAGTGATCCGGCGCCAGGAAGAGGAGTTGGCGCACCATCCGGGCGCACTTCTCCTCGTGGTAGGTTCCCGTCGCGTCGGTGGCGGCGTAGGCGAAGCGGGGATCGGTCTCGAAGGCCAGAACGGTGGCGTCGGTCGGCAGCCGGCACTGCCCGCCGGTGTTGGCCACGACCGGCTTGCGCCACATCGGCGGCATCACTTCGCCCTCCATGCGGATCAGCACCGTGTTGTGCGCCACGCTCTGCGAGTCATAGTTGATCCCGCTCGCTGACTGATCCGGCATCGTGTCCTGGCCCAGGGCGCGGGAGCCGCTGTCGAGGGCCAGGTAGCCCTTCTTGAAGAGGGTGAAGTGGCCGGCGTCGAAGTGCTGACTGGGCGTGTGCGTGGGCGACTGACCCGGCGTCGTTCCGCAGGAGAAGAGCGCGTACGTCGCGTCCGCACCGAAGCCCGACGACATCAGCACCCGGTTGTTGATGGAGTAGTGGTGCGCGAGCGGCAGGTTCTCAGGCACCTTCGGCGCGGGCGCCGCCGCCGGGTCGAGCAGGAACGCGTAGACCGGATAGCTCCCCTCGCCGCGGCACCCGGCTTCCGCCATCTGCTCACACAGATAGGCCGCAATCGCGGCATCCTCGGGGTGCGTCTTGGTGAAGAAGTGGATGAACTGCCTCAGGTTGCTGTAGAGCAGGGAGGCGCCCTGCCACCCGCCGTTCGGCCGCCACGCCTTGGAGTAGCCGAAGTGCCGGTAGCGACCACCCCTGAAGCCGAGCACGGCTCTCAGCACGTACTCCGGGAAGATGCCGCTCGCGTACGCCCACTCCTCGGGAACCGGCCCCACCGCCGACTGCCAGCAGTGCAGGAAGGACCAGGTCGGCGTCGGCAGGTCGTTGAAGCTGTAGTCCGGCCCGGAGGCGACCTCCCCGGAGTCCTGCGCGATCAGCTTCAGCCTTCGGTCGAAACCCGCCACGACGTTGTTGTCGTAGCCGCGTCCCAGGGCGGTGAGCACCCGCGCGTAGTCCACCGGGTCCTGCCCCGGATGGAGCAACACCAGGCCGGCGTACCAGTACATGGCCGGCGAGTAGTAGTAGGGGTCATGGTCCACCTCTCTCGCTCCCTTGAGCACGTCCTCGGTGTATTGGCCGTAGACGTAACGGAGCAGGTCGCGCGCCAGGCCGTCCCGCTCCGCGGGCGGCAGGTCGTTCCACACCCAGTCGAGAGCCGAGATGCATCCCACCCGGGATTCGACGTGGGAGTTGTAGTCCTGCCTGGAGAGGTAGGCATCCATGGTCGCCCGCAGCAGCCTGCCGATCTTGTCCAGGAGCGCCGCATCGCCCGTGACCCGGTAGAGCAGGGCGGCGGGCATCAGCTCCCGCCCCCAGTCCCGGGTTGGTGCGGTCTCCGGGAGTTCGGCCGCCTGCCGCGTGAGCCGGCCCAGGGCTTCCGGACTGGCCGCGATCCGCGCCTTCACCGCCGGCCAGGTGTCGGCATTGAAGAAGAGCCGCGGGTGGTCCGCCCGGACCCGGGGCGCCACGGAGAGCGCCGCCGTGAGCGATCGCGCCTGGAACGCCAGGAGGGGATCGAGGTCCGCCACCCCGGTCAGCCGGGCCAGCTCCTGCTGTGCGGCGTCGTTGTTTCTCTCCTGGGCATAGGAGCGCGCCACGGCGAGGTGGACCGCGGGCGCCCAGCCCGGCTGAGACGAGAGCGCCAGTGCCCGTGCGAACGACTCACGCGCCGGGGCGCAGCGGTTCTCTCGCAGCCAGGTCTCGCCGGTGTCCCGCTCGGCGCGGGCCTTCTGCTCGGGGCGCGCGCCCGCCAGCGCCAGGACTGCGGCGCAGTGCTCGCGGATGGCCGCCATGTCGCTCTCCCCGACATCCATGAGGCGGTTCGCGGCGATGGCGAGATGGGCCTCGGCCTTATCGGCATCCTCGGTCGCCACCGCCAGCGCCCGCTGGAAGTCGGCACCGGCGGCCGCGAAGTCAATGTAGGCTACCTTCCTCGACTCGCTGGACTTGCGTTTCCCGGCGTCCATCATCTCCCGGAAACCGAGCGGGGCGTCGCGCAGCTCCTGCGGGCTGGCGAGCGCCAGGGCGAAATCATACGGGGCACTGAACACGGCCACGGCCAGGACGTGGGTGCCCCTGGCGAGGGCCACCTCGAACACGTGGTCACGGTTCGTGATCGGCGCGGTCCCATTGCCGTTCTGGCCGTTCCGCAGCGTGTCGTAGACGGGCCGACCATCCACCCACCAGTGCATCCACCAATCCGCTCCGGCGCCGATCTGGATGGTCATGTCCCTGGCAACCGTGATCGGCGCCATGAGGTAGACGTTCTTCCCGCGGCCTGCGCCGCCCATCTTCTGGCGCAGATCCAGCAGCCCGCCATCCACGCTCAGCTTCCTGGCGGGGAAAGTCTGGTCGCCAATGGTCAGGGCCGTGGGAATCGCCTTCAGCTCATTCCCAGCCACGAGATCCGCTTTGTCGGGGGTCCCATAGGGACCCATGCGCCGGGGCGTCGGCGCGGGCCCGAAGGCGGCCCACTCCGTCGGCCAGACCACGTCCGGCTCCGCGGCCGAGACGGCGGGCAGCGCCGCGCTCCAGCCGACCAGAATCATCCAACCCAACTTGCTCGCACTCATGATGCCTCCTTCAGTTCCTCCCCCGCGACTTCCACCTCACAGAGACCTGGACAAACCTGGCGGCGAGGGGAGTGTCCCGCCAGGCGGGCGGCTTCGTCCTGCCCCACCCCTCCCGCTCTCCCGCGGCGGGATAGAGGCCGACGGCGGCGAGAGGGACGGGCCTGGTTGTCGGGGCGGAATGGGATCCCCGGTAGCGGACCACCACATCCGCCGGGCCGGAGAAGACGGGAAGGGCCGACGCGCGGTGCCGACCCCTGAGATCGATCACCGGGCTCAGGTACTCCGCCGGCTTGTCGGGCGCCACCGGCACGAGGCCCTGGCGGGTCACTTCGGCGCCAACGATCTTTCCGCTTTCCCGCGGAGAGGGGAAGAGCAGGTGGAACTTGCTCCCGAGATTCCCATAGGGATCCACCCGCCAGCAGCGGTTGCCATTCGTGACGCCGCCATGCGCGTACTGATCGGAGTTGAGCCACACCGTCCGGTCGGTGAGGTCCACCGCCACGCCCTCATCTTCGCCACGGATCGCGCGGGAGATGGTCACCTCCGCGCCGGCCGCCTCCTCCCTCAGCGCGCTCTTGACGATGATGGAGTCACTCTTCAACTCCACGCCCTCGTAGAGGCCGTCGTTCCGCGCGGAGCCGGATACAGTGACTTTGAGCTGGCCGAAGGCGGTCAGCTTCTGGAAGTCGCGCTTCTCCCTGGTGATCCTCCCTCCCGCGCCGGAGGGGTCGGGAGTGAAGACGAAATCACTGCCACGGATCGTCACCTGCTCAACATCCGCCGGGTCGTTGGCCGTCGGGTTCGGATAGGTCGTGATCCGCTCGACCGTCCCGTCGGCGACCCGGGCGTGGAAGAGGCTCGCCTTGCTGAGCAGCCAGAAGGTGTTGTCGAATGGGTCGTGCGCCACGCCTTCGGCCCCCGGCATGCTGGCGTCAATCGGGTATTCCGTCAGCAGCTCTCCTGTCCTCCCGTCCAGTTGGTACAGGGAGTTCTCGCCGGTATACGCCTTGGCCCAGAGGGTATCGGACCGGATGTCGTAGGAGAGCATCCCGGGCACCCGGGGAAAGACGAAGGTGGTCGGCGGAATCTTCCCCTCGGGGTCAAGGCGCCAGACCTGCGAGGGTTTCCCCTCCAAGGTCCCCCACACCCACAGAGTCCGCGCGAACGGGTCGAACGCGAGGCCCTGCAGCGACGCGGCGAACGCTCCGACCGGCAGGGCGGGGCGCAGGCGCTCTCCCTCCTTGCTGAGGAACTCGATGCTCTCCTCCTTGTGCTCGGAGCGGTAGTGGCTGCAGATCAGGGAGTCATCCAACGGGTTGTATGCAAGCCCGGTGTTCGGGAACCCGCCGGGGTACCGCGGCAGTTCCGGGGGAAGCGTGAAGCGGCTCGCGACGAAGGGCTTCTCCCCCTCCCCGTAGGTGATCTCGAGGTAGCCGAGGACCGGCGCCTCCGCCGCCCCGGCGCTGTCGCCCGCGACGGCCAGCGCCGCCAGGGCTGCGACCATCAACCGCATCGCTCACCCCTCAGCCGTAGCGGGCGCAGACAGAGCAGCGCCCCTACGGAGTCCACGTCGCACGTAGGGGCCGCGCTCCGTCTCGGCCCACCACAGACCACGGTTGTTCGCAGGGGCCGCGCTCCGTCTCGGCCCGCTCTGCTCCGTCGCTCCGCTTCTGGTTCTGCGGAAGCCCCGCTTGTCCTGCCGCCGCTTCACCCGCAGGCACGGCTCCGTCACTTCTCTGCCGCCGGTCTCACCATCCACAGCCGCACGGAAGTGGGCTCCAGGGTTACCTCCTGGCGCGCGCCCTCCGCACTCAGCTCCCCGAGCCCGGACTCCTCCCCCGGGTGGATGCACCGGAGCTCGAATGCCGCGCCTTCCAGTCCGTAGGCCCGCGGCGAGAGGTCGAACGCCGCCCGTTGCGCCTGATCCGTATGGTTGACGAGCGCCACGCACAGATCCCCGTCCAGCTCGAAGCACCCGCTCAGTACCGCCGGCACGGCGAAACGCGGCGTCGCCTTGTTGTCCAGCTCGATCGTCACCGGATCACATTCGATGGAAAGCGGCGGCTTCCAGACCCCGAGGTTGAACCACGGACGCGCGGCCATGTGCGCGTGGGCCAGCATCTCCACGTAGTCGAGTTGCCGCCTATATGCCCCCCTCTCGACATCCCTGGCGAAGAGACCGCACACTCCGAGCTGCCCCCCGCCGACGAGCAGCAGGGCGTCGCAATAGCGGAACTTCTCGATCGTCCCCTCGGTGAGCCAGTTATACGAGCCGTAGGTGAGGTGGTAGTCGTGGTAGATGCTCTGGAACATCGGGATCGGCTGTGTGCCGGCGATCTCCGGACTGAATCGGGCGAGTGAGTAGCCCAGGTCCAGGTCGAAGAGGTCGAGGAAGCACTCGAGGTAGCCTTCCGACGTGATGATGTTCGTCGGCGAGCGCTGCTTGATCTCCCGCTGCACCCGCTCCAGCATCTGCCGGTATCCCCGCACCCAGTGGTCGTGCCCGCCG
>JACQGM010000119.1 GCA_016199585.1 Armatimonadota bacterium
GGCATCACCTCGCCCTCCATGCGGATGAGCACCGTGTTGTGCGCCACGCTCTGGGAATCGTAGTTGATCCCGCTCGCCGACTGATCCGGCATCGTGTCCTGGCCCAGGGCGCGGGAGCCGCTGTCGAGGGCGAGGTAGCCCTTCTTGAAGATGGTGAAGTGGCCGGCGTCGAAGTGCTGGGACGGGGTGTGCGTGGGCGATTGGCCCGGCGCGGTGCCGCAGGAGAACAACGCGTGCGTGGCGTTCGGGCCGAACCCCGACGACATGATCACGCGGTTGTTGATGGAGTAGTGGTGCGCCAGCGGCAGGTCATCCGGCAGCTCGGGTGGGGGCGCGCCTTCCAGGTCGAGCAGGAAGGGATCAATGGCATAGGTCCCCTCCCCGGTGCAGCCCGCCTCGGCCATGCGTTCCCGGAGGTAGCCGGCGATGGCTGCGTCACGCGGTTGCGTCTTGCTGAAGAAGTGGATGAATTGCTCCAGGTTGTGGTAGAGGAGTGCGCCCTTCTTCCAACCGCCACTCGGCCGCCACGACTTGGAGTAGCCGAAGTGCCGGTAGTGTTCCGGCTTGAAGCCGAGCGCGTTCCGCAGCACGTACTCGGGGGAGAAGCCGCTCGCGTATGTCCACTCGGGCGGGATCGGCCCCACTGCCGAGCGCCAGCAGTGCAGGAACGACCAGGTCGGCGTGGGCAGGTGCGCGAAGCTATAGCCAGGCCCCGAGGCGGCCTCGCCGGCCTCCGCCGCCATCAGCGCCGCCCTCTTGGCGAAAGCAGCCGTCACGTGGTTGTCATACCCACGACCGAGGACGGCGAGCACGCGCGCGTAGTCTACTGCGTCCGCTTGCTGATCGAGGAGCACCAGGCCGGCGTACCAGAACATGGCGGGCGCATAGTAGACCGGGTCCCGATCCACCGTCCTCAGCCCCTTGAGCAGGTCCTCGGTGTGCTGCCGGTAGACGTAGCGGAGCAGGTCGCGAGCCAGGCCCTCCCGCTCCGCCGGGGGCAGATCGTTCCACACCCAGTCCAGGGCGGCGAAGCACCCCACCCGTGACTCAACCCCCGAGTTGTAGCCCTGCCGCGAGACGTAGGCATCCACTGTCGCCCGCAAGAGAGCGCGGACCTTGACAAGGAGCGCCGGGTCACCGGTCGCCCGATAGACAAGGGCCGCGGCCATCAGCTCGTTCCCCCAGTCCCTCACTTCCGGGCGGTCCGGGAGCGACCGGGCCTGCTCTTTCAGCCGACTGAAGGCTTCCGCGTTCGCCTCCAGCCGCGCCTTGACCGCCGGCCATGTCTCGGCGTTGAAGAAGAGGCGTGGGTGATCCGTGCGGATCCTGGGCGCCACCGCCACCGCCCCCTTGAGGGACCGCGCCTGGAACCGAAGCAGGGGATCCAAATCCGGATCGTCCGTCAGAGGCGCCAGATCCCGCAGCGCCGCCTCACCGTTCTGCTGCTGGGCGTAGGAACGCGCGACGGCCAGCCGGATGATGGCCGCCGAGCCAGACTGAGACGAGAGCGACGACGCCCGGGCGAACTCCTGCCGGGCCAGCTCGCACCGATCCTCGCGCAGCCAGGCTTCCCCCAGGCGCAGCGCGGCCTGCGTCCTCTGGTCGGAGCGGGCGCCCGCCAGCGCCAGGACCGCGGCGCACTCCCGGCGGACGGCGGCCATGTTCGTCTCCTGGATGTCGTCCAGGACGTTGGCGATGATAGCCAGGCGGGCCTCGGCTCGCTCCTCGTCGGAGGCTGCTGCCGCCAGCGCCCGCTGGAAATCGGCCCGGGCCGAGGGGAAGCTGATGGAGTAGGCCAGCTCCCGGGCGGGGTTGTACTTCCGTTTCCCCGCCTCCATCATCTCCCGGAAGCCGCGGGGGCTGGCGCGCAGCTCGTCCGGACTGGCGAGCGCCAGGGCGAACTGGTACGGACCGCTGAACACCGCCACCGCCAGCACGTGCGTCCCTTTGGTCAGGGTCACGCTGAAGACATGGTCGCGGCTCGTGATCGGCGTGGTGCCGTTCCCGTTCTGGTCGTTCTTCAGCGTGTCGTAGACCGGCCGGCCGTCCACCCACCACTGCATCCACCAATCCGCCCCCGCGCCGATCTGCACGGTCATGTCGCGCGGCACCGTGATCGGCGCCATGAGGTAGACGTGCCAGCCGCGCGACGCGCCGCCCATCTTCTGGCGCAGGTCCAGGACGCCGTCCTCCGCCCTCAGCGGCGTCGCCGCGAACGCACGGCCCCCAATCGAGAGCTCCTTCGGAATCGCTCTCAGCGCGTCCCCGGGCACCAGGTCCTGCCGGTCGGGTCCCGTGTAGAGCCCCATGTGCGGGGGTTTGGGGGCCGGCCCGAACGCGGTCCACTCCGTCGGCCAGACCACGTCCGGCTCCGCCGCGGACACCGCGGGCATCGCCGCGCTCCAGCCAACCAGAACCATCCACCCCAACCTGCTTACGCTCATTACTGCTCCTCCGCCCAGCCGGAGAACGGCTCGAACGCCTCCCCGGGCAGGGCCATTGGCCGGGGCGCACTGTGCGCCGCTTCCACCCCGGCCTCCTCCCGAGCCAGCGAGCATCACACCCCCACCGTCTCAGAGATTGATGAAGTTGTACGTGGGAATCCCCAGCCCCAGGCCCAAGAGCGTCCAGATCATGCCGACCGTGTAGTCCCCCAGCATCAGGCCCAGGAAGAAGGGAAGTGCCTGGTGGTAGCCCCGGCGCCCGGAGTACCGCAGGATCACCGACTTGATCATCCACACCACGAGCACAGCCATCCAGACCTGGTTGAGCACCGGGGCAATGGCATAGCCGATCGGGTGGAGCGGCCAGCCGATGAAGCGCACCCGCAGCAGCGCCAGGATCAGCACCACCACCGTCCCGACAGCGACGTTGGCCCACTGACTCGGCGCCGGGCTCACGCCCGGTGGCCTCATCAGGCTGGCCACACTCGCGAAGGTGTAACGGTAGTTGCTGGCGTAGCCGTAGGTCGTGGCCACCGAGGCGCCCACGTCGTAGTAGGTGTGGATGAGGACCCAGAAGGAGACAAGCGTTCCCACGGCGGCCGCGATCAGGATCGCGCCGGCCATCCCCCAGCGCCGCATGCCGCTGACTTCCGCCATGCGGATGCCCTCCAGCTCGATCGGCATCGGGTTCCCGCGATGCCCGGAGCTGAACCCCGGCAGCAGCGAGGACATCATGAGATTGGGGGACCCAACCGCGGACGACCCCACGGCGCTCGAGATCACGTGTCCGGGAGAGGGCGCCCCCAGCCCGGTGCCGATGAGGCCCACTTCCGCCCGCACCCGTGTTGTAATCAGGAACATCGCGAAGTACATGACGAAGAAGAACACGATCACCGGCACCGTCATCCCGCCGGCGATCCCGAAGACGGTCAGGAAAAGGCTGCCTCCGATCAATCCATACACCGCCCAACGGTAGGGGATCGCCTCCCCGTCCCCGGCATCGCGCAGGTCGCTCTCCTTGCCGAACGCCTTCCGACACACCTGCTTCAGATACGCCCGCATCAGCCAGAGCTGCATGATCGCCAGCCCGATATATGCCCCGTAGCTCCGGGAGAAGACATAGTGCTGCCCCATCGGATCGCTCATGCCGAGACCGAGTGCTTCGCCAACCACTCGCTCCGCCTGGCTCATGAGAAAGAAGAACCACGCGGAGAAGAGCAGATCTGTTCGGATCAGAAACCCGAGGCCGATGATCGCCGGGATCAGGTTGTAGTCCAGATACCAGAGAGCGCTCCAGGGCCGGGTCTGGAAGGTACTCGGGGTGATCCAGTGGTGCCGGTTGAACGGCGTCCGGGGGACTATCGGCGTGAGGTAGGCCAGACCGTTGATGATCTCAATGATCGCCGCCAGGCCGAAGCCGGCCCACATCAGGCGGTTCTTGAAGAAGGAGGGCCGCCCGTGGGCAATCGCCAGCGGGAGTTGCAGGATCGGATAGGTGAGCCGCTCCCGCTCGTTCCAGTGCCGGCGAACGATGGAGCTGATGCAGAGCATCATGAAGAGGAGCACGAAGATGAGGAGGGTCCAGGAGAGCACCGGAACGGCCCAGGCGCGCAGGTGCTCGGGCGTGTAGAGCGTCGAGTTCCCGGCGTAAAAGCTCCTCAGTGCCTCCGGATCGCGGACGGAGAGCCACCGGGGGATGTAGGGGTGGAAGAGATCCGCCCAGCCGTTCTCCGGCGTCGCCGCCCAGAAGGGGTAGGTCATCGCGATCACCTTGCCCTGCAGCATGTCGCCGCTGCACAGCGAGGTGCCGATGCAGACCATGATGTAGACCGTGATCAGCTCCTGGACGGTGAGGCCGAGGCGGGGGTGGGCGCGCCGCAGCAGGGCGCTGAGGGCGGTGAGCGCAAACAACGTGAAGATCGCGTTGAAGAAGGGAGAGATCGCCTCGGCGCGGAGCTGGTTCACGGTGCCGAGCGCGCACACGTGTACCATCCAGTAGCAGTTCGCCGCGATGAGGACGATCCCGGTCAGGATCGCGCGCCACGAGAAGCCCGGCAAGCGGGTGAGCTTCCCGGTCACCGGTCTCGGCTCAACCGCTGAAAGGTGTTCGATCTTGTCCAACCGCTCCACCCCTTTCCGATTCCATCCTCCGCGCCACACCGGCGATCGCCTCCGGCGCCGCAAGGGTCCCCGGGATGGGATCCCACCCCGGGGACACCGTCGCGGCACGAGACCTCCGCGGCCGAGCGGGCGCGCCATCAGCGGAGGCGCATCCGCACCTCGTGATCTCCCTGCGGGCAGATCACGAACCCCCAGTTCTGGCCGAACTCGCGCACGACCCGGAAGGCCGCCCGCTGCCCGCCGCACCAGGCCTCCGCCAGGCTCCGCTCGCCCAGCGGCACCTTCACGACGATGCCGTCACCCGGCTCCACCGCCACCCGGCAGCTCACCTCACCATCGGCCACCCGCACCTGCTCGATGCGCGAGCGGCTTCGCGCGCTCCACCAGAGGGCGAGCTCGTCGTTGCCCATGTGGCGGATGACGAGGCCCCGCTCCTCGATGTAGCGGAGCATTTCGTCCACCGCCGCCCGGCAGGCGGGGAACGTCGCCAGGTAACAGGGATGGTAGAAGAGATCCGCCGTCAGGTGGTAGTAGGCCGCGAGATCGATCATCCGGTGCAGGATCTCGCTGTCCATCGCCTCGCGGGTGTAGCCGACTTCGTAGGCGAAGATCGGCTCGCTGATGAAGTTGATGCGGGCGTTGTCCTGGCGATAGTCGTGGTAGTTGTAGTAGGGGAACGCGGTGCCGAACCCGAACCCGATCGTGTTCACCGGGTTCATCGGCGGCGCCGTCGAGTGGAAGCGCGAGTTGTCCCCCAGGATGCCCGCCTCCGCCATCCAGGCCGGGGCCTCGCTCCAGCCGGTCCAGCGCACGCAGTGGTTCACCGAGCACACCGGCGTCATCCCGAACGTGGCTTTGAAGGCTTCGGTCTGCTCCTGCACGTCACCCCGGGTGAAACCGGAGTGCTGCGCGAAGTCCGTCATGAAGTCGAAGTGGAGCGACACTTCGTGGCCGTTCGCGCGGACCTGCCGGAACTGCTCCACCGTCAATCCGAACTTCCCTCGAACGGGCATGGCGTTGATGTGATACGGGAGGCCCCGGCTCTTCATGAACTCGGAAGCGACCACCTGCACGCCATCCGCGCTCCCCTCATCATCGCCTCCATAGTAGAAGAGGGCGTCCGGCACCCGTCCGTCGGTGGGAGGAAGCTGGTGAATCAGCGGCTGTGGTCGCCGCCCCACCATGTTCTGCAGCAGGAAGAGGAGCTCGTCGGCACAGGCCACTTCGCGCGGGCCGCCGGTCGGCACGATGGCGTCGCAGGTGCGCAGCCAGCCGTCCCCGTCGCGGTCGCGGTCCACCGGGAGCCCCTGGTGCAGCACCCAGGCGGTCTTCGGCACGTCGAAGCCGAAGTAGAAGCAATGGCCGCGGCCCAGCTCCCGACCCGTGACCACCGCGCGGCCAGTGTCGCTCTCCCCCGCCGCGCCCGGGAAGAGCCGCGCCAGCTCGCGCGAGGCCTCCGGGCGCACCGAACGGATGTCGGAGAAGGCGACCAGGCGCGCGTCCGGGTGCAGGTAGGAATGAACGCCCTCCGTGACGGGATCGGCCCGCAGATCGAAGCGGCCGGCCACTGTGTAATCGTCCTGCGGCTGGGCGTGGGCTTCGGGCGCGGCGTTTCCGAAGAGCGCGTCCAGGCCCTCCGTGGCGAACCCGATGAGGATGCCGCCGGCGCGCACCCAATTCTCCAACGCTCCCGATGCCTCGGCGCCGATCTCGTCGGACGTGAGGTCGCCCACGATGAGAACCGTGATGTCGCGCAGGGCTTGCGCGTCCCCGAGAGCGGCGCGGGGCACCGCGACGGCGCAGAGCCCCAACTGGGCGTTGATCTCCCGAACGTGCTCGTACCAGTAGTTCTTCCCGAGACGGTTCGCCTGTCGGCGCAGATTCGGGTCATACACAAATGCTGCGTTCATGGTCGCTCTCCCGCGCGCCTTCCCGGCACGCCTTCCCCCCGGCGAAGCGCGTCCGGCGGGGGGGCTGCGGCGCAGCCGCTATGGTGCCGCGCCCTCCTCCTCCAACTGCACATCATCCACGAACAGGTCTCCTCCGAATGCTTGGTGCTCGCGCTGAATGATCACCCGCACGGCCTCGATGTTCGGGCCGAACTCCTTACTGAGCGACAGCCGCTGCCACTCCGCGCCCACCTCCACCGGCTCGCCCACGCCGCCTTCAGCGCGCCAGCCCCACTTCGGGTCGTATCCCAGGAGGCAAAGGCGCGCCAGCGTCGGTCGGCTCGCCTTCAGATGGGCCGAGAGGTCCAGCCTCCGCAGCCCCGGCGTCAGGCGCACCGTCTGCGCGACATAGCCGTCCATCGTGATCGTGTAGTACCAGTTCATCTCCTGGAGCTGCAGCGCCTGCTTGCCCCCGTGGACTCCGGTAATCGAGCAGGCGGGCTTCGCCCGATACTTCTCCCAGGAGTAGGAGCAGCCGGTCTCCCAGCCGGGGATGCTCCCCTCTTCCCCCGCTGCCGCCTCGAAGCCAGGGTTCTGGAGCAGGTTCTTCCCGGAAGCCACCCCCTCGGGGATGCGGTAGACGCCCCGGTCTACTCCCGCCGCCACGCGGTCGTGGGCCACCGCCGCCTTCAGCAGGCTGGGGGAAGGCGCCACATCGAGCGAGGGCGCTTGAGTCACAGCCATGCGCGCTCCCGACCACTCTCCTACACCTGAGACCTGATAGATGCCCTTCGGCTCCGCCAGGAACCAGATGTAGCCATCGCCCGCGCGCCGCAGCGCCACGCCCCGGTCTCCCTGATGGACGGTCGCACCGGCACTGAAGCGGCCCTCCAGGGCGACCCGCCCGCCCGAGTCCGTGCCCATGCCAACCGTCACCTGCCCCGGGACATTCTCCTGCACCCAGAAGCTGACCGGTCGGTCGGCCCTCAGCGAGCGGCCTCCCGACTCCAGCCGCGTTCCCTTCACAAGTTGGAGGAAGCGCGGCAGGGCGCCGTCAACCGCAGAGGAGACGACCCCCATCCGCCCGTCCAGAACGTGCGCGCCATAGTGCCGTACGCCGGGCGCATATGCCGCCAGGAAGGCCGTCGCCTCACCCTCTGCCGTCACGGTCAGGCCCACGGCCTCGCCGCTTTCCACGCGCCGGCCCTCTTGCGTCACCGGCAGCTTGTTCACCGTGCGGACGGCTGTCCGGCCGGTGAAGGGCTCCAGAACCGAAGCGAAGGTCGTCGCCGCGGCCCATCGGCGGCCGATGATCACCGGCATCTTCTCCGTCACGGCCACGCCGGCCTTCTGATAGACGTTCAGTCGGTTGGCATCCTGGCCCGGGCTGTCTGCCACCACCACCTGTGTGCCCACTTCGGGCAGCATGGTCAGCTTCACGCCTTTCGCGGGCAGGTTGGGCTCGAGCGGCTTCAGTGCCCAGGTGGCGGTCCAGGGGCCGTCCGTCCGCGCCTCTCTCACATTGGGGAGATACTGGTAGCCATACCGCCAGCCGAGAGGGCCTTCAACGGGCCGAAGGGGCACCTCCGTCTGCAAGTCTCCATAGAGCCGATAGGGCATGTCGTAGCGGTGCGGGGTCCGTGAGGAGACCTGGGAGAGATCCACCAGGTACCTGGGCGTGAGCGCCAGGGTACGGTTGAGGTGGATCCCCGGGTAGGCCTCCTGGGCGTCCCGCACCCGGGTGATGGTGGCGATGGGCGCCTGCTCGAAGAAGTCGGCCGCCCCGACGCCCGGCTCCTGACCCAGCTCGTCGGCCACGAGCGTGTTGTGGGCCACGGCCTGGCGCCCGAACCCGCCGGTGATCGCGTCGGTGTAGCCAGCGCAGGGGGTAGACATCGTGTATGACAAGCCGTAGCTGGCCAGGTCCAACTGGAACTTGATGCCGGGGGCGTGGCCCATGCGCATCGCCTCGGGCCCATAGGACAACGAGGCGAGGAGCTGGCTTTCCCCCTGGCCGGCGCGCAGCATCACGTGCCCAAAGCCGGGCAGGTGCCGGCTCTGAAGCTGGAGCGGCGGCGCCGCCTGCCATTCCGGCGTCAGCCACATCGCCTCTCCGGGCCTGACCGGCATCTCGCCCGGAGTGAGGCCCGCGGCGAACTTCGGGTCCTTCAGGCGGTCGTAGAAGAACACCCGATAGGCCGCGCTGCTGTCTTCGTTCATGCCGGGCCACGTCAGTTGCAGCGGGGTGAGCACCATCCGCTGGAAGTCTGGGTTGCGGTAGAGGTTGATCCCCGAGTGATAGACGCTCTCCGCGATTGGGAGGAGCCCGCCGCTCAGCGTGTAGCCCTGGTAGCCAAGACCCTCGTCCCACAATCCGTCTTCATCCAGGCAGTTAGCGAGCAGGGCGTTGAACCCGGACCGCGGGCTGTTGAGCGCGTGGTCCACCAGCGTCTTGTCGTTCAGCAGGCAGCCGATGGCGGCCACCGTGCTGTTGTGTACCAGCCCCCGGTTGTTCAGGCGGCCGTTGCTGTCGGCCCATTTCACGAAGAAGGCCGCCGCGGGGCGGAAGAGATCCTCCTCGATCTGCTTGCGCTCGGCGTCGGTGAAGAGGTCGGTGTCGTGGAGCAGATCATAGCCGGTGACGAAGCGGCAGAGGGCCTCGTCTTCGCCAAGCCGGTGAGTGGACATGGCTCCGCAGCACTTCGGGTAGTTGCGGGCCATGTCGAGGAGGATCTCGCGGGCCACTTCGCCGTAGCGCCGGTCACCCTCGACCACGTACACCCACGCCAGTCTGGAGGTGAGCAACCCGAGGAGGGAGTTCAGAACGCCCCGGGCATTGCCATCGAACGCCGGATCGGTGAATACACTGTCGCACTGCGAGCAGCGGTGCTCCCAGGTGCCGTCCTCCCTCTCGGTGTGAACCATCACGGCCGCATCCTTGGGGCACTGCGCCTGGTTCAGATAGGCCTCGCCAGCGAGACCGGGCGAGACGCGCGGGACCCTCCCTTTCAGAAGGCGCACCTTCCCCAGGCCCCCTCCCGATTCCAGGTAAGGATCCTCGCCCGGTTTGGGCGGGAGCACGAAGGCGTCCGTCAATGCCTTCCATGATACGTAATGGCCCCGCTGCCAGGCGCCCGGCGTCAGGGCCAGTTTCCTGACCGCGGCCACTTCCTCCGGGCTGTAGAACACGTGAGGATACCTGTCCGGGAACCTGAGCTGGCTCAGGTCGGTTGTCTCATACGGTTTCCCTGCCTCTTCAGCACGCACTGGCACTACCTCCCCGGCGAGCCCCATGCCCGCCACCAAGAAAAGGAGTGCAGCCACTCCGCACACCATCCGGTAGTGCTTCTGTATCATAGCTCTTGCTCCTCTCTCTGTTCTCGTCTGCCGGGCGCCAGGAGCAACTCGGTCTGGAGACCGGCCGCAGCGGAGAGAGAATCTTCAGCGTCCTCTGAATCCTCAGCGCCTCTGTGTTCCCCACTCGGCGTCTCCGGGCGCTCTCGTCACCTGTCTCACAGGTTGATGAAGTTGTACGTGGGAATCCCCAGACCCAGGCCCAACAGCGTCCAGATCATGCCGACGGTGTAGTCCCCCAACATCAAGCCGAGGAAGAAGGGAAGTGCCCGGTGGTAGCCCTGGCGCCCGGAGTACCTCAGGATCGCGCTCTTGATCGCCCATACCAGGAGCACCGCCATCCAGACCTGGTTGAGGACGGGGGCGATGGCATAGCCGACGGGGTGGAGCGGCCAGCCGATGAAGCGCACCCGCAGCGCCGCCAGGATCAGCACCACCCCCGTCCCGGCGGCGATGTTCGCCCATTGGCCCGGCGCCGGGCTCACGCCGGGGGGTCTCATCAGGCTGGCCAGACCGGCGAAGCTATAACGGTAGTCCCGGGCGCGGCCATACATCGTGGCCGCGCTCGCGCCGACGTGGTAATACGTGTGAACCAGCAGCCAGAAGGAGACGAGCGTTCCCACGGCGGCGGCGATCAGGATCGCGCCGGCCATCCCCCGCCGCCGCATGCCGCTCACTTCCGCCATGCGGATGCCCTCCATCTCGATCGGCATCGGGTTGCCGCGATGGCCGTAGTCCCACGGGAGGAGCAGCTCGCACATCATCAGGTTGCGCGGCCCCACGGCGGACGACCCCACGGCGCTGGCGAGCGCGTGGCCTGCGGTCGGCGCGGCGAGACCGGTGCCGATCAGCCCCACCTCCGCCCGGATCCGCGTCGTCACCAGGAACATCGCGAAGTACATGGTGAAGAAGAAGAGGATCACGGGCGGCGTCATGCCGCCGGCGAGCCCGAAGAGGGTCAGGAAGATGCTCCCTCCCGCCAACCCGAGCACCGCCCAGCGGTAGGGGATCGCCTCGCCATCCCCGGACTCGGGCGGTCCGCTCGCCTTCCGAAAGGCGGTGCGCGCCACCTCTCTGAAGTATCCCCGCATCAGCCAGAGCTGCATGAGGGCCAGCCCGATGTAGGCCCCGAAGCCGCGGGAGAACACGTAGTGCTGCCCCGCCGGATCGTTCAAGCCGAGCCCGAGCGCCTCGGCCGCCACTCGCTCGAACTGGCTGAGGATGAAGAAGAACCACGCCGAGAAGAGAAGATCCGTTCGGATGAGGAACGCCAGCCCGATGATCGTCGGAATGAGGTCGTAGTCCATCCACCAGATGGCGCTCCAGGGCCGGGTGCGGAAGGTGTGTGGAGTGATCCAGTGGTGCCGGTTGAAGGGCGTCCTGGGTATCGCCGGCGTGAGGTAGGCCAGGCCGTTGATGATCTCGGTGACCGCCGCCAGGCCGAAGCCGAGCCACATCAGGCGGTTCTTGAAGAAGGAGGGCCGCCCGTGGGCAATCGCCAGCGGGAGCTGCAGGATCGGGTAGGTGAGCCGCTCCTGCTCGTTCCAGTGCCTTCGCACGATGGAGTTGGCGCACAGCATCATGAAGAGGAGCACAAAGACGAGAAGGGACCAACAGAGCACCGGGAGGCCCCAAGCGCGCAGGTGCTCCGGCGTGTAGAGGGTGGAGTGCCCGGCGTAGAAGCTCTGCAGCGCATCCGGGTCGCGCACCGAGAGCCACCGTGGGATGTAGGGGTGGAAGAGGTCCGCCCAGCCGTTCTCCCGCGTCGCGGCCCAGAAGGGGTAGGTCATCACCATCACCGTGCCTTGCAGCACGTCGCCGCTGCAAAGGGCGGTGCCGATGCAGACCATGACGTAGACCACGATCAACTCGTGGACGGTGAGGCCGAGGCGGGGGTGGGCGCGTCGCAGCAGGGCGCTGAGGGCGGTGAGGGCGAAGAGGGTGAAGATCGCGTTGAAGAAGGGAGAGACGGCCTCGGGGAAGATCTGGTTCGCGGTTCCCAGCGCGGAAACCTGCACCATCCAGTAGCAGTTCGCCAGGATGAGAGCGATCCCGGCGAGGATCGCCCGCCAGGAGAGGCCGGGCAGAGCCGTGGCGCGCGCCGCGGGCCTCGTCCCAGCTCCGGGGCGTTGGCTGATGGCGCCCGACGACTTCACCGGCTTCCCTCTTCCGGGGGCAGCTTGCGGTAGATCAGCAGCATTGGGCCCGGCAGGTCCGAAAGCGCACAGCCGCCATGCTGGAGGGAGAAAGGGGGCGTGGCTTCAGCCCATAGGCGGATCATCCTGGCACTTCCTTCGGGTTTCCCGGGGCGGATATGAGAGGCGCGCTCTGTCGGGGTCGGGATGACTCCCACCCGATCCCCTTCCTTTGCGCCGTTCCGACCCGCGGTACTCTTCTATTCGCCGCAGCGCCGAGCGCTCCTGTTTTCGGCCGGACGGCCCACGGCCGGTGTGCAGTCGGCATCCGACAGCCATTGGCGCTCATGCGCCCCGGCTACCCGCGTCAACCACCACCGGCAGGGCGCCATCCACGACGACGTCGCGGACGAAGAGCTCGGCGACCGCACCCTCAGTAGCGCGCTTCAATGACCGTGCGCCTGCTGGCGCCCGTCAGCGTCACTGTGTCCGCCGTGAAGTCGGCAATCGGCCTGCCGTCGAGGGTTGCGGCCCGGATCGGCTCTCCCCGGGGATGCCGCAGCCGCACGATGATCTTCGCGGGGGGCCTCCGCACCGGGGGATCGATCGTCACGGTGATGCGCTTTTCAGCGGCATGAGAGGCGATGGTGAAGCTCGTCTCCCCGAAGAGCGTCGGGGCGCGCTCCACCCGAACCTCCTCACCGTCCTCCAGCCAGGGTCGAGGAGTCGCCTGTCCGATGAGCAGCGTGTCCCCCTCTTCGCGCACCAGCATGTGCCGCAGCAGGCGGAGCTGCTGGGTGTTCGAGTAGAGGTCGGGCATGATGTACCGGCTCTCGCCCGTGCGGTGCGCCGCGTACTCGGTGGCGCAGTGGGTCTCCCGGGTCGTGCAGTAAGCCAGCGTCGTGTAGAACCCCAGGAGCACCCGCCCGACTTCGTCCCGCTGCAGGCAGTCCATCCAGTAGCCGTAGGAGTAGGCGTGGTCCAGCCCCTCCCCGTGCGCGAACGCCCCCAGCGAGAGCCCCTTCCGCTGCTCGATCACAGTGGTGAGCCAGCGGGCCTGGATACTCCCGGGCGGCAGGACGCCGCTCTCCAGCACCATGCCGGCCACCAGGTTGTAGTAGGTGTTCACCACCTTGTAGTTGCCTTGCTTCAGCAGCTCGTGGTTCTCGGGGAAGAGCGGCAGCATCTTCAGGCCGTCGCGCTCGATGACGGCGCGCTCCATGGACCGCTGGATATCTTGCCGGTAGGCGGCGCACTCCCGCAGGATGCGGGCTGCCTGCTCGCTCATCCCGATCTCGCGGATCGCCTCCGCCGCCGCTCCCATGCCCGCGACAAGGTAGCAGTCCGTCAGGTAGCAGTACGACTCCCCGGGGTAGTCGGCATACGGCTTGAACTTCAGCAGCCCGTAGATCGGCGAATCCTTCTCCTGTGCGGCCATGACCTGCTTGCGCGTCGCGGCGGTCCACTCGCACATTCGGACCAGGAAAGGCGCCGCCGTTCGCAGCCACGCCTCGTCGCGCGCCAGCAGGAAGTGCTGCGCCGCCGCGTAGAGGAGAGCGCCCGTGTCGCACAGACCGAAGTTGCGAATGAAGAGCCCTTCCGGCGACAGGAAGGTGAAGAGCGAGTCGAGGTACATCCCGGCTTCTTCAGGATACCCCATCAGGTCGAGCGCGTGGCAGTAGAGGGCCGCGGAGTACCCGAAGATCGCCTCGTAGAAGCCGATCGCCCCGTCGTGGGGCTCGTAGATCCCGTCGCGCTTATCCACGTTGATGAAGTTGTAGGCGAGCCAAGCGCGGTAGGCATCGTTCACCCGCTGCTCCGGCACGGTGATTCTCATCCCCTTGGCGAGCGTGCGCTCCCAGAAGGCGGTGGACTCCTTGAGGCGGGACTCGAACTCAGCAGGAGTGACATCCGAGATGGTTTCCGGTGCCTCCGCCAGTGGAATGGGTGTCTTCACGCACACGTTCCTGACGCTGCCCGGTCCCAGCTCCAGGCGCCACTCCGCCGCGGTCGCGGGCTCGCCGCCCATCTCCACTGCTCTAGTGTTCATGTCGGCCGACGCCACCGCCTGCACCTGAAAGCGCAGGCTCACCGCGACCGCCTGCGCCGTCGCGTTGAGGACCTTGAGCGAAACCCACGCCGATTGCGGCGCGTCGGGACTCATCCCCTCCGACCAGGCGGTGACCGTCTCCTCGTACTTCACCCCGTCCCGCTCCCACTCGAAGACGATGATCGGGAGGCAGCCCCCGAGAAGGCGCTTGCGGCACAGCGAGTCACCGGCCCCGAGGCGAACCGGAGGCGCACCGACCACGAAGAACGCTTGGGCGCCCCCGATCTCACTTCCGGGCCCCCGGCGCCTGCCGATCCAGAAGAGCGACCCGTCGGGATGCACCGCGATCTCCGTGGGCGCCTCCTTCACCCCGATTGCCTCTCGCGGCCACTTCATGGCGGGGAAGTGGCGGCTGACGGATGCGAAGCTTGGATCCACGCCCCCGGCGAGCTCCTTCTCGCCGAGGAGGTCCACCCCGGAGGAATCAGGTTCGTTCGCCGCTGCGGCGCACACGAGCAGCCCCGCGGCGGAGGCGCAGAGGAAGAGCGCCGCTGGTGTCAGGTGAGTCATGGTTCCAGACCTCCCCACAGACGCCCGGCAGGGCGCCGGGCCGGAGGCGCGGCGGCTCAGGCCGCGCCTCCCGGACGAACCGTCATTCACACCGACTTGATGAACGTCGCGCCGTGCGCGAGGATATCCCAGATGCCGTCGGTGACGGCGTACTTCAGCGAAACGGGGCCGTCGTAGCCCTTCTCGCGAAGACGCGCCAGCACGGCGCGGTCGTCCCAATCCCCTTCGCCCAGGCGGACCAGGCGCTTCTCTTGCGCCCGATAGGCGAAGGCGCGCACCAGTACCGTGTCCTGAGCGAGACGGTCCACCGCCTCTATCGGGTCATCGCCCACCAGGCAGAGATTCCCGTAGTCCAGGAACACCTTCAGGCTCGCCGCGCCGACCTCGCGCTTCAGCCGCTGGATTGACTCGATGGTATCGGTCAGCGTCCCGTCGTGAGGACCGACGGCGAGCACGACCCCCTTCGCGGCGCACTCCGCCACCATCGCGGCGACCTGCTGCGTGCCATCCTTCCAATCGGCGGGCGAGAGGCGCTCCGGCTTGCCGATGCCCCGCGGCAGCCCGATGAACGCGCCCACCGACGTGCTCCCCAACGCCGCCGCGCAGTCGAGGCAGCGGCGGAAGTTCCGCCAGATCGCCTCTCTCGCCCCCGCATCGAAGATCTCGATGCGGTAGGCGTTCACCTGGGGCACTGCCACAGCGTGCGCCTGGAAGAGGGCCTTCAGCGACGTGAGGTCGTGCCCGTCTCGCTCGAGGTAGTCATCTACGTGGTCGCTGAGAAGATCCATCCCCTCGAACCCGACCGCCGCCGCGCGCGGCACGAGCTCCTCCAACTGCATCTCAATGAACTTGTCGCCGTGAGGCCGAAAGCCCACGGGGAAGAGACATGGTTTCACTGCGCACCTCCTTGGCGCCGGTGACGCCGGCGGGCCTACCGGTTCAGGGCCAGCCCCACTTGCGGAACCACTTCCTGCGCCAGCGCGCGCTCCACCAGGACGCGGCCGCCGTCATCAATGCGGATGCGTCCGCGGACATCGCCATCCCTGGCGAACAGGACGCGCACCGTCGCGCTCCCCGCCCGGAACTCCACGCC
>JACQGM010000110.1 GCA_016199585.1 Armatimonadota bacterium
CCCACCCCCCACTTTCAAAACACCTTCTCAGTTCACAGTACGGCCCGCAGGAGCGCATCGGAAAGCGAGCGAGCGATGGTTGGTGCTCGCTGTGGGCATCCAAGCACATTAAGGACAAGGGTGCTCGCGCCACGTACTGGTTCTTCCTCGGCCACGGGATGGGCGGCACGCTCGCCGGCAGGGCGATTCTGTTCAGCGACAAGACGATGCTGGCCGCCGACAGCAGCGTCGCCCGCCAGGGCTACACTACCGTGGGGCTGGATGCGTCGTACGGTGGACAGACGCTTGGTCCCAGGGACCTCGGACGCGTCGGCCTCTGCGTGATCGCCGCCTGCGAGGGCGGCAAGAAGGGAGCCCCCAACGAGACGGATCTGGACCAGGCCCTGGCCGCGCGCGGGGTGCAGAACCGCATCCTGTTCAACCGGATTGTGGAGACCGTTGTTGCCGGGTTCTGGTCCGACCTCTTCTGGAAGTACCACATGAGGGGAACGACGAGCGGCCCCCCTACGACCGGCATGGACGCCCTTTCTGCCGCGACAGAGGCGCAGAGGAAGACGCAGGAGAACTTCGGCCGCAGCGCGCTCGGGAGCCTGACGGGGAGTGCCGGGTTCAACTTCACTATGTTCAACGGAACTGGGATCGAGACACAGTAGAGGGGAGGGCAAGATGAAACGGATCTTCCTCACAGCAGTGCTTCTGATCGTGGGGAGCGCTCGGATATGTACCGCGGACGTGATCCACGCGCCCTACGACCCACAGACGATGCAGTTCCCGGTAAGCCCCGAGCAGGCCTTCGCCATCGCCCGGGCGTGGACGGGGGACCCGATGCCGGACCTGGAACTGGAATACGTTTGGTGGGTGGAAGATATCCTGTGGAGCGAGACATACCGCCTTCGAGAGCCCGGGTCTCAGGTCGTCAACGTAGACTGCTATACCGGCTGGGTGCAGAGGTGGACGAGCATTCCCCTGGAGTCAGCTTACTGCGCCCACGCCAGTTGGAACCAGAATCCGCGGCCGCCCGAACTGCCGCTGGCGCAGTTGCAGGCCGCTGCCACTGCTTTCGCCCGCGCCCGTTACCCGGGGTTCGATGCCCTGAACATGGGTCTCATGGACCTGAGGGTCCAGACGTCCCTAGCGTGGAGCTTCGCCACCGTTCTCCCCACCGGCGGCTTCTTCCTGGGCAACCAGTGTGCCGTGGCCACTGACCCGTTTGCGGGCGACGTGTGGTCATTCGTCGCCTGGGGTCCGGGGGAGGCGGTGACGGTGCCGCTGACCCCCACCGTGAGCGCCGCGGCCGCCGAGACGATCGCCCTCGACAGCTACGCCGGAGAACCGGGCATACCGGTGGCCTTGATCGTCGCCCCCTCGCGCCTCAACGTCACCATAGACGGCCTCGGCGAGCAGCGCCTGGTGTGGCTGGTGGAGACGGCGACCTCCGAGGACCCCAACTACACGTTAGAGGAATGGGTGGCGAATGAGGGGGACGGTTCGAGCGATTGGTCGGTCTGGGTGGATGCGTTCACCGGCGAGATCCTCTACCACCAGGGGTATCTCGGCTCCGGCGGGAAGCGCCCGGCGCCCGAGGGGTGGCAGCCGCGCTTGGTGCGCCTCACCCGGAAGCCGGAGCAGCGGCGCGGCCCGACGGGCGCGGAACTGCTGGAGCCGCGGCACATCAAGGTGCTGGTGGAGGGCCGCCAGCCGGCCGGAAGGTCGGGCTACCCGCCGATCCGGCGCGACGGCGCGGTCTACTGGTACGCCGGCTACGCGCGCAGCCGGCTCTGGAAGATGACGTGGGCGCGGGAGGGCAAGGAGTTGACGCTGAAGAGGCCGGATGGCCGCCGCTTCGTCCTGCGCGACGGCTCGCGCACCCTCCGGGTGGACGGCACCCCCGAGGCCATCCCCGACGCGCCGGTCGTCGTCCGGGGGCGGACCTACCTGCCGCTCTCCCTCTGGGAGCGGATCACCGGCGACGAGTTCCGCTGGGACGAGAAGGCGAACGCGGTGCGGATCTCCCTACGCGGCCGGGCGCGTGCCGACGGTGCCCGCAAGCCCCCTGGCGGAAGCGTTCGGGGTGCCGAAGGCGATCCAGGTGCGGATTGAGGCGCGGGGGTAGGGAGAGGCGACCGGGGACGGGGGCCTGGCGACGGTCCCGGTCCCCCGTCCCCGGTCGCGCCCCTACACCCCCACACTCCTATCCCCCTACTTCACCACCACGGCGCGCGATTCCCCCCGCCAGCGGATGCCGGTGACGCGCAGGCCGGTCCAGCCCCGGGGGAGCAGTGGGTGCGCGCGCAGGCCCGCCTCGGTCGGCTCCAGGCCGGCGAAGCCGTAGAGGATCGCCTGGAGGCTGCCGGCCAGGCCGGTGACGAAGCAGGTTCTCCGGGCGTTGGTGCGCCGCTCGCTGAAGAGGTGGTAGGGCGCCACCAGGAAGGGCTCGGATGACTCCCGGAAGCACTCTGCGGCCTCCTGCGGGCGGCCGAGCTGCGCGGCGATGATCGCGTGGATGGAGAAGGTCATCGCGGGCCCGGTGCGGATGACACTCCTCCTGTAGAAGTCGTAGGTGCGCGCCGCCACCTCCGGCGGCATCGCCAGGCGGCGCGGGTAGAGGATCAGCTCGCAGTCCGCCTGCTTGGCGCGGCCATCGGCGCCGTCGCACTGGCGGTAGCGTCCGGCCGCCTTGTCGAAGGGGATCCAGAGCTTCCGCGCGACCTCGGCCCACCGGGGATCCGGCCTCTCACCCAGGATCTCCGCCGCGCGGGCGGCGAGCTGCAGGTTGAGCTGCGCCATCGAGTTCGTCCAGGCGTTGTTGTCCACCGGGCCGCGCGTCTCGTCGGGGCCCATCACGCCGCGGATCTCGTAGCGTCCGGCCGCCTGGTTCAGGTCGGCCCGGCCGGCCCAGCAGTCGGCGGTGTCGCGCAGGACGGGATAACCCCGAGTGCGCAGCCACTCCCGGTCGCCGGTCCAGAGGTAGTACTGCCACTGCGCCAGGGCCACGCCGGCGGTGACGTGGCGGCCCCGGGCGAAGTCGCCGGGGGCGTTCTCCCGGCCGATGGCCGCGGACTGCCAGACATAGTCGGCGCCGGGCAGCCCCTGGCGGCGGGCATTCTCGCGCGCCGCCGGCAGCGTCCGGTAGCGGTACTCGACGAGGGAGCGGGCGAGCTCCGGGTACTGCGGCACGAGCGCCGGGAAGACCCAGACATCCGCGTCCCAGAAGATGTGCCCCTGGTAGATGCTGCTGGAGAGGCCCATCGGGGGCACGCTGTCGGCCACGTCTTCACGCACGCTGGCCAGGAGGTAGTAGCGGAAGGCGTTCACCACCTGCTGCACGCGGGGGTCCCCCGCGATGGCGATGTCGCGCTCCCACAGCTTCTCCCAGGCGGCGGTGTGCCGCCGCAGCACCTCGGGGAATCCCAGCCCGACCGCCGCCTCTACGGATCGCCGCGCCAGGCCGCCCTGGCGGTCTGCGGCATCGCGCCGGTGGCAGACCCCGGCGTAACGAGTGAGCGTCAAGGTCTCGCCCTTCCGCAGCCGGATCGGGCCGGCGGGGAGCGGCATTGAAGCCTGGCCGGGAATGGTCATCCGATCCTGGGTAACGGCGGCCACCTCGGGCCTTGCCGTGAAGGCGGGATCCACCGTGAGGGTGCAATGGCGCTCCGGGGTAAGAGAGACCTGAAGCACGCCCAGGTAGGGGTCGTGACGGGCCGGGAAGAGGGTCGCTTCCACCAGGACGCCGGGGCGACGCGCCTGGCGGTAGCGTGTCTGCAGCAGGCCGCGGCTCAGGTCGAGGGTCTGCTCGTACTCGCGGGCGCCGTCCGGGCTCAGCCGCCGCCCGTTCACGGTGATCACGGGCGCGGCCCAATCCGGCCCGGGGGCGAACGATTCTCCGACGTAGTACCCCGAGAGAAAGCCGGGTAAGGTCTCCTCGCCGTCGCGCGCCCACCCCTCCTGCGAGGCGCTGACTCCCAGGTAGCCGTTGCCGAGGTAGGCCCGCGCCGGCCCCGGCTCGCGGATCGTGAGCCGCCACGGATCCTGCGAGACGAGCTTCGGCGGAGGCGGCGGCTGGGGCAGGCCCTCCGGCTCCCGATGGCAGCCGGCCGCGGCCAGCACGACGACGAGCGCCAGCAGGAGGAGTGTGCAGAGCGGAGTGCCGAGTGTGGCGTGCCGACTGCGGAGTACACAGGGCGGCAGGGCCGCAACCAAAGGCCGGGCATTGGAAATACCCGTCTGGAGAGCGGCGGGGCGCCGCCGAGCGTCCTCGCGGACGCTGATGGATTCTCCGTCCGCGAGGACGCTCGGGTGCAGGCCCGCGAGACGGGTATTTCCAATGCCCGGTGATCCGGCCGCCGGCCGACTGCCGACCGCGAACTGCCGACTGTGAGCTGCTGCCACCTACCGCTCACTCCTTTCCAGGCCGTACACCCGCGCCGGGTTCTCGTAGAAGAGCTGGCGCGGCAGCGAGAGCGCTGCCTCCGCGTCGTACCAGCCGGACGCGACCCGCTCCAGGAGAACCTGCTCGATAGTCGCCTTCACCATCTTCAGCATCGATCCTCCCATCGGCGCGGCGGCCGCTGCTGGGCTGCCGCGACTGGTTGTAGGGACACGCGCGCGGGGTTTCCGGTTCGGCCCTCACCCCGGCCTGCGGCCACCCCTCTCCCGCGCTGCGGGGGAGAGGCCGCCCGGGCCGGTGTGGGTAGCTTCGCCATCCGTTGGGCCACGTGCCCCCATGTTCCCGCTTGGCAGGTCTCTTGCACTCCTTCCCCGGCGTTGCGCGTTCGGCGTGCGGATCCGCCGGGAGCACGGGTGGGAGGGAGTTGGCATGCGAGTGTGGCTCTGGATGGTCCTCGTGATGGGGGTGGCCGCGTGCCCGGTGGGGGCATCGCCCGAGGATGCGCCCGCGCGGATGGTGATGGTGCAACTGGGGCGTGAAGGCCAGCCGGGCGATTGGTCCGGGCAGGCCCGGGTGAGTTCGGGGCGCATCGTGGGCCTGCAAGCGTGGCGGTCGGCGCCGGGCGACCGCGTGGCTTCCGGATGGTCGTGGGTGTGCGATCCCGCCGCCCCCGTTCAGCGATCCCTGCTACTGGCGCTTCAGGCGCCCTCCGACGCTCGCCTCGAGATCGCGCTCTCGAGCGGCGTCGCATCCTTCCCCCTCGCGGCGCTGGCGGCCGGGGAACCGGTGCTCGCCGCAGAGGGCGCTGTCAGCGTCCAGCTCTTGCCGGCCCCCTCGCGGGTTTCCGGTGCGGAAGAGGCCGACTTTCCGGCGCTCGCCGCCGGGCCGGGCGGGGCTGCCTGGTGCGCCTGGGTCGCCTTCGATGGCAAGCGGGACCAGATCCGGCTGGCGCAGCGACTGGAGGGGCGATGGGTGGATCAGGGGGTGCTGCCGCGAACGGTGGGGCGCATCCAGCAGGTGGCGCTCGCGGCCCTGAGTGACCGCCGCCTGATGGCCGTGTGGTCGGAACAGCGCGACGGCCAGTGGGACCTCTTCTCAGCGGCGCGGGCGGGCACCCGCTGGAGCAAGCCGGCCCGGGTGGCGCGGGGCAGCGGCCCGAGCCTCTCCCCGCAGGTGGCGGAAGGACGATCCGGAGAGGTGTGGCTGGCCTGGCAGGCAGTGGAAGGCGCCTTCTCGCACATCCGCCTCGCCTCCTGGGATGGCCGCAAGTGGGGACCCTCGATCCTGATCACCGAAGCGCAGGCGCACCACTGGGCGCCCGCGCTAGCGGTCGGCCCCGATGGCACCGTCTACGTCGCCTGGGACTCGCACTCCGGGGGCGACTACAACGTCTTCGTGCGCTCGCTGCGCGAGGGCCGGCTCACCCCCATCATCCCGGTGACCGACGGACCTGAGTACGAGGCGAACGCATCCCTCGCGTGCGACTCCGCAGGCCGCCTCTGGATCGCGTATGACATCGGCGAGCGCGAGTGGGGGAGGGGACCGGAGGGCGCCCGCCTGCACCGCTCCCGCGGGATCGGAGTGCGCTGTCTGGAGGATGGGAGACTGGCGCAGCCGCCGCTGCCGGATACCGGGGCGATGGCCGGAGCGGCCGGGTTCGCGGAGGCGCCGCGCCTGGCGTGCGACTCGCGCGGTTACGTCTGGCTCGCCTACCGCCGATCGCTGCGCCCGGAGGGGTGGGACATGGTGGCGCAGGGCTTCGACGGCCGGGAGTGGTCGCACCCGGTCGTCCTGCCGCACAGCGCAGGCCGTAGCGACATGCGCGCGGCGCTGGCCGCCGGCGAGGACGAGGGCGTCTTGGCGGCCTGGGCCACCGATAGCCGCGACGAGCCGCTGGTGCAGCACGCGATCTTCGCCGCCCCGCTGCCGCGCCGCCTGCCGGCGGCCGAGCGGCCGGCGCTCCCTCCCGTGCCCGTACCCCCCGCGATCGAGGAGCAGGCCGCCGAACCGCACGCGGAAGTGACCGCGCGCTTCGCGCGCCGAGACTACGTCCTCCACCGGGGCGATCTCCTCCGGCGCACGGAGCTCTCCCTCTCCCGGCCCTTCGCGCACGGCTCGCTGCTGGATCTCTATCGCTACGCCCTCGACGTGGGCCGGCTCGACTTCCTGGCGACCGTGGATCCATTGGGCGGCGGGGAGCCGGGCGACCGCTACCGCTGGCACCTGCGCCGCAAGATGGCCCACCTCTTCTCGGTGGATGGTCTATTGGCGGCGCTCACCGGCTACGAGTGCCCGGCGCCGGGCGGGTATCGGGGGATGATCCTCTGGACCGGCGAAGATGCCAGTGGGGCGGTGGACGCATCTCCGGCCAGGCGGGATGCCTTCTGGGCGCGCGAGGGCTCGCCCGAGACTCTGGCCGCGCTCTTCCCTTCCGCCGAGCCCGTTCCGGGCGGCGAGACGGCACTCGCCCCCGCCCTCGTCGCGCCCTTCGAGGTGATCGGGCCGGCAGCGGCCGCGAGGGGTGTGGACCGCGGGTTCCTGTTCCGCTGGGTCGGTGCCGGCATGCGCCCGGCGGTGGTGGGGGGCACCGGCGACGCGGGGGAGCCGGCGCTCACCTACGTCTGGGGCGGCTATCTCTCACGCCGGTCGGTCGTGGCCGCGCTTCGCCTGCGCCACTCCTACGCGGCGCGGCGCGCGCTGCAGGTGCGCTTCACCGCCGACGGGCAGCCGATGGGGTCGGTGAGCAGCGGCCCGGGAGGCCGGTCGGTGGCCCTGGCGGCCGAGGTGGAGGGTGCGTCCGTGGCGGCCGTCGAGTTGATCCGCGACGGCGAGGTCGTTCACTCGGCGCAGCCGTCGGGATCCGGGCCGGTCCAGCTCTCCTTCAGCCACCCGGCGCCCGCGCAGGGCGAGCAGGCCTACTGCCTGCGCGTTGTTACCCGCGACGGCGGCGAGGCGTGGACGACGCCGATCTGGGTGGTGGCGGACGCAGGGCCGTCCGCCACCAGCGCGCCGAAGCGCAGCTTCTGGTCCTGGCTGCTCCGGTAGGCGGCAAGGCTACCGCAGCACCCACCCCAGCGACGCCGCGGCCCCGAGGATGGTGAGAAGCGTCGCGCCGAGCGGCTGGCCCCGGCGGTCCACGTGGAGCACATCGCCGGGCTGAACCGTGGGGAGCTGCCCGGTGGCCTTCGACTTGATGGCGCGGGTGACATCTACCCGCACCTTCTGCGGGCCGGACGCCGTCTGGCGCACCAGGCTCACGGAACGGAGGTTGGCGCGGTCGTTGGGGCCGCCCGCCTGGGCCAGCGCGTCGAGCAGGGGGATGGTGTCCCCTTCCATGGTGAAGTAGCCCGGCCGGTGTACGGCCCCGAGGACGGCGAAGCGCGTCTCGGGCACCTCCACCGACACCTCCGGGTCACGGATGTAGCGTTCGAGTGTCCGGCGGATCGCGTCGGAGGCGGCATCCGGGGTCAGGCCGGCGATGCGCGTCCGTCCGAAGTAACTGAGCGATACCATCCCGTCCGCGCTGATCGTCAGGGCGCGCGTCAGCTCCGGCTCGCCCACCACGGTGAGCCGGATGACGTCGCCGGCCACCAGCGTGCGCTCGCCGGGAACCGCCTCGCCCCGGGCGTCCGCGGGGCAGGATAGCCCCGACGCGAGACCCAGCAGTAGCAACCCTGTCGTCATCTTCATCCTTTACCTCCACCCGTTCACACGAGTTAGGGGGGGCCGGCATCGGCCAGCCCCAAGGAGGAGATACCCATCCGGGAGAGGCGCCAACCGGGAGAAAGGGGAGTGGCAGCGCGGCGTTGCCGCGCCGCTATCCCACCACGCACGCCGCCGGTGGCAGCTCGCGGCGGATCTCCCCCACGCGGTAGCCGAAGCCGGGGCCGGAGATGGTGCTCAGATCCACCGCGCCGTTACAGCGGTGGTAGAGGCCGGGGTGGACGATGGCCTCGGGGCGGGATGCCTCGGGGCAGAACTGCGGGGCGTTCGTCTCGACGCCCATGACGGTGCCGGCGTGCGCCGCCAGGAGCACGTGGGGGATCTGCGCCAGCATGAGGTTGGTGAGATCCTGCACCATCAGCGTCATGCCGTGCGCCTTCGCCCAGCAGAGGCTGAGCAGGGCGCCCGTCTGTGTCTTGCACGTCTTCAGAGCGACGCCCGTCCAGCCCAGGCCCCGCCCGAGGTGGATCAGGTGCCAGTCGTGGGCGCTCTCGTCCATGAAGAGCGGCTTGCGCGCCGACACGCTGCGCGCGTCAATCCGGTGGGCCTCCAGGTCGTAGGGGAAGGGCTGCTCCACGTAGAGGATCATGCCGTAGGTCCGCGGCTCCTCCCACAGCAGCCGGTCCAGGATAGCGTTGACGTAGGCGGGATCGGTGACGGTGCCGTTGAAGTCGCAGGAGAGCCAGTGGGCGCCGCCCCGGGTCGCGAGCCGCCCGACGCGCGCGATGCGGTCGTAGTCCCAGGCTGCGTCGTCGCCGCGCAGCTTCACCTTCAGGCAGGTGAGGCCGTCGCGCTCGATCCAATCGCCCAGGAGCACCGGGTAGCCGTCGTCGGGCTCCGACCCGGTGCGCTCGGAGGCATCCAGGAGGTCCAGGCCGCCGACCAGGTGCCAGGCGGGGAGGCGGTTGGGCCGCGGGAAGAGGAGGTAGTCGGCGGGGTACTTGCCGGCGAAGGAGACGGCGGCGTCTCGGGCCGGCCGCAGGTAGTAGGAGAGGTCGGCGTTCATGAAGTCGGCGTTGTAAGTCTCGTAGACGTGCCGGCCGTGAAGCTTGCCGTAGGCGTCATGCAGGGCGAGGTCGAAGGGGGAGCAGCAGACGAGGGCGGCGAGCCAGGGCATCGGCTCGGCGTCCGGGCCGCGCTCGGCGTTGGCCTGCACCAGCAGGGCGGGCAGCGCCTGCTCGGCGAAGCCGTTGCCGACCTCCATCGGGTGCCCGGCGGCGTCGAAGCGGGCCCAGGCGCCAGCCAGAGCTCGGCAGAGTTGCTCCATCGCTTCGTACCGCTCCTGGTAGGCCAGGGCGCCGGGCCAGGCCCAGGTGACGCTGAGGAGCGTCTCGCCCCAGCCCTCGGCGCGGCGGCCCCGGGCATCGGCCACCGTGAGGCGCACGCGCAGGCAGACGGAGTGGGTGATCGTCTCGCGGCCGAACTTCAGCGGCACGCGGGTCTCCACGGGGAGGAGGTAGATCTCGGTCGCCACAGGGCGGACGTCGGTCGGCTTGGGCATCGCGGATACTCCTCTTCGGAGAAGGGGCGGCGTGGCGCGCAGGCGCCATCACCGCCGTGATCTGGATTCGGCCCGCGGGGATGGGGAGTCCTCCTGTGAGAGTGAGCGAAGAGCTGCCCGCGCAGGGACGCGCGCCCATCGGCGGGGGCCGCCCTGCGACTGACCCCGGCGTTCCCCGGCCCCTTCGATCCGGATCCATGCGGCGCCCCGTGGCCCGCACGGGCGCTTCCGCGCGCTGTTAGCCGCTGGGCGGGTTCCCTCGCGCGGCCATCAGCGCCTCGGGGTTGAAGTAGAACGCCGGGTCGCCCACGGCGAAGTAGGGCGGGAAGCCTCGGCCGCGCACGACTCCCGCCGTCACCACCGTGAAGCTCCAGAGGCCCGGCTGGTCTGCCGGGAGGTTCACCGGCCCCGTGAGCGGCTTCCCATCCTCGAACGGCTCGCCGCCGGGGGTGAAGAGACGGGCGCTCCCCGCGAAGGTGATCTCGGCGCCCGCGCTCCCTTCCGGCAGGCTGAAGTAGATCCGCGGGCTTGGCTGGAGCGGCGCCGGCTCCCACGAAGCGGAGCCGCGCACCACGAGGCGCACCCGGGACCCCGCCAGGATCGTCTTGGCGCCTTTGCCGACGGCGATGGTGTCCCGCTGCTCCGCCAGTCGGAAGCGCGGGTTCTCGGGGAGGATCTCAAGGCGGTCCTGGAACACCACCTCGTAGAGGCCCTCGGGGGCGTCCTTGGGGATGCGAATGCGCGACACGCCCGCGCTTACCTCACACACCCGGTGCAGGTCCTTCCCCGCCCATTCCGCCTTCGCCGCGGTGTGGGCCACCAGGCGCGCTGTGCCGCCCACGTTCACGCGCACGTCCATGGCGCCTTCGCCCATGATGTAGGAGCCGCGCACCATGAGGTCCACCCTCTCCTCATCATCCTTCCAAACGAAGACGCTGGCCGGCTCGCGCTCGTCGTGGGAGAAGTCGAGCCAGGACGCGAGCCACTTCCGGTCGGCGTCGGAGCGCGCCATCACGTCCATGGCGGCCGGCAGGCCCTGGAAGAAGCGGGCCAGCTCCGACCAGGCGTGGTTGATGAACTCCCGAACGCGCCCGGTTTCCGGGTCGTAACGGGAACAGGACTCCCGCACGAACTGGTCCAGGCCGGCGGCAACGCCGGGGTCCTTTGTCTCGCGGTAGAGGAAGTTGGCGGTCAGCCCGGTAGAGCGGCCATCCACGCCGCTGCTGTTCCAGTGGTGGCGCCCCAGCTCCATGGCGATGTCATAGCTGCGCCAATCGCCGAGGATGTTCCACGCATCCACGGCGGCATCCTGATCCGTCCGCGTCTTGTAGGTGGTGCTCCGGTAGGCCCGGTTCTTCGCCAGGCGCACCTCCCCCTCGGGGTCGTAGACGTTGCGCGCGATGGTGGCCTCTGCCAGAGCGCGCAGACGCGGGTCCCAGGTGAAGCTGTAGGCCTGGACCAACCCGCGCACGGTCAGCATCACCCGCGAGCGGCCCGGGCCTTCCGGCCCCGGCCGCCACTCCCGCGCCAGAGCCTCGGCCATCTCCAGCACGATGTCCCCGGCGCGCCGGTAGCCGGTGAGGTAGTAATCGAGCATGGACTGCGTCAGGTTGGAGCTGGTCTGCAAGTTGAAATCCCACCGGGCTTCCCAGTAGAGGGGGAAGGCGCCCGCGCCGGTTCCGGGGTGGACGATGCCCGCGCCGGCGCTGACGAAGATGCCCTTCTTCTTGGTCCCGCCGGTCCAGTGGGCGACGCAGTTGTCCATGAAGACCCGGTTGGAGCTCTGGGCGAGGTCTCGAACGGTGCGATCCCCGGAGCGGGCGTAGAGGAGCCAGCTATCGGGGAGGAAGGTATAGGTGAGCCGCCACCGATCCCGGTGCTGCGAGAAGTGCGGGCCGGCATGGTAGTCCATGAAGCCGCGGTAGACCTCGCCGGGGACTTCCTGCTGGCGGTTGCGGAAGAGCGCCTCGATCACCTTCTCCGCCGCCGGGAACCGCTCCGGGTCCCTCGGGTAGACCGGACCGAGCACATCCGTCCGGTAGATCCACCAGGGATCCACGTGCGCGTAGACGCGCTTCCGGTCCAGCTCGCTCAGGCGGGCGGTCGCGCGCTCCAGCCCTTCCGTCGCCAGGGGCGCGAGAAGGATCTCGTGCGTCTTCGACCAGCCGATGGCATCGCTCGGGAGCTGGAAGACCGCCTCCAGGCGCTCCGGGGCGATCCAGCCGGGATCCAGCTCCTTCAATCCCCACTTCGTCATGAGGGTTTCGGTGCGGAAGTCGAGCTCCTGGCCGTTCCGGTTGCTGAAGAGGCGCAGCACGATCCGGTCGCCGCGCACCTCGAACTCCTTCGGGTGCTGGCGCGCGGCCTCGCGGCAGGAGAGCGCCAGGCCGGTGTCCCCGCCGGCGAGAGCCGCCCAGTCGCCGATCTCTTCGCCGGTGAAGAGCGAGGTCGCCGTCTCGTCCTCACGAACGGCGGATGCGGAGCAGCGGTTCGCGCCGCGCGGCACCGCCCGCCAGGGGATGCTCCCCGGCTCGGCGGGCCGAACACCCATGCGCAGGCCGTCTTCCTGGAACATGTAGGCCGAGACGACGCCCTCCGTCAGGCTCTGCGACACGACCCGGTCCGGCTCCTCGCGAGACACGTTGAAGATCGCCCGCGGCGCGGCGCCCGGCTCCGCGCCCAGCTCCCAGCCGATCTCCTTGAACCACACCTCGTTCGTGCTCCGGGTCAGCACCAAGGTGTGCGTCACCTTGACGAACGGCTGCCCGGCGTAACCCTCCACGCGCGTGATGTGCCGCGCCAGCGGCTCCCCCTGCGCCGTCCGGTAGTACCCCTCGAAGCGCACGCACGCCGCCACCGGGCCGCGCGCCTCCACCTCCATGCTCTCCTCATCGGCGGAGGCGCTCGCCACCCGGCCATTCTGGTCCACCAGGTAGAGGCCGCGCGCGCCCGCGCTCCTCGCCACCCGGCGCTCTCCCAGCCACACCTCCTCCACCGGGGAGGCGCCCCTTCCCAGCACGCAGCGCGCGGCGCCGGTCTCCAGCACCACCTTGCCGTCCTGTTCGGCCACGCGCACCGGCGCCGCCGGCAGCGACCCCGCCCCGGGGGCCGCCACCTCCACGAAGCACCCCTGCTCGGAGTCCACCAGGGCATCGAAGCGCACCCACTTCACCGAGCCTTCCGGCGCCCAGCGGCCGATGACCTCCTTCTGGCAGGGGATCTCCTTCCCCGCCTTGTCCACCAGCCGGAGACCATCCGCGTCCCAGAGGGCGCCCGCGGGGAAGGGCACCCCGAACGTCACCGGCCACGCGGCGAGCGGCCCCGGACCCTCGGGCACGTCCACCGCCACGGCGATCCGCTGGCCCGGCGGCAGGGGCGTCTCGCAAGGGCGGGCCGAGAGGAAGACCTCCGCGGCTCCCAAACGCTCCCCCTCGCGGAGCAACTCCACGGAGAGGCGCGCCTCCTTCAGCCCGAGGCGGCGCAGGTCCACGCCGAGCGTGCCCGTGGTCCGCCCGGGCACGGCGGAGACTTCCTCCACCGGCTGGCCGGCGCCGAGGTCGAAGAGGCGGGCGCGCACGCGCGTCTGCGCCAGCTCCGTGCCCTGGGGGTCGAGCGCCAGGGCGAGGTCAATCCAGCGCTCGCCGGGGCGGGCGTAGGGCCGGGGGACGGTCAGGCGGACGCCCTCGCCGGCCGCCGCGCGCCAGGGCTGCTCGGCGGGCGCCATCGTCTCCGGGCTCTCCCCCAGTTGCTCCAGGGGGGAGGGTGAGAAGTCAAGCCGAATGGCCGTGTCGGCGGCCGAGGGATCGCCGAGGATGGCGATGCCACAGCAGAGTACTCCAAGACTGATTGAGTTCCACATCGGACGGCCCCCTTCGTGGCTTCCTGCGACAGCGGCGCTTCGGTCGCGCGACCAGGGGGCGAAGGCGCACCCCTGCCCCCCGGCCCGACGAGGTAACGTGCCTACTCCTTCTCGCCGGTGTCCTCCGCTTCACCGGTCAGTTTTGCCGCCCACAGCAGGGCGTTGACCTGCAGCCGCTCGGTGCCGAGTGACTTCCCGCTGAAGAGCGCGCTCTTGCCGCCCCCGGAGACGCCCCCGCCCTCCGGGTGCGGCCCGAAGGTTACCACCCGCCCCTTGCCGTAGGTGGCGGCGACGATGGCGGCGTGCTTCACGGGGTGCGCCGTTGTCAGGACGCCGATCGCGTGGCAGTGCTTGGCGTTGGCGTGCGGCAGCATCAGCGGGCCACCCCCGTAGTGCATGAGAGTGCTGCTGCCGTACCCATCCGTGACCGGGTGTGGCGTCAGCTCGATCTTCAGGAGCGCCCCATTGCCGACCCACCCGTAGCGGTCGCACTCGAGCAGGCCGAGGCGGTGCGCGAAGAGGGCGCCCGCGCACGAGCCGACGTAGCCGCCCCCGTTCCGCACGTAGTCGCGGATAATCTGCTCCTGCTCCTGCGTCAACTGGAAGCCCCCGCCCGGCGGGAAGTAGATGACGGCGAACCGGGAGAGGTCGAGCGTCCCGACATCCTCCGGTCGGATCCCCCTCGCAGTGATCCCCTCCGGGAAGGCGAAGTTGCGGGGCTTCTCCGCCCGGAGTTGGGAGAGCCTCCCCACGCGCCCCTTCAGCCGGGCTACCAGCGCGGCGCGGGCTGCGCGCGCGGCCTCCGCCTCCCGTCTGTCCTGCGCCACTCTCTCCGCGAGCGCGGAGAAGCGGTCGGCCTTCGCCTCGAAAGAGCGTGCCATCATCTCCACCTGAGAGGGGCTGGGGGCGAAGCCGTAGAGGACCATCTCATCGATGCTCACCTCGGCGTTGTGCGCGCCGCCGATCTGCACCCGGCGGATCCCCTGCAGCCCGCCATCGTAGGAACGCTCCTCCTCGGCCTTTCCGTCGAGGTAGAGAGTCACCGCCGCGTGCGGATCGCGATCCTGGTCCCAGACGAGCAGGAGGTGATTCCACTCGTCGGCCTTGACGCGGCCGTACCACGACCGGAGGGGCCACTCCCCCGAGGCGGAGCGGATGATGAACTCCCAGCGGGTTCCGGCGGGCACATAGGAGAGACTCAAACTGCCGCCGTTCTCTCCAGACAGGTTCAGGATCACGCGCTCCGGCTGATCATCGGTCTGCGGGAAGCGCGGCTTCAGGCGGATCTCCAGGGCGCCCGCCCGGTGGGGGAAGTCCGCGAGGTCGTACTCCACCTGCGTGCCCTGACCGACGACGAGGGCCGGGGAGGAATCGGCCGGCTCGAAGCTCAGGTTCTGGGGAGCCAACGGCGCGCAGGGACGCCCCCCCGCCTCGGCCCGGGCGTGCCCGTCGAAGGCGGCGCGGAAGCAGACGAGGTCGGCAAGGCTGCTCTTCTCCGCCGGCGCGCTCGCCGGCGAGGCGGCAATGGAAGCCACGGCGATGGCCGCGGGAACAACAAGCAACGTCTTCATCCAGCAGACTCCCTCCAGATCGGCGCGCGTCCACCGCGCCGCCGCATCGGGTTGGGAGTGCTTTCAACGGGGCGGCGGCGGCTTCCTTCCCCGTAGGGTGGAGATTCGGCCCTCGGCGCGGGCCTAGGGACTTTTCATTACCGCCACACGGTGCGCCCCGGGGGGCAGGGGAGGGCCTGCGTCCGCCCGGACCCCTGCCC
>JACQGM010000106.1 GCA_016199585.1 Armatimonadota bacterium
GCGCATCCCCCTCACCCCACCTCCAGCCGGTGGGGCACCGGCGCTCCGAGGCAAACGGCCCACGCCTCCGCTTCGGACCAGCGGCCAACGCTCTCGCAGAGCAGGGGCTTGGGTAGACGGAGGCCTCCCCTGCCCCCCGGGGCGCACCGTGCGGCAGTAATGAAAAGGCCCCGGGCGGCTGCCGGCGAGCCCTTGCGCCGCCGCGCCTTCGGTGGTAGAATGGCCCCGTGAGCAGACCGACCGCGACGCCAGGGGCGCCGTCGCACCCGACCCGGATGGAACTCCCATGGACGACTCTCAACTCGGCAGCTCGTTCCGCGATCCCAGCGGGTTCCTCTTCACCCGCGACGGCGTCCTCTACCGCCAGGTCCACCATGCCTACCGCCAGCACTTCGAGCGCCTGATGGACTCGGGTCTGTGCGACCAGTTGACGGAGGCGGGCCTGCTGGTGCCGCACACCGATGCCGACCCGGCGCTGGCGCTCTCCGCGGCAGCGTGGCGGGTGATCCGCCCCGAGCGCATCCCCTTCATCTCCTACCCGTACGAGTGGTGCTTCAGTCAGTACCGCGACGCGGCGCTGACCACGCTGGAGATCCAGCGCCGCGCCCTGGACGCCGGCCTGACGCTGAAGGACGCCAGCGCCTATAACATCCAGTTCCGCGGCTGCCGCCCCGTGCTGGTGGATACGCTCTCCTTCGAGACCTACCGCGAGGGCGCGCCCTGGATCGCCTACCGCCAGTTCTGCCAGCACTTCCTGGCCCCCCTGGCGCTCATGGCCCACCGCGACGCGCGCCTCGGTCAGCTCCTGCGCGTCTACATGGACGGCGTGCCGCTCGACCTGGCGAGCGCCCTCTTGCCCCGGCGCACCTACGCGCAGTTCGGCCTCCTCTCCCACCTGCACGCGCACGCGCGCACCCAGCGCCGCTATGCCGACCGCGCCGCGCCCGCGTCCGCGCTCCGGGTGTCGCGGGTGGCCCTGGCCGGGATCATTGACAACCTGCGCGGCGCCATCGAGGGCCTGAAGTGGCGCCCGGGGCAGACCGAGTGGGGGGACTACTACCGCGCCACCAACTACTCCGCGGAGGGCTTCGAGGAGAAGCGCGCCCTGGTGTCCGAGTTCCTCGACGCGCTCCGCCCGGCGAGCGTGTGGGACCTGGGCGGCAACATCGGCGTCTTCAGCCGCCTCGCCAGCGAGCGCGGCGCGCCGACGGTCTGCTTCGACCTCGACCCGGCCGCCGTGGACGCCTGCTATCGCGAGGGCGCCGGGCGCGGCGAGGCGCGCCTCCTTCCCCTGGTGATGGACCTGACGAATCCGAGCGGCGACATCGGCTGGCACCACCGCGAGCGCGATTCCCTGCTCCGGCGCGGCCCGGCCGATGCCGTCCTCGCCCTCGCCCTCGTCCACCACCTGGCGATCTCCAACAACGTGCCCCTCGACCGCCTCGCCGCCTTCTTCGCCGATGCGGGCCGCTCCCTGATCATCGAGTGGGTGCCGAAGAGCGACTCGCAGGTGCAGCGGCTGCTGGCGACCCGTGAGGACATCTTCCCCGACTACAGCCAGGCGGGCTTCGAGGCGGCGTTCGCCGGGCGGTTCCGCATCGAGCGGCGAGAGCCGATCCGCGCGACCGAGCGCACGCTCTACCTCATGCGACGGCGGGCGTGACGGCGACTTCTCAGGCGCTGGCCTCGGCGCTTGGTTCACCGGCTGCGGCGGGCGGCTCTCCGGTTTCCGCTCGGGCGGGCCGCCGGCCTCACCGCGCGCACGCCGAGCGGATCGCGTCCTCCAGCACGTCGCAGGCGCGGTCGGCCTCCGCCGCGTTGATCACCAGGGGCGGCTGGATGCGGATCACGTTGGCGAGGCATCCGCCCAGGCCGACGAGCACGCCGCCATCGAGGCACTGCCGCTGAACGGCCTTCGCCTCCGCCGCGGCCGGGGTCTTCGCCGCGTCGCTCACGAGCTCGATGCCGATCATCAGCCCCTTGCCCCGAACGTCGCCCACCAGCGGGCAGCCCTCCTGGAACGCCCGCAGCCGGCGCAGGATCTGCTCGCCGCGCGCGGCGGCGTTCTCCGGGAGCTTCTCGTCGCGCATCACCTCGATGTTCGCGATGGCGGCCGCGCAACTGATCGGGCTGCCGCCGAAGGTGGAGAGGTGGTCGCCGGGCGTGAAGGCGTCGGCGATCTCGGGCGTGGCCGTGAACGCGCCGAGCGGGAAGCCGTCGGCGATGCCCTTGGCCGTCGCCATGATGTCGGGGTCCACGCCGTAGTGCTCGATGGCGAACATCTTGCCGGTGCGCCCGAAGCCGCTCTGCACCTCGTCGCAGACGAAGAGGCCGCCGTCCTGGCGCACGATCTCCACGGCGATCCGGAAGTACTCGGGCGGCGGCACGAGGATGCCGCCCTCGCCCATCACCGGCTCGGCGACGAACGCGGCGACGTCGCCCGCCGTCTGGTACTTCAAGACGTAATCCATCTGCTCGGCGCAGGCGCACCCGCAGCCGGGGTAGGTCTGCTTGAACGGGCAGCGGTAGCAGTAGGGGGCGGGAGCGAACGCCACCCCCGACAGGTAGGGCCCCGCGCCCTTCTTGCGCGCCCGGTTGCCGGTGACGGAGAGCGTGCCGACCGTGCGGCCATGAAAGCTCATCGTCAGGCAGACGATCTCCTTGCGCTTCACGTGCTGCTTGGCGAGCCGCAGGGCCCCCTCGATCGCCTCGGCGCCGCTGTTGCCGAAGAACGTCTTCCGCAGGCGCCCGGGAGCGATCTCCGCCAGGCGCTTCGCGCACTCCGCCGCGGTCGGGTTGTAGTAGACGTAGGTGCAGCAGTGGACCAGCTTCTCCATCTGCCGCCGGGCCGCGGCGAGCACCTTCGGGTGGCCGTGTCCCGCGTTGCAGACCGCGATGCCGCTGAAGCAATCGAGGTACTCCCGGCCATCCGCGCCGGTCACCGTGCAGCCGCGCGCCTCGACGGCTTCCACCGGCTGAAACCCGGCCACCATGCTCGTGATCAGGTACTGGTCGTAAAGATCCTTCGTCGTCATTCCCTGCACTCTCCCGAAGACCGAACCGGCCGCTTCTTCCGCGCGAACGGGGATGAGACCCAACCCGACACCCAACCGTAAGCGCCCAATTTCGGAAGGATTGCCAGCCTCGCGTTGGACATGGGGTGGCTCGCGGGGCGCGCCGGACAGACCGCAGCGCGCTCCCGGGTAGCAATTCGCGGCGCGGGCGCTCGTTCCCTGCCCGCGAATGGTGACGGTCTGCAAGAACAATGCGTTGAATCCAGACCAACCGTGTACTACTAACCGCCAGTTTCTGTGAAGCGCGAGCAGGTTCTATGCTGCGTTGACTACCGCCTCGGGCGCTAGCCGGTTGATCCTGGTGTCGCGCGCGGTCAGGATGGCCGTGATGAAGCGCCGGCCGCTGGTCGTGAGTTGGTAGCGGTGGGGATTGTTCACCTTCTGCAGAATGCCGTGCGCCCGTAAGAGCCGGATCTTCCGCGTCACACAGGCCGACTGTCTGCGGCGCTCTTCTACCGATCCCGGTTCCCCGAACAGAATCTGCCGCAGGTCACGGTTGCGCATCCCGTGGATGGCAAACTCCCCTTGGCCTACTGCCTGGAGCAGTTGCAGGTCCTCGGGAGAGAACGGGTTGAGGGCGCGCACACTCTTACCCTTCCATGTGGTGCGCTCGGCTACACGGCGCGTCGCTTCCCCGAGGGTGGCGGTGTCGTCCACGCTCGCCAGAGCATCGAGATAGCGCTCGTTCGCCCGCTGAGA
>JACQGM010000105.1 GCA_016199585.1 Armatimonadota bacterium
ACATGGAAGTTTTCGCTGAGCAGTGACAAGACCCCAGTTGGGGGTTGACAGATTCCCAAGCGCGTGCTACAATGCGTGGAGACGATTGTCAGCAATCGTTCCCGGGCGACCGACAGAGGGAAGGCGGGCTCCGCTTCTGGATCCCCTGCTCGGGAACGCCTGATCCCCGGCAAGGAGGCGCGGCGAGTGGCGGTTACCCTCAAGGACGTGGCCCGGGAGGCGGGTGTTGCCGTCTCCACGGTATCGCGGGTGCTCGGCGGATCCCCCCACCCGATGACGAGCGTGGCAACCCGCGAACGGGTCATCGAGGCGGCCCACCGCCTGAAGTACCGCTACAACCTCCACGCCCGCCGGCTTCGGACGGGCAGGAGCGAGGTCGTGGGGATCATGGCGTGGGCGCTGACCTGGGGCATCTCCTTCACGAAGCTGCACGCCGTCGAGCGCGCCGTCCGCAGCAAGGGCTACCGTACCCTCGTGCGCTACGCGGTCGAGGCGGAGGACGCGCTGGTTCAGTTCGCCCACGAGTTCGCCGAGAGCGCCGTGGAGGGAGCGATCCTGCTCAACTTCGGCCCGGACCACCGCGAGGCGCTGGCGATGCTCGTCGAGAGGGAGATCCCGATCGTCAGTCTCGAGCCGTTGGAGGGCGTGAAGGCGGACGTCGTCACCGTAGACCGTGTGTCCGGGGTCTACATGGTCACCAAGCACCTTCTCGAGCTGGGGCACCGTCGGATCGGCATGCTCCACGGCGGCTTCGAGGCGCCCAGGGACAAGGAGCGCCACCAGGGATACCGTCAGGCCCTGGCGGAGCATGGCTGCCCCGTGGATGAGAGGGACCTCGTCCTGCTCGAGGGCGCCGGCGTCATGGTGAGCTACCTTCGCGGCTACCATGCCGCCCGCGAGCTGCTGACCCGCCGGCCGCTGCCGACGGCGCTCTTTTGCAGCAACGACGAGGCGGCCATCGGGGCGATGAAGGCGCTGGAAGAGGCTGGCCTGCGAATCCCCGAGGAGATGGCGGTCGTCGGATTCGATGATGTTGACGTCGCGGCGTACGCCCCGGTGCCGCTGACAACCGTGGCGCAGCCGGTGGCGGAGCAGGCCGCGCAGGCGGTTGCGCTCCTCTTCGAGCGGATCGCCAACCCGGAGCAGGAGCGGCCGCCGGCGTTGGTGCGCCTGAAGCCGCGCCTGGTGGTCCGCGCCTCTTCCGGCGGGCCCGTCGCCCCGGAGACCGTCGGGCGAGCAACAGCTCCGCGTGCGCCGCGGTGCGGCTGACGTGGGGGCGTGCTCACGCAGTTGTGGGGAGCAGATTCGCCGGGACAGGTTCACCCGCACGCAGGGAACGTGCCGGGAGTCCCGGTGAAGTTCGATGCCGTGAGGAGGTTCCTATGTTGCAGATCAAGAAGGGTCCGGTTACTCACCGCCGAGGGATCAGGGCGTTCACCCTGATCGAATTGCTCGTCGTAATAGCGATCATCGCTATTCTGGCGGCGATTCTCTTTCCAGTCTTCTCCCGCGCGCGGGAGAGAGCCCGTGCGGCGAGCTGCCTGAACAACATGAAGCAGCTCGGCACCGCGTGGAGCATGTACATGCAGGACTATGACGCGGTGATGATCGAGCAGATCCGGCCGCCCTGCTATGCGGGCCCGGCGGGCGGCGCCCTGGCGTGTTCGGTCGCTTGGCCCGTCCTGGCGATGCCGTACGTCAAGAGCTGGGACGTCATCAAGTGCCCATCGTGGTCGGCGAGCATGCCGATGGACCGCACGCAGAACCCCGTACTCCGCAAGCCGCTCAGCTACCTCTACTCCAAGATGTGTCCGACATCCTGGTGGCTGAACCCCCAGTACACGGGCAAGCAGGGGTTCTGCACCGACTGCTTCACCCTCCCCATCACGGACGCCATGGTAGAGGATCCTTCCGGCACCCTCTGGCTGGTGGAAGGCGGGAACAGAACCACCGGGCCGCTGGAGTACCAGGTCTACTGGGCTGGCATGCAGGTCGCTTACGAGCCGCACGCGGACTACGGCATGAACACCTACTACTCGGGTAGCTCTCTCATCGGGTGCCGGGTGGGGAACCCGCACTTCGACGGCTTCAACGCCGTGTTCGGTGACGGGCACGCCAAATGGGTGAAGTGGAAGAGCGGCACGCCACGGATGTACACTATCCAGGCAGACTGATGCCCGCCGGTGTCGGGGCGCCCCGCCGACCGCGGGGCGCCCCGTGAGCGTTCGCTAAGTGGCCGCCGGTGCCTCGTCCGTCAACTCGGGCCATCGCCCGAACGGGGAGGAACAACGCCCATGGTTCAGGAGATCACACGACGGCGCTTTCTGCTGGCATCGGCCGGCGCAGGCGCTGGATTGCTGATGGGACCGGCCGCATGGTTGGGTGCGGCTTCGCCTGAGGAGAGACACAGATTGTCAAGGCCCAATATCCTGCTGATCAACTGCGATGACCTCGGCTACGGAGACATCGGGTGCTACGGCTCCAAGGTCCACGGCACGCCGGCGATCGACCGGATGGCTGCCGAAGGCGTGCGCTTCACCGACTTCTACATGGCGGCGGCATGCTGCTCGCCATCCCGCGCCGCCATGATGACCGGCTGTCGTCCCCAGCGCATCGGCCTGCAGGCTGGCCACAAGGCGGGCGTGCTCGAGCCCTGCGATCCGATCGGACTGAGCCCCGACGAGATCACGGTAGCCGACTTGCTGAAGCGCCAGGGCTACGCCACGAAGATCATCGGCAAGTGGCACTGCGGCGACCAGCCCCCCTTCCTGCCCACGCGGCACGGCTTCGACAGCTACTACGGCCTCCCCTACAGCAACGACATGCGCATGACGCGCAACTTCCCCGACACGCCCCCGCTGCCGCTCCTGCGCGACGAGGAGGTGGTCGAGGCGGAGCCCAACCAGGCATCCCTCACCGAGCGGTATACCGAAGAGGCGGTGCGCTTCCTCCGCCAGCATCGTGAGGGGCCCTTCTTGCTCTACTTCGCCCACATGTACGTCCACGGGCCGATCCAGGTGCCGCAGCGATTCCTAAGCCGATCCCGAGACGAGCACTACGGGGCCGCCGTGGAGCACATCGACTTCGTCGCCGCCGCCCTCTTCCACGAGCTGAAACGACTCGGTCTCGACGAGAGTACCCTCGTGGTGTTCACCTCGGACAACGGCGCCAACCGGAAGCGCGCCGACTTCGGGAGCAACCTGCCGCTGCTCGGCTACAAGGGATCATCGTGGGAAGGCGGCCATCGCGTGCCGTGCATCATGCGCTGGCCGGGGAGGATCCCGGCGGGAAGCGTCTGCCCGGAAGTCGCCACGGCGATGGACTTTCTGCCCACCTTCACGCGTCTCGCCGGCGGGGAGCCGCCCACCGACCGGATTATTGACGGCAAGGATATCCGGTCACTGATGACCGGGGAGCCGGGCGCGAAGTCTCCGTACGACGCCCATTTCTACTACCACGCCAACACGCTGTGTGCGATCCGCATGGGAGACTGGAAGCTCCATCTCACCGCGCCCAAGGTGCCCAATGGTCCCGGCGGCGAGAAGCGGGATCTGCACCCGGACATGCTCTTCAACCTGCGGGAGGACATTGGCGAGACCACTGACGCGGCGCAGAAGCACCCCGACGTGGTGGCCCGCCTGAAGGCGCGCGCCGACATCTGCCGCCGGGACCTGGGCGACCAGGCGACCGGCGCGCGCGGCGAGAACCGGCGACCGGCCGGCCGGGTGGATGATCCGAAGCCGCTCACGAGATATGATCCCGCCCAGCCGTACATGCACGACCCCTTCCTGGCGGCGGCATACGACTGAGATGTGTTGAGAGAGGAGAGAACCGATGCGACGAACGGCGCTCTGCGCCGGTCTGGCAATCCTGACCTGGGCGTGCCTCGGAATCCCCGGGGAGGCCCAGATTCCTACACGGGAGGCACGCGTGAGAGATTCCAGCCTGAATCCGGAGTACGTCACCTGGCGGTCTGCGCCCCTGCAACTGGAACCGATCGAGCCGCCGAAGGAGAGAGAGGCGCCGCTCCTCGCCTGCTACCGCAAGGAGTTCACGCTGCCGGCCGCCGCACGCCAGGCGGCGTTGACGGTGTACCTGCAGACGAGCCGCACCACTGCCCCTTACTGGATCACTGTGAATGGGCAGGCCCTCTCCGAGCCCCGTGAGGGCGCCCTACAGCTCGCGGGCCTCACCAACCTGGACGCAACGAAGGTGCTGCGCGCAGGTCGCAACGTCATCACCGTCAAACGCGCATGCACCCTCCCCGCTCAGGCATGGCTCACGGTGGAGGGCATCGTCTTCTGCGAGGATGGGAGCACCCGCCGCGGCGGCGGCGGATTACGGCGCTGGCGTCGCATTGACAAGAATCCGTCCGCCTGCTAGTATAGGGCACGGACCGCCAGAGAGGGAGAGAGGGGGGCGGACGAGGAGGAACATGCCGACAGACGAAGGCCGGTTCGTAGAGGAGTGGGAGAGGGACGGGCGCCGGATCACGATCCGCACTGCCCGGTGGAGTGACCTGGACAGCTACGCCGAGATGCACCGAACGCTCTATCAGGAGCGGGTCATGGCCGCCCCTCGCAACGCCGACATGCGGGTGGGCGGGGAGCTTCTGGGAAAGATGCTCACCCATGACGCCGCGGGCACCGGGATCCTGCTCGTGGCGGAAGCGGACGGGCGCATCGTCGCCGAGGGGACGCTCACCCCTTCGCACGGCGACCGCAGCATCACCCTCGGTCTGCTGGTCTTGCGCGAGTACCGCGACATGGGCATCGGCCGGCGCCTGATGCGTGCCCTCGAAGTCGAGGCGCGGCGCCTCGGCAAGGAGCGGATGGATCTCACCGTCTGGAGCGCCAACCCGAGGGCCTACCACCTCTACACCAGCATGGGATACCGGGAGATGGGACGCTTCCCCCGGTGGATCCGGTCCGACCTGGCGCCCACCGGGATCTCGGATCTCGTCTGGATGATCAAGGATCTGTAGCATGGCGATCATCGGCCTGGACGTGGGCACCTCGCGGCGCAAGGGCACCCGGGCGCTGGCGGGCGCCGGGGCCGCCGAAGCCCTCCTCCGCGCCGAGATGGAGACCTCCCCCGTGGCGCCGTTCCAACCCCGCCCGGAGACCGAGGGCCTCGCCGAGGATGCGTATGCCCGCTACCGGCGCCTGGCCGAATGGGTGGCCGCAGAGCGGGCGCTGAGAGCGGATGATGCTTGACCGGCGGGATCCCGCGGGGGAGCGCGCTGCGCTGGTCGCGTGGCTGTACGGCCGGCGACGAGTCGCCGGCCCGGGAAGGAAAGAGCATGACGGAAGCCTCGCCCGACCCGGCGCGGATGCGCCGGGAGTTCCAAACCGCTGTCGCTGCCCTGGGCTTCGTTGACATCAACGCCTGGGTAGGGAGCCATCCCGACCCCCTGCGGCCGGCGGAGACCTCTCTCCCCGCGCTGGCCGCGGCCGCAGCCGATGCGGGGATCCGCGAGATGGTGGTCTCGCACACGGAGTGCGTCTTCGCGGATCCCTGTGAGGGCAACGCTCTCCTCCTGGACGCCGTGGAGGCGAGCGGCGGAGCCGGCATCTCTCTCTGCGCGGGCATCTGCCTGCTCCCGGAAGGTGAGCTGCCGGGATCGGCGGGGACTTACCTGGATGCGTGCCTTGCCAGGGGCGCTCGCCTGGTCCGGCTCTTCCCCAAGAGCCACCGCTTCCCTTTGGCCGAATGGTGCTGCGGCGGCGTGCTGGCGGCGCTGGAGGAGCGCCGGCTCCCCCTGATGGTGGGGCACGTGGAGACCTCCTGGTCGGAGCTGCACGCCCTCTGCGAGCGCCACCCGGACCTACCCGTGATCATTGACGGCGCGGAACAGAAGCTCTTCTATCACAACCGCCCCGTGGAGGCGCTGCTCCGCGCGCACCCGAACCTCTACGTGGAGTCGCACAACCTGGTACACTTCCTCGGCCTGGACCACCTGGCGCGCCGGGTGGGCGCCGGGCGGTTCCTGTTCGGGTCCGGGATGCCGCAGAGGGATCCCGCGGCCGCGCTCGCGTGCGTGGCCCTCGCGGATCTGCCGGATGCCGACCGCGCGGCGATCGCTCGCGGCAATTGGCGCAGGTTGATGGAGGAGGTGCGCACGCCATGATCGTTGACTCTCATACCCACATCGGCCTGATGGCCAGCTTCCGCTACGAGGCGCGCTCGGTGAGCGACATCCTGGCCGCCTGCGACCGGGCCGGCATCCACACGCTGCTGGCGTGTCACCACCTTGACCTGGTCTACGGGCCGCGGGCGGGTGAAGAGGCGATGCGCCGGGCCTACGAGGAGTCCGGCGGCCGCATCCTGGCCTACTGCGGCTTCGACCCGCGTCTCCCCGATTCGGCCTCGGTGGGAGAGCGGCTCCTCTCCGCGCCTCCCTACGTGGGGATCAAGATCCATCCGGTGTTCCATGCGACGCCCGCCGAGGATCCCCGCTACGCCGACGCCTTCGCCCTCGCCCGCGACGCAGGGGTGCCCCTGATGTCGCACACCTGGTACCGCTCCGCTTACAACCCCCCCCAGGCGCTCAGCCTCCCCGAGCGCTTCCGCGGGCACGTGGAGCGGTTCCCGGAGGTGCGCTTCATCCTGGGGCACGGCGGCGGCGGTCTGGACGGCCTGGGCTCCGCCATCGAGATGATGCGTACCTACCCGAACGTCCATGCCGACCTCGCCGGGGACGTCTACGAGCGCGGCATGATCCGCCGGCTGGCGGAGGCCGCCGGGCCGGAGCGCATCCTCTTCGCCAGTGATATCCCCTGGCTGGACCCCCGCGCGCAGCTCGGGTGCGTGCTGGCCTCAGGGCTTCCAGACGACGCCCTCCGCCTCATTCTCGGCGGGAACGCGTGCCGGATCTTCCGCATCCCGCAGGGCGCGTGAGGACGGGACACCGCGCAAGACGAGCCTTGGGGCCGATCTGGGGGTCGGAGTCGTTCGTAGTGGCTGGCTTCCAGCCGGCTGAACCCGGCCACTACGAACGCAGAAATGCGCTACTCTTTTCTCAACATCACCAACCGCCGGGCGCGCCGGCCATGACTTCCAGGGCCCTCTCGGAACCAGGAGGTGGTAGATGAGCTTCACACAGGAGATGAAGGCGTTCGCAGCGCAGGCAGGCGCGGATCTGGTCGGCGTGGCGCCGGTGGCGCGCTACGCGGGGGCGCCGGAGCTCTTCCACCCACAGCGGCTTCTCCCCCAGACGAAGTGCGTGGTGTGCATCGCCATCCGGCACCTGCACGGCGTGCTCGTGCCGCAGAACGACCGCGTGGAGCTATACCCCTACCAGATGTTCGGCTACGGCTGGCTCAGCAACATCCGCCTGAACATGGTCGCCTTCGAGGTCGCCCGCTTCCTGGAGGACCGCGGATACCTGAGCTGTCCCTACCCCTCCTTTCACCAGGGCGACAACGCGCGCCTCTCTCTCCGTCACACCGCGGTGGTGGCCGGACTCGCGACCCTCGGCTGGAACAACCTGGCGATCACCCCGAAGTACGGCACCAAGCAGCGGTTCGTGGCCGTGCTCACCTCGGCGGAGCTGGAGCCGGACCCGATGATCGAGGATGACCCGTGCGACCGGTGCATGGCGTGCGCGAATGCCTGCCCGGTGGGGGCGATCCCCCGCGACGAGGAGATCGCCTATGAGATTGCCGGGCACCCCGTGCGCGTGGCGAAGCTGGACAAGAAGAAGTGTAACGACTGCCATTTGGGCAAGGGTGGGTGGTTCGAGAACCAGTATCCCCCCTTCGTCACCTTCACGGTGGCCGGACACTGCGGCCGGTGCCTCATCAACTGTCCGAAGGGCACCTACGCGCCCGCCTGACGCCCATCGGCCTTCGGGCACCGGCGGCGTGCTCGCGCCAACCTGCCACGCACCGAGTGGGCAGAAGGGAATGCGGAGGTGACGCGCAGAAGTTGGTTGAGGAGAACGATCAAATACGGATGAGCCCTTCTGTCCAGCTTGGAGCCGGCGACCGCTCCGACTGCCCCGGGTCGGGCTCGGACGCCCACACAGGAGAAACGAATGCCCGACTTGAGTCTCACCCCCGAGTACGCTACCTGGCGATCCGCGCGCCTGCAGCTGCCGCAAGCGCCCGTACCCGAGGAGGGCGCCCCGCGCCTCTCCGCGTGCTACCGGAAGGAGTTCACGCTGCCCGCCGCGCCCCGGCAGGCGGCGCTGACTCTCTACATCCACGGCAGCCGCGCCTATTGGTTCGCGGTGAATGGCCGGCCGCTGCTGGAGCCGCGCGAGGACGCCCTGCAGCTCGGGGGCCTGACGAACCTGGACGTGACCGAGGCGCTGCGCGCCGGGAAGAACGTGCTCACTTTCCGCGCCGAGTGCCAGGGCGCATCCCAGGGATCAGTCACCATCGAGGGCATCGTCTTCTGCGAGGATGGCACTACCTACCGCATCCTCTCCGACGGCTGGCAGGGCGGCTGGAACGCCCCCAAGGGTTGGGACGGGCCTGACGCCGCGCCGCAGAGCCTGGCGCCCCTGCCTGCCGGCGAGCCGCTGCGGGGCACGCCGGACAGTGTCTTCCCCCGCCCCTACTACGGCCCGATTCAGGTGACGCCCGTCTGCCCGGCCGGCAAGGCGATGAGCCAGCCGGTCTTCGACGAGGAAGCCGCCATCCTCCTGAAAGTGACACTGCCGAACCAGCAGGCGAGTGCGCGGGCACCCGTGCTCACGGCGGAGGTTGTGAACGAGTTCATCGGTGAGGACCTGGGCACTCGGACGGTGCCGCTCGCCCCCGAGGGGAAGCTGGACCTGGCGGGCACCCTCGATCTGGGCCGATACGCCAGGGGCGCCTACCGCCTCCGATTCCGCCTGGCGGACGGCGACGAGGAGGTGGACCGCCGCGACTACGAGGTGGCCGTCGTCGGTGAGATCCCGCAGCGCCTGGTGGAGGGCACCGACTACGAGGACGGACTCGACCTGAGGGAGGTCTACAGCATAGACTGCACGGCGCCAACCAGCCCCGAGACGTTCGTGGCGAGCCATACCCAGTGGGGAGCGAAGTCGAACGAGTGGAAGGAAGTGGAGACGCGTGTGGTGACCGGGCCGGCGGGCCGCTATCGCGTCCTGGCGGAGACGACGAGCATGTTGTACTTCGCCTACAAGTACAAGGTGAAGAAGCTCTACGTGCCGCACCTGGCCGTGGTGGAATGGCCCGACGATGCCAGGCGCAACTTCATCGTTCATGTGGCCGAGCGTGCCAGTGGCTACCCTGAATCCGATCCCGATCCCGTTACGCGGCTCAAAGACTTCCACATGCCCGGCGGGGTGGAACTCCTCGGGACTACCGACTACGGGTCCTTCCGGAGCGTGGGGTTCCAGCGCTCCGAGGCCGGGCTCGTGGCGCAGCACGACCAGCACCCCGTCCGCAGCAACAAGCTGCAGAAGCTGCACCTCCTCTTCTGGCCGAACTCGGAGGAGGGCTCCGTCCACGTCTGCAACGTGGATGGAGGGGATGAGCCGGCCGCAGCCGCCCGCGTCACCATCTATGAGATCACCAACGACTTGCCGGCACTGCGCATCGCGGATGCCGGGGACCGTCTGATCGGTCCCCACACCGAGCGCGGCCCGGCCACCATGTCGAGCACCTACTACTCGGGCCCCTTGGGGTCGTACTTCACCTCGCACCTGGGCGCGCGGGACCATCCGGAGTTCTACCGCGACTGGTACACGACGACGGAGAACTGGATCAAGCGGGCGCGCTTCTCCGGGCAGAACTTCTACCTGATGGGCCACTTCATGTACCAGGGCACGCTCTACCCCTCACGCCTGTCGCGCTACGGCTTCAACCAGAACAAGTACGGCGGAGGCGACGTCATCCGCGACTACGCCGGGCTCATTCTTCGCATGTTCGAGCGCAACGGCATGGCGATGGTTTCGGGCATCGAGTTCTTTTCCGTGCCGGCATTGGTCGAGACCCAGCCGACTCCGGAGGAGATCCGCGCGGGCGAAGCGAGCCCTCTCTTCATGGTGAGCCGCCGGGGGACTCTCTTCCCGCTGCACGCCGTGATCCGGGCGGACGGCTCGTGGTGGGGCAGCGGGCGGCCAGGGCTCGATGGCCGCGTCCACTGGCCCGCCATGAACTTCATGCACCCCGGAATGCAGGAGCGCCTCCTGGCGATGGTGGGGGAGTTGGCGGACCTCTACGGGGAGTACCCCGCCTGGAAAGGCGTCGCGCTCGTCCTCTCGCGCTGCTTTGGACCGATGGAGCCGGCGCTCCTGCGCAGCGTGGACCTGTTGGAAGCGGGCTATGAGGACTACACCATTGATCTCTTCGAGAAGGAGACCGGCACGCTCGTTCCGGTGGACGCGAAGGACCCCGAGCGCTTCGAGAAGCGCTACCAGTGGATCATGGGGAATGTGCGCGAGGGCTGGATTGACTGGCGCACGCGGAAGTACACGGAGCTGTACCGCCGCCTCGGGGAGCGGGTGGCACAGGCTCGTCCCGACGTCAAGCTGCACCTGATCGTCGGCGAGCCGATGCTCTGGCGCGGCAGCCAGGAGATCCTCGACGGGCGCTTCGATGACCTGCCGTACGCTGTGGATGTGCTGCGCCAGTTCGGGTTCGATCTCGACAGCCTCCGGAAGGAGCCGGGGATCGTTCTCACCCAGTCCTTCCCCTCTCCCGGCTCTGGTGACGCGCGCATGACCGATGGCCATGACGGGTGGCGCGAGTTCACCCAGAACCAGGCATGGCAGTCCCTCTTCGCCAACGACAACCGCGGCGGCGCCTACGTGAAGAGCGGCTTGCAGCACTGGGGCAACTACACCTTCCCCGAGGGGAAATGGCTCTTCCGCAACGTGCAGACCCGTCAGGGGTGGTTCTGGTCTACCTACGCCATCGAAACCTTCGTCAACACCATGGTCCGCTCCAACCCCACCTGGATCCCCCATACCTGGACGGACATCTCTGACTCCATGGGCCGCATCCAGGAACAGCGCCTCTTCGCGCGCGCCTACCGCAGCCTCCCGAACGGCCGGTACGAGCGTCTCACCGGCAACGGGCTGGACCGCAACCTATGGGTCTCGCGCACGCAGGCGAAGGGCGCTACTTACGCCTACGCGGCCAACCTGCACTGGTGGGCACCGGAGGTGACGTTGCGCTTCAGCGAGGGCGCCCGGGTCCACGATCTGATCAAGGACCAGCCGGTGGCGCTGCAGGCCGGGGCCTGGGCGTTCCGGCTGGAGCCCTACCAGATCCAGAGCTTCCGTGTCAGCGGGGGCACGATCCTCTCCGCGGAGACACGGATTCCGGCGGCGGACCGCGAATACCTGGAAGGGGAAGTGCGCTGCACTCTGGGAGAGGCCCGGGATGTGGCAGCAGCGGCCCGCGCCCGCGAGAGGGAGTTGGCGGGCAAGGCGGGCTGGGAGGCGCTCCGCGAGCTGGAGGGCCGGATCGCGCGGGCCCAGGCCCGGCTGGACCAGGGGGACCTGGCGGGCGCCTACACGCTGATCAGCGGCGCGCTCCCCGTCGCCCGAGACCGGATTGCAGGCCTGCTGAAGCCGTAGCATGGCTTGGGCAGCCGCGCCGGAGAGGTTGGGGTCCTCAGGAGAGCGATCCCTCCGCCGTCGTGCGAGTGGCGCGTCCGGGAGGGGGCGCGTGCGTCTGAGACACGCGCGCCAGGCGAGGCTGCCGCTGGTGTGGCCCGGCCGCTGTCTCGCAGAAGGGAAGGGCATGATGCGACGACTGGCGTTTTGGATCGGTCTGATGATGGCGATGACCAGCCCGGGAACCCCGGGCGAGGCCCAGATCCCCACACAGGAGGAACGGATGCTCAACTCAAGCCTCAGCCCTGAATACGCCACCTGGCGCTCCGGGGCGCTTCAGTTGGCGCCAGCCGAGGCGCCGCCGGGGGGCCAGCCGGCGAGACTGGCGTGCTACCGGAAGGAGATCACGCTCCCGGCAGCGCCGCGCCAGGCAGCGCTCACGGTCTACGTGCAGATGAGCCGCAGCCCGGCTCCCTACTGGTTCGCCGTGAACGGGCGGACCCTTCTCCAGCCGCGTGAAGGCGGCTTTCAGACCGGGGGTCTGGCGAACCTGGATGTCACCGGGCTGCTGCGCCCTGGCCGCAACGTGCTCACTTTCAAGCGCGAGTGCCGCGACGCGGCCCAGAGCTGGCTGGTGGTGGAGGGCATCGTCTTCTGCGAGGGCGGGAGCACCCACCGCATCCTCTCCGACGGCTGGGAGGGCGGCTGGAATGCCCCCGAGGGCTGGGACCGGACGGATGCCGTAGGGCGCGGGCTCCGCCCCGCGCCGGGCCTGGCGCCGGTGGCGGCCGCGGAGCCGCTGCGGGGCAGGCCGGGGAGCACCTTCCCGCGCCCCTACTACGGGCCGATCCAGGTGGCGCCCGCCGGCAGCGCCGGCAAGCCCGGCGCCGAGCCGATCTTCGATGAGGAGAAGCCGGTCGCCCTGGAGATCCTCCTCCTGAACGGACGGGCGGGTGGCAGGGACCCTTCGCTCACCGTCGAGGTGATGGACGAGTTCTCCCGGAATCCTCTGGGGCAGCGCACCATCTCCCTGGCGCCGCAGGGAGAGCGCGACCTGGCCGGCGCCCTGGATCTCGGCAAGCTGGCGAAGGGCGCCTACCGCTGCCGCTTCCTCCTCAAAGAGGGCGGCGCGGATGTGGACCGCCGCGACTACGAGGTGGCCGTCGTCGGCGAGATCAAGCAGCGACTGGTGGATGGCGCCAGCTACGAAGACGGGTTGGACCTGAAGGAGGTCTACAGCATAGACTGCACGGCGCCGACCACTCCCGATACGTTCGTGGCCAGCCACACGGAGTGGGGCGCCAAACCGGACGAGTGGCGCGAGGTGGAGACGCGCTTGGCGGAGGGTCCCGCGGGCCGTTACCGCGTGCTGGTGGAGCCCACGCGCATGCTCTTCTTCGCCTACAAGTACCGGGTGAAGAAGCTGTACGCGCCGCACCTGGCGGTGGTGGAGTGGCCGGACGACGCCCGCCGCAACTTCATCGTCCACCTCAAGGAGCCGGGGAGCATCAGCAGCCAGAACTCCGGGTTCCAGCGGTCGGAGGCGGGCCTCGTCACCGATGACGACCGGCATCCGACCCGCAGCAACCGGATGCAGAAGCTGCACCTCCTCTTCTGGCCCAACTCCGAGGAAGGCTCCATTCACGTCTGCAACGTGGGCGGGGGAGAGGCGCCCGCCGCGGCGGCGCGCATCACCGTCTACGAGATCGCCAACGACCTGCCCGCGCTGCGCATCGCCGACGCCGGCGACCACCTGATCGGCCCGCACACCGAGCGGGGTCCCTGGACCATGGCCAGCAACTACTACGCCGGTCCTCTGGGCGCCCAGTTCATGCAGTTCCTCGGGCCGCGAGACCACCCGGAGTATTACCGCAACTGGTACACGACCACGGAGAACTGGATCAAGCGGGCGCGCTTCTCCGGCCAGAACCTCTACCTGATGGGCCACTTCATGTACAAGGGCACGCTCTACCCCTCCCATCTCTCGGAATACGGCTACGACCAGAACAACTACAGCGGCGGCGATGCCGTGCGCGACTACGTGGGCCTCATCCTGCGCATGTTCGAGCGGAACGGCATGGCGATGGTCTCCGGCGTGGAGCACTTCTCCGTGCCGGGGGATACCCAGCCGACGCCCGAGGAGATCCGCAAGGGAGTCTCCACGCTCTTCTCGGTCAGCCGCGAGGGGAAGCTCTTCCCGCTCCATTCCGTCCGCCGGGCGGATGGGACCTGGGGCGGCAGCGGCCGACCGCGCGAAGACGGCACCATGAACTGGCCAGCGATGAACTACTTCCACCCGCAGGTGCAGGAGCGGTTCCTCGCCATTGTGGGGGATCTGGCGGACCGCTACGCGCGCTACCCCGCCTGGAAGGGCGTCGCCATCTTCCTCTCCCGCTGCTTCGGGCCGATGGAGCCCGCCCTCTTGCGCAGCGTGGACCTGCTCGAGTGCGGCTACGAGGACTACACCATTGACCTCTTCGAGAAGGAGACGGGCCTGACCGTTCCCGTGGACAAGAAGGACCCGGCTCGCTTCGAGAAACGGTATCAGTGGCTGATGGGCAAGCAGCGCCAGCGCTGGATCGACTGGCGCTCGCGCAAGTACACGGACCTCTTCCGCCGCATGCGAGACCGCATCGCGCAAGGGAGGCCCGACGTGAAGCTCCAGCTCGTCATCGCCGAGCCGATGCTCTGGACCGGCAGCCAGGAGATCATGGACGGCCACTACGACAACGTGGCCTATATGAACGACCTGGTCCGGCGCTTCGGCTTCGACCTCGCATCCTTGAAGAACGAACCGGGTATCGTCGTCAACCAGGTGTTCGCCCTCGCCGGATCGGGAGAGGCACAGCAGACCGGGGGACACGAGGGATGGCGGGAGTTCTCCCAGAACGACGCCTGGCAGGCGCTCTTCGCGAACGACAACCAGGGCGGCGCCTACATCAAGGGGAACATTCCCCACTACGGCGCCTACACCTTCCCTCCGGGTCGCTGGATCTTCACCGGTTCCGGCACCCGCCAGGGGTGGTTCTGGTCCACCTACGTGACCGAGACGCTGGTGAACGTGATGGCGCGCTCCAACCCGACCTGGATGCCCCATACCTGGATGGATGTCTGCGAATCGATGGGCCGTATCCAGGAGCAGCGCCTCTTCGCCCGCGCCTACCGCAGCCTCCCCGACGGCAAATACGAACACCTCACCGGCAGCGGCCTCGACCGCAACCTGTGGGTTTCCCGCACGCAGGCGAAGGGTGCGGAGCATGCCTACGCCGCCAACCTGAACTGGTGGACGCCGGAGGTGACGCTGCGCTTCTCCGAGGGCGCTCAGGTCCACGATCTGATCAAGGACCAGCCGCTGGCGCTGCAGGGCGGGGCGTGGACCTTCCGCCTGCCGCCCTACCAGGCGCAGAGTTTCCGGCTCACCGGGGGCCGGATCCTCTCCGCGGAAACGCAGATCCCGGCGGCGGACCGCGAGCAGGCGGAGGGCGAAGTGCGCCGGACGCTCCAGGAGGCCCGAGAGGTGGCCGCCGGGGCGCGGGCCCGGGAAGCGGAGCTGGCGGGCAAGCCGGGCTGGGAGGCGCTGCGCGAGCTGGAGGGCCGGGTGACGCGGGCGCAGGCCCAACTGGATGAGGGCGACCTGGCGGGCGCCTACACGCTGGTCAGCGGGGCGCTCCCCGTCGCCCGAGACCGGATCGCGAGCCTCCTCCAGAAGTAGGCGGATTCGGATCGCGCGAGGGGGGGAGCATCGGGATCCCCCCTCGGGCTTCGGAAAGGGTTGGCGGTGAGACGCGCACTTCTCCCCCCGGGCAATGGCCGGGACCTGCCCGACTGGGTCTACCCCATCGCGGATTGAGGCGGCGGGCCGATGGATTACAGCCTGCTGAACGAGATACGGGAAGCGCTGGCCGCCGAAGGGGCGGCGGGCGTCCTGGCTGAGCGCCTGCAGGCCCTGCGCGCCGCCGACCTCGCCGACGTGATGGAGCGCCTCAACCAGGAGGAGCGCCGGTCCCTCTTCCTGCTCCTCCCCGACGAGGAGGCGGGCGCGGTGCTGCAGGAGCTGGACGAGGCGGCGGCAGCCGAAGTGCTGGAGAACCTCCCCGCCGAACGCGCCTCGCGCCTGCTGGGCGGTATCCCCAGCGACGACGCCGCCGACCTGCTGCAAGACCTCCCCGACCAGGCCGCCGACGCCCTCCTCGCCGGGATGGCGCGCGACGATGCCCGGGCCGTCCGCCAGCTCATGGAGTACCCCGAGACCACGGCCGGCGGGCGCATGACCACCGAGTTCGCCACCGTCTCCGAGGATGCCACGGTCGCGCAGGTGATCGCCGGCCTGCGCGACCAACCGCCTGCGGCGGAGACCGGCTACTACCTCTACGTGTGTGACTCCCTCGAGCGACTGAAGGGTGTGGTCTCCCTGCGCGACCTGATCGTGGCCGCCCCCGAGGCGCGCATCGGCGAGATCATGGCCCGCGAAGTCGTCAGTGTGCCGGCCGATGCCGACCAGGAAGAGGCGGCCGACCTGGTGGCCCGGTATGACCTGCTGGCCCTGCCCGTGGTGGATGCCGACCAGCGCCTGGTGGGCGTCATCACGGTAGACGACGTGCTGGAGGTGCTGGAGGAGGAGGCCACCGAAGACATCCTGGGCCTGGCGCCGGGGTCGGAGCCCTCGCCGGCGCGATTGGCTCCGTCGTTGCGGGCGCGCTTGTCGCGCGCGGCGGCCGTGCTCCTTGCCGGGCTGGCCGCCGCGGGGCTGGTGAGCCCGGGGCAACCAGGGCTTTCGGTGCGGGCGCCGTTCCTCCTCTTCCTGCCGCTCGTATTGGCGGTCAGCGAAGTGGTCACCGCACAGGTGATGGCGGGCGTGGCGGGTGCCTTCCGCCGCGAGCTGCCCGCTGCGGCGTTGGCGCGCGCCGCCGGGCGCGAGTTGGTCGTCACGGGGATGCTCGCCGGGGGCGCCGGGCTGGCGGTCGCGGCGCTCCTCGGCCGCTGGCACGGCCTGGGTGCGGTGGGCGCCGATCTTGGGGCGGCGGTGTTCCTCGTCGCCCTCATCGCGGCCGTGATCGGCGTCGCGGCTCCCATCCTGTCGCACCTGCTCCGTCACGACCCTTCGGCCGCTCCCGTCTCCTTGGTCGCGGCGCTCTCCGCCGTGGTCGGCGTGGCGACGTACCTGTGGGTGGTGGGGCGTTAGAGCCGGGCCGCGAACTGACGTGGGCGCCCTGCAAGAGAGTGCGCGAGAACGCCCGGAGACGCAGAGCGGGGAACACGGAGGCGCTGAGGATCCCGAGGACGCTGAGGATCAGGCTGAATTCTTATACAGACCTCAGTGCTTTCCCTTTCCTCCGTAGGGGCGAAGCATGCGCGCACAGGTCCGGGCATTCAGCGACGGCGCCTCGCGAATGCTTCGCCCCTACCGCAGACCGGATCCGAACGGACACAATCCGTATCAGTCGGTCTCGTCCCTGGCGCGGAGAGCCACTACGCTCCCGCTCCCCCAGCGCGCCGCGCGAACCATGAGCCGGTTGCCGTCCGTGCGCACTTCCACGGCGCCGTCCTCATCCGTGCGGAAGAGAAGCACCGAGCGGCCCAGCGCCCGTTTCACCGCCGCCGGGTGGGGCAGGTCGTACCGGCTCTCCTGCCCCACGCTGATCACTGCCAATCGGGGGGCGACGGCGTCCAGGAATGCCTCGCTGGAGGAACCGCCGCTGCCGTGGTGCGCCACCTTCAGCACCATGGCGCGCAGCGGCGCACCCGATGCCCGCAGCCGCTCCTCGGTGGCCGCGCCGATGTCTCCCGTCAGGAGGAAGGAGACCTGCCCGAAGTCCACGCGGAGAACGAGGCTGCTCTCGTTCTCCGCATCATCGCCATCCCGCTCCGGTGCGCCTTCGGGCGGACTGAGCACCGTGATGCGGGTGTCGGGGTCCAGCAGCCACGAAGTGCCGGCGCGGGCCCGCAGCACCGGAACGGATTGTCGCCGGGCGGCGTCGAGGAGCCGGGCCATGTCCGGGGCGCCGGCATGGAGGCCGGAGACAACCAGCGCGCCCACTGGCAAATCGCGGCAGGCCTCCGCCAATCCCTCGGTGTGGTCCGCGTGCGGGTGGGTGGCTACGACGTAGTCGAGCCGGCGCGCGCCGCGATGGAGAAGGGCCGGGAGGAGCACGCGCTCTCCGAGGCGGCACGCCTCCTGCTCGCTGCCCCCGCCATCCACCAATAGCGTTGCCCCGGAGGGTGCCTGCACCAGGGCGCTGTCGCCATGCCCCACGTCGAGGAAGGTGACGCGCAGCACCCGCTGGCGCGGAGCCATGCGCCAGGCGGCGAGCGTCGCGGCCAGGACGAGGGAGAGCGCGAGCGCGGTGGCGCGGTGGTTGGGTGGACGGGTGGTTGGGGAGTCCAGCGCTCGGACGGCAGAATCGTCTGCCGCCGACACACCCGCCGTCCACCCAACCACCCGACCGCCCAACCACCGGATGAGCCGGGGCAGCAGGCCGAGGGCGCCAAAGCAGAGGGCCACCTGGAGGCCGTTGGGCGGCACCACCCAGACGTGCCCGCCGGGGATGCCCGCGCAGCCGCGCGCCACGGCGCGCAGCAGCGCCAGCAAGGGCAGGTTGACCGTGTCCAGCGCCCAGGCCGCCGCGGGAGAGACGAGGCCCGCGAGCGCCCCGGCAAGGCCGCCGGCGAGGAGCAGACCCGCCAGCGGCACCGCCGCCAGGTTGGCCAGCACGCCCACGGGGGCAGCCCGGCAGAACCAGTGGGCGATGACCGGCGCCGTGGCGAGTTGCGCGGCGATGGAGGCCGGCACCACCAGCCAGAACCGGCGGTGGCGCTCCGGCAGCCGCTGCCAGATCCAGCGCGGACGCGGGGGCAGGAGCTTCGCGATGGGGGAAGTGAGGTGCAGCAGGCCCCACACCGCGGCGAACGAGAGCTGGAACCCGATGTCAAAGAGGGCCGGCGGGTCGAGCGCCAGGATGCCGAGGGCGGCCAGTGAGAGGAGCGAGAGGGGGTCGCTCTTCCGACCGAGCACCAGCCCGGCGGTCAGGGCCACGCTCATCGCCCCGGCGCGCAGGATCGACGGGCCGCCGCCGGCCATCAGCCCGTAGAGCCAGGCGGCGGCGAAGGCGATCCCCACGTAGAGCCACCGCGGCAGCCAGAGCCAGCGCAGCATCGGCAGCAGCGCCAGCACGATGAGCGACACCTGCGCCCCGGAGGCGACCAGCAGGTGGGTGATGCCCGCGTCCCGGAAGTCGCGCTCCAGCGCCTCCGGCACGGCCGCCGCCCGCGTCCCGAAGACCAGGCTGTTCAGCAGCGCGGCGTCGTCCGGGGCCAGGGCTGCGTGGTGGGCGGCCAACAGCCGCTCGCGGAGCCGCCACGCCAGCCGCCGGTCCCAGCGCACGTCCGCCCGCGGGATGGGTCGGAGGAAGGCACTGCGGGCGTAGAGCTGCGCATGGAGGTGCTGGGGCGCCAAGTAGCGCTCGTTGCTCGTGGCGCCGAAGTTGGCGAAGCCGCGGATGGGGCGTAGGAAGCCGCTCGCCTCGAACCAGGTGCCGGGCGCGAGTGGTCCGGCGTCCGTGCGCAGGAGAAAGAGCGCGTCCACCGCCGTGGCTTCGCCGCGGTGGCGCACCTCCGCCGCGCGCGCCCGGTAGAGCCAACTGCCGGTGCAGGTGGCCCTGGGCTCCTGGAGGACCTGGCCGACCAGGGTGACGCGGTGGTGCGCCCACGCGGCCAGGACGTTCGGGTGGCCGGCGCGGTCGTTGGCCTCGGCGAACGCTCCGGCCGCCAGGGCCAGGGCGCCAAGCGCCGGCAGCGCCAATCGGGGCGCGGCACGAAGAGCGGCGAGCGCCACGAAGCCTGCGGCCGCAGCGGCCCCGAGGAGCGGGCGCGGCGGTGAGAGACCGGCGCCGGAGAGGGCAACGCCGGCCGCGAAGGCGACCGTGAATAGCGGCAGCGGCTGAAGTCGCACGGGCTCGGGCCGGGATCCGGCCGTTCACCTCCTCAGGAGTGAGCTGGGCACCCCTCTCTTCCACGGGGGGCGGCCCGTTCCCTTCCTGGCGCGCTCGGCGCCACCAGTGTCGGTCTTGCCTTCGGGCAGTCTGCGATGGCTGTTGCTCAGATGCGGCTGCGCAGTTCTTGCCGGATCGGGCCTGGCCGGAGAACGGCCCGCCGGTCGCAGGAATTCGGCATAGAGGGGTCTTGGGTGGCATAGCGCCGTGCTGCGAACCGGCTCGGCGCCGAACAGCCACTGGGTGAGCTACCTGGACCGCCATCTCGACTTGCGCGCACCCGTCTCATCATGCTCTCTTGAGCGTTACCTCATGGCCCATTGTCCCCAGGCGCTTCTCTAGCCTTCGTGCCATTGTATCATGTATCATGAATGCGCTGGTCGAAGAAGTCCAGCCCCAGGTCTTTGTAGGCCCACACCGATCCCGTTGCGCGGGGGCGCCTCTACGCCGGGGCGGTGCGCCATCGGCTGGGGCATGGGGGCGAAGGAGACGGGCGTGCAGGCTCGTTGAGCCCGGACTGCACGCTCCGCGCCGGTCCCTCAACACCGAGGATGCCCCACTAAACGCCCGTTTGCCTCTTGACAGCCCCGCAGTTCCGGTCATATAATGTTCATATATGAATAATGCGCTCGTGAATAATCTGCCCGATCCGCACGGTGGCGACGAGGTCCTCCAGGAGCTGCTGCGCGCTTCGCGCGTCGTCTACCGGTGGCTGGGGGCGCGGCTGGAGGTCATGGGGCTGACACCGGCGCAGTTGGAGGTGCTCGACGCGGTGCGGCAGAGCGAGGGCCTCCCCCTGAGCCGGCTGCGCGATGCCCTCTGCTGCGTCGGCAGCAACGTGACGGCGCTGGTGGACCGCATGGAGCGCGAGGGCCTGGTGGAGCGCCGGCGCGACGGCGCGGACCGGCGTGTGGTTCGGCTCTTCCTCGGCCCGGCCGGGCGCGAGAAGCTGGCGCGCCTGGGGGATCCCCGGGAGTGCTGCCCCGAGACCCTGGCGGCGCTCTCTCCCGCCGAGCGGCGCCGGCTTGTGAGTCTTCTCCGAAAGCTGGTGGAGGGTCTGGGGGGCGCCTGTGCCCGGTGCGACGCCGGTGGCGAGCCGCGGGTGAGCGCGGATGGCGAGACGTGATTGGGCGAGAGTGAGGAGAACGCATGAGTGAGGAGCGACCGGTGGTTGACGAGAAGGGATCGGCGTGTCGTGAGAGCGGCGCGTCCTGCTGCGGCACCGCGGCGGGCGCGGCGCCGGCGGACGTGAAGGCGCTGGTGCGCGAGGCATATGGCCGGATCGGTGCCGGCGAGCGCCAGGGGTGCGGCTGCGGCTGCGGCAGCGCCGCCCGGGTCTCGGCGCACCTCGGATACGGGACGGCCGACCTCTCCGCCGTGCCCGATGGCGCCAACCTAGGCCTCGGCTGCGGCAACCCCACGGCGCTCGCCAGCCTGCAGCCGGGCGAGACGGTTCTCGACCTCGGGTCGGGCGGCGGCCTGGACTGCTTCCTGGCGGCGAAGCGGGTGGGCCTGGCCGGCAAGGTCATCGGCGTGGACATGACCCCGGAGATGATCGAGCGCGCCCGCGACAACGCGCAGCGCGGCGGCTACATCAACGTCGAGTTCCGCCAGGGCGACATCGAGGCGCTCCCGGTTGCCGGCGCCAGCGTTGACGTGGTGATCAGCAACTGCGTGCTCAACCTGGTGCCGGACAAGGCCCGGGCTTTCGGGGAGATCTCCCGCGTGCTGAAGCCGGGCGGGCGCATGATGGTCTCCGACATGGTGCTCTCCCGCCCGCTCCCCGCGTGGGTGAAGGAGCTGGGCTCGGCCTACACCGCGTGCGTCGCCGGGGCCGCCCTGCGCGACGACTACCTGCGCCTGATCCGCGAGGCGGGTTTGGGCGATGTGGATGTCCTGGATGAGCGCGACGCCGCCGCGATGTTCGTGAACGCCAACGATCCCCTGGTGAGCCGCCTTCTCGGGGGGAATGCCCTGGAGGACCTTCGCGGGGCGGTGTTGAGCATCAGCGTGCGCGCGGTGAAGGGGTGACGCGGGGCTTGGGACATCGGCCAACTCTCGACGCGGGGCCGGAAACCTGATATAATCCAAGCCGTGGGCGCATCCCCGAACGGTTGTGTGATGCTCCCGTTCGCTGGGGGAGAGACTGCTGCCCGCGGGAGCCGGCTTTGCGCGTCTTGACGCTGCTGCACACCAGTGATATGCACCACCGGCTGACGGCGGAGGCCGCAGAGCGACTCCGGGCGCTGAAGGCGCGGGAGACGCGCGCGCTGCTCGTGGACGCCGGCGATGCGATCCGCGCGGGCAACCTGGGCATCACCCCCTGGGGAGAGCGGGCGCTGGAGTGGATGCGGCTCGCCGGCTACGACGCGATGGCGGTCGGGAACCGTGAGACGCACCCGTGGTCCCGGGCAGTGCGCGCCAAGGTGGGACGGGCATCCTTCCCGGTGCTCTGCGCGAACGTGAGCGGCCCGGGGGTCGCCGAGGGATCGTTCGAGGCGGTGCCGGTGGGAGACCTCCCCTGCTTCGGCCGGGATCGGGCGCTCTACCGGAGTCACGTGCTCGCGCAGCTCCCCGGCGGCCTGCGGGTGGCCCTCTTCGGGCTCACCGTGCCGATGGTCCGGGGCACCTCCGCGGCGCGATGGGTCGGCGCCTATCGGTTTGCCGACCCGCTGGAGACGGCGCGCCGGCTCGTGCCCCTCCTGGCGCCCCGCGCCGATCTGGTGGTGGCGCTCACGCACCTGGGGCTGGAGAGGGACCGCGAGCTGGCGCGGCAGGTGGATGGCATGGACGTCATCGTCGGGGGGCATAGCCACAGCCTGCCGGATGAGCCGGAGCGAGTGAACGGCACGATGATCCTGCACGCCGGCCATTACGCCCGTTTCGTAGGGAAGGCGGAGATCAGTTTGGAGAGCCGACCGGTGTCGGTGCGCTGGACCCGGGTCCCCCTCGGGGAGGCGCGTGGAGGGACCCAGCCACGGCCCTGATGGCGCTGCTGATACTCCTGGTCGTGTCCGCTATCGCGCTGGGCGTGGGCGCGCGCGCGCTCCGGGGCCTCGGCCTGGAGGAGGAGCCGGCGCCCGATCGTGCCTGCTTCGCGCTCGGCATCGGCCTGGGATGCACCGCCTACGGCGTGTTGGCGCTCGGGTTGGTCCGGCAGCTTGCGCCCATCCCCGTTGGCGTACTGCTGCTGGGGCTGGCGGCCCTCGGCGCCCGGCCGGGCCTCGCGCTCGCCAGGGAGGGAGCGGCGTCGCTGCGGCGCCGGGGCGCGGGCGGGTCCGCCCTGGCGGCCGTCACCGGCGGCGCCCTGGCGTTCCTGCTCCTGCTGGCCCTGGCGGCGGCGCTGGCGCCTCCCTCCGGCGGCGACTGGGACGGCCTCTCCTACCACCTGGCGGACCCGGCGATCTACATCCGCCGCCGCGGCATCGTCTACCTCTTCTGGGAGTCGCACTCCAACTTCCCCTTCACGGTGGAGATGCTCTACGCCATCGGCTTGCTCCTGAAGAGCCCCGAGGGAGCGCGCCTCTTCCACTGGCTCTACCTGGCGCTGGCCTGCCTCACTCTGGCATCCGCCTGGCGTCGCCTCTGGCCCGACGCGCCGCCGGGCGCCCGCTGGCTGGCGCCCCTTCTCCTGGCGGCCACGCCGATGCTCTTCTGGTGCGCCACCGTCGCCTACATCGACCTGGCGCTGATGGCCTACACCCTCCTTGCGCTCTACGCAACGTGGCTCTGGGCGCGCACCGCGCGGGGCGGATGGCTGTGGGCCTCGGGGATCTGCCTCGGCCTCGCGCTGGGCGTCAAGATGACGGGCGGGCTGACCGCGCTCCTGCTGGCTCCCGTGGTTCTGGTCATCGGGTGGCGTGCGGGAGCGGCGGTGCGCTCCCTCCTGGCCTGGGGCGGAATCGCCGCGGCGGTGGCGGCACCGTGGTACATCAAGAGTTACCTCTACACGGGGAATCCGGTCTACCCCTTCTTCTACCACCTCTTCCCTCAGACGCGCTATTGGAACGCCGGCATCGCCGCCACCTATGCCGAGCACCAGGCGGGGTTCGGGCTGGGGCGCGGCCTCCGCCACCTGCTGGCGGCGCCGTGGGACCTGGTGGCGCACCCGGACCGGTTCAGCGACGGCCCGGCGTCATTCCAGATCCTGTTCGAGTCGACCGGGCCGGCGCTCCTCGCCCTGGCGCCGGCCGTCCTGCTGCTGCGCCGCCGCGATCCCCTGGCGTGGGGGATGCTCCTCTTCACGGCCGTCTACGGCCTGATCTGGTTCCACCTGACCCAGCAGACGCGCTACCTGGTGCCGGTCTTCCCCTTGCTGGCGCTCGTCGGGGCGCGCGGGCTGTGCGGCTTGGGCGTCGGAAGCGCCGCGCGCGAGGGTCCGGCGAGAGAGCGCACCCGGCCCGGAGCACCGGCGCGGCGAGAGCGACGGGCACGCTCCGGGACGCGCCGCGCACCCGCGGGGCCGCCCGTCGCGGCGCAGGAACCTCCGATGAAGCCCGGCGGCGACGGCCTCGGCATCGCTCGCCTGGCGGGGGCCGGCACAGTGGGGATCACGGTGGCGGCGGTGCTCCTCAGCGGCCTCCTGATCGTCGAGCCGGCGCTCCCGGTGGTGCTGGGTCGGGAGTCGCGGGAGGCCTACCTGAGCCGCACGCTCGATGTCTACCCGGTGTGCGCCTACGCCAACGCGGCCCTGCCGCCGGACGCGCGCGTGATGCTCATCCACGAGGTGCGCGGGCTCTACCTGGAGCGCGACTACCTGTGGGGGAACGAGGGCCACCACGCGCGCATTCCCTGGCAGGAGTTCGCCGACGAGGCGGAGATGCGCCGGTTCCTCCGCCGCGAGCTGGGCGTGACCCACGTTCTGATCAACCACCATATCCTGGCGAAGGACGCGCGCCCCGGGAAGGGGAGTTGGGAGCGCACCCTCTGGGAGGCGATCCACGCCGGCACGCTGGCGCCCGAGTACGAGGCGAGGGGGTTCTCGTTGCACGCGTTGGCGGGAGAGTAGGTGTCACCGGAGCCTGAGAGACGGCAGAGACGCTGAGAGGGGAACGCAGAGACCATTGAGATTCACGGAGAACGCTGAGGGTTTCCGCTTCTTCCTCAGTCCTCTGAGGTTTCTGGCTCCTCTGTTCCTCTGCGTTTGCCTTGCTCAGTGTCCTCTCCGCCTCTCTCGCGAGTGAACCGGAAGGCCCCGACGAATGTCCCGATAAGGGGGAGTGAGCGGAGAGCGCATGGCGAAGCGGCGAAAGAGCAGGTCGGCGGGAGGGATGCCGTCCGGGCGCGGCCGGGAGGCGAAGGCCGTCGGCGGCAACCGGGCGGCGGCGCGCCCCCCCGTGGCGGCTGCGGGCGCGAAGGCGCTGCCCCTCTGGCGCGGCGGGAGCCCCGGCACGCGGTGGACGCTCGGGGCGATCCTGGCGGTCTACTTCGCGCTCGGAGGCCTCTACCTCGCCACGGTGCCGTTCGGGCACGCGCCCGACGAGGTGCCGCACCTCCTCTACGTGCAGGAGCTGGCGGGCGGCCGGCTGCCCGTGCTGCGCCAGGAGGACCGCGCCGGCTTCGAGGCGCACCAGCCGCCGCTGGCCTACGCCCTGGCGCTGCCGGCCTACCTGGCCGCGGGCGGGCGCGCCGGCGAAGGCGACGGGGCGCCACGGGCGGCCAAGTATGCCGTCCGCGTCACCAGTCTACTCCTCGGCGCGGTGGTAGTGGTGCTGGTGTTCGCCGGGGTGCGGGCGTGGCTGCCGGGCAATGCCGCGGCCGCGGCCCTGGCGGCGATGGTGGCGGCGTTCGTGCCGATGCGCCTCGCCGTCTTCTCCTCCTTCAGCAACGACCCCCTGACCGAGGCGGTCTTCACGGCCACGCTGCTGCTGCTCCTGATCGGCGTGCGGGACGGCTTCGACCGGCGGCGCAGCCTGCTCATCGGGGTGCTGCTGGGAGCCGGCCTGCTGACGAAGAGCACCTGCGCGCTCCTCTTCCTCGTGGCGCTGCTGGCGCTCTTCCTGGAGTGGCGGCGGCACCGCACTCGCGCGCGGGAGTACCGGGGACACGCAGCGGCGATGGTCGGGGTGGGACTCCTCATCGGCGGGCCGTGGCTGGCGCGGAACGTCGCCCTCTACGGCGATCCCTTCGCCTGGGGGGTGTTCAACACGTTCTTCGCCGACCGGGCCGGCCCGAAGTACTTCTCGGAGAAGCAGGGCATGGCGTTCGTGGAGTACCTGCGCTTCGCGGCGGCGGTGACGGCGCGCAGCTTCTGGGGGGTCTTCGACCATGCGAACCTCTGGCTGGGAGGGCCGGCGCCGCCGCGCCCCGGGATCCGGCCGGACGTCCTGGCGCGAGGGAGCGCGGATGCGCCGATCTACACTCTGTTGAACATCATGGCCTTCCTTCTCGCCGGCGGCGCTGCTGCCGCGGCCGTGCGGGGATGGCGCCCGCGGGCGGAGTGGCAGCGTGATGTGGCTGCCACCTGGAGCGTGTGCCTCGCGCTCCTGATTGCGGCGATGGCGCGCTTCACCACCACCTTCATCGCCGGGGCGCAGGCGCGCTATCTCTACCCGGGCGTGCTCCCCATCACCGCGGCGATGGCGCTCGGCTGGCTGGCGCTCTGCCCGCGCCGCTGGCGCGCGCCCCGGGCCGCCGTCGGCGGGGTGCTGCTGGCCGCTCTGGCGGTCTACGCCTGGCACGGCACGCTGCTGCGCATCTTCGGAAAGGTCGGGTGGTGATGGATCCGATCACGCTGACGATTATCGTGCCGGCCTACAATGAGCGTGACACGATCTTGGAGGCGATCCGGCGGGTCGAAGAGGCGGACCTGGGGCCCGCCGTCACCCGCGAGATCCTCGTGGTAGATGATTGTTCGCGCGACGGCACGCGCGAGCTGCTCCGCGCGGTGCCCGGCATCCGCCTCCTGGAGCACGCGCGCAACCAGGGGAAGGGCATGGCGATCCGCACCGCCCTGGCCGAGGCCACCGGGGAGGTGGTCGTCATCCAGGATGCGGACCTGGAGTACGACCCGGCGGACTTCCGGGCGATGCTCGAGCCGATCCGCTACGGGAAGACGGCGGTGGTCTATGGCTCCCGGTTCCTGAAGGGCCGGCCGCGGATGCGCCTGGCGAACTACATCGCCAACCGTCTGCTGGCGTGGTCCGCCACGCTTCTTTTCCGGCGGCGCCTCACGGACGAGGCGACGTGTTACAAGATGTTCCGCACCGACGTGCTGCGGGCGATGGATCTGCGCGCCGAGCGGTTCGAGTTCTGCCCGGAGGTGACGGCCAAGGCGCTCCGCGCCGGCTACCGCATCCTCGAGGTGCCGATCTCCTACCGAGCGCGCAGCATCGCCGAGGGGAAGAAGATCACCTGGCGCGACGGGCTGGATGCGTTCTGGACGCTGGCGAAGTACCGATTCTTGCGTTGAGGAGGGGATGATTGAAAATTGACAATTGAAAATTATCAATTGCAAAATGGTACGGATGGAAAGCCCGGCGCTTGCCGCTGTGCCCGCGCGTCCGCCCCCATTTTTCAATTTTCAATTTTCAATTTTCAATTTTCAATAACCTCTCTCGTTGCGTTGCTTCTCCTGGTGCTGACCGCTGCCGGCTGCGCGCGGCGCAAGCCGCCGCCCGCGCCGCCGAAACCGACGCCGGCGGCGCCCAAGACGGAGTTCAACGCCGCGGTGAGCGTGAGCGGCCTCCGCTGGAGCGTGCCCGATCTGCACGACCGGCCGCTGTGGGAGATGCGCGCGGGAAAGGGATCCAGCACCGTCGCGAGCGGCCTGGCGGAGCTGGAGGACGTGCGCTGCAAGGTCTACTCGGAGGGCGTGCTCGCCCTGGAAGCCGAGGCGCCGCGCGTGAAGGCGGACTACGCCGGCAAGCGCCTCACTCTCTACGGCGGCGTGTCGGCGCGGACGACGGATGGCGCGCGCCGCTTCCGCGCCGAGCGCGTCAGCCTCCACGCGAAGGACCGGCAGCGCGCGGTGATCGAAGCGGCGGGCGCGGTGCGCCTCGATCTGGACGGCGCCTCGGTGGAGGGCGCGCGACTGGTGACGAATCCGCACCTGACGGAGGGGCGGATCCTTGGCAAGTGATCACGATTTCAGATTGCAGATTTCAGAATGCAGATTGGCGGACCGGCACCGCCCATGGCTGCGGCGGCCTGATTCGTCCCGTCCCTGTCTGAAACTGTCATGAGGGATTGGCGCTTGGGACCACGACATACATGCTGATGTCTGTGCGGCGGTGGCGCAGGGCATGCGCTGGAGCATGGGAGTGATGATGGTGCGTGCATATCGGTTGGTGTTCATCATGCTATTGGCAGCCCTGGCGGTGGGCGTCTGGGCCGCGCGCGGGCGGGCGGCGGAGTCCGACCGGATGCGGGCGCGCTATGGCGACATGACGGTCGAGGCGGCCGTGTTCGACTACAAAGTGAAGCGACCTGGCACGCTGCTGGTGTTCACCGGTGACGTCCGCGCCACGCGCCCCGGCATGGAGCTGCAGCACGCGGAGAAGGCGACCGCCGAGCTGGGCGCCGGGGGGAAGTGGAGCACGATCACCGCCACCGGCGGCGTCCGCTTCTGGATGAAGAAGGAAGCGGCGGGGCAGGCGCAGAAGGCGAGCGGCCGGTGCGAGAAGGCGATCCTCCACAACACCGAGGGCAGGAAGCTGGCCGGCGACCAGCGCCTGCTGGTGGCGGACCTGAGCGGCAAGGTCTACCTGGAGCTCACCGGGATGGGCGTGGCAGGGCTGCCGGGGGGCGCCGCGCCCCAACCGGGGGCCGCGGCCGCCCCGCCGGAGCCGTTGATCATCGAGGCGGCGCGCGCCCGGGTGTGGCAGACCGCCGAGGGCCTGGAGTACACCGTCGGGAAGGGGATAGACTGAGATGCGCATCGCCACCGAGGACCTGGTGAAGACCTACCGTGGCCGCAACGTGGTGGATGGCGTCAGCCTCAGCGTGGACCGGGGGGAGATCGTGGGCCTCCTGGGGCGCAACGGTGCCGGGAAGACGACCACGTTCTACATGGTGGTCGGGCTGGTGCGCCCGCGCCGCGGCCGCGTGCTCCTGGACGACCGCGACATCACTCGCCTCCCGATGTACCAGCGGGCGCGCGCCGGCATCGGCTACCTGGCTCAGGAGGCCTCCGTCTTTCGCAAGCTCACTGTGGAGCAAAACATCCGCCTCGTGCTGGAGATGAAGGGGATGTCGCGCGCCGACCAGCAGAAGCGCATCGATTCCCTGCTGGAGGAGTTCAGCATCAAGCACCTGCGCCAGGAGATCGGCTACTCCCTCTCCGGCGGCGAGCGCCGCCGCGTCGAGATCGCCCGCTGCCTCGCTACCGACCCGACCTTCATTCTCCTCGACGAGCCCTTCACCGGCATCGATCCGATCGTCATCGCCGACATTCAGGACACCGTGCGCCACCTGAAGGGGCGCGGCATCGGCATCCTGATCACCGACCACAGCGTGCGCGAAACCCTGGCCATCACCGACCGCGCCTACATCATCGTCGAGGGGCAGATCCGCACCGCCGGCTCCCCCGAGCAGATCCTGAAGGACCCGATCGCCAAAGAACACTACCTGGGGGACCGTTTTGCGATGTAGCGTGAAGGAACGTTGAACTTCGCCGCCGAAGATGCGTCTAAGGCATAGGCGCAGGGGCAGCAGTCACGTCTGTGCCGTACATGGCACGAGTGTCTGCGGCGTGCGGTCGTGAGTGCCCGGGCCTGCCTCGGGGGTGTGATCAACTGAGGAAGGAGGTTGTGTGGGCTTCTTCACCGAGTATCTCGACCGGAAGATGGATTTCCAAGCGTTGACCGCCGAGCGGAAGCAGCAGCTTCGGAGGATCGCCGACACCCGCGGGCATGATGTGCTGGTTATCGCGGCCGATCTGTCGAAGAATGTCCCCGGCATCAATACCGGTCTGTGCTACGCCGACATCGAGCGGGTAAGGGACCAACTGGCAAACCTCTCCGGCGAAGGGATCGATGTGATTCTGGAGACCCCCGGAGGATCAGGGGAGGTGGCGGAGGATGTGGTGCATCTCATCCGCGGCCGGTTCAGTGCGTTGGGCGTGATCGTACCCGGTTGGGCGAAGAGCGCCGGCACGATCATGGCGATGGCAGCCGATGAAATCCTTATGGATCCCACGTCCGCCTTCGGTCCCATCGACGCACAGATAACCTGGCAAGGCAAGGTCTTCTCTGCTGAGGCACTCATTCAGGGTCTTGAGAGTATCAAGAGGGAGGTGGAGGAGAGCGGCGTCCTGAACAAGGCTTACATCCCCATGCTGCAGGGCATCTCGCCAGGCGAGTTGCAGCACGCCCGCAACGCGCTGGACTTCGGGAAAAAGTTGGTGACGAACTGGCTCGCCGAGTACAAGTTCCGAAACTGGGAGATCCACGCCAGCACCGGTCAGCCGGTGACCGCGGATGAGCGCCGCAGACGGGCCAAGGAGATTGCCGCCGAGCTCTGCAACCACTCTCGATGGTTGAGCCACGGGCGCTCGATCAAGATGCAGGATCTGAAGGCGATGGGGCTGCGGATTACCGACTACTCACAGAGTCCGGAGTTGGCGGACGCCATCGGACGCTATCACACGCTGCTCCGTATGACGTTCAGCTACACCAACGCGTACAAGGTCTTCGAAACACCCGTGTCGCAACTGCTGGACTTCTTGGCGCCACCCATGCCGGCCGCCCCCGGACTCCCCGGCCAACTATCGCCGGACATGGTGGTGGCAAACGTGCAGTGCCACAACTGCAATACGGTTTCGCGTGTCCAGTTCAACCTCGGCAAGAAGCAGCCTGTGCAGGCCGGCAACCATCCGTTTCCGCCTGATGGTAAGTTCCGGTGCCCGTCGTGTGGGACCGAACACGATCTCTCCGGCGCGAAGCAGCAGGTAGAAGCTCAGACCAAGAAGCGCGTAGTTGTGTGAGGAGAACAGAGATGGAGAACATGGAGGCCCGTTTCCGCATCGTCTTCGAGAAGCTTCCGAGGGTGTCGCGCGAGAAGGAGCCAGCAGGCACCAAAGAGGATGCACACCGTGCGGAAGCGACGGAAGTCGAGATTGAGGCCATCGCTGAGTTGTGCAGGCTCTCTGCTGAGATCGCCCAACCGCCGTCGGTGCTCTTCACCACCACCTGACAGCAGGGGCCTCCCGGGGCAGCCGGTCCTGCTCGTCCCAGGAAACCTCTCACCCCTACCGTCTGGTGTTCCATGCACGCATCAGGTCCCGTCGTTCGCCCGGCGCTGTAGACCCCTGACCGGGCGGTCGTTTCCGTGGTGGCGAGACCCCCGTGCGGGACAGGCTGTGCATTGGAACGGTCGCCCAAGGTACGGCCCGAGAGGTACACGTCCCGTGGGCTGTGCGCCCTACCACCCACAACCGAGCAACCGCAGCCCCACCCGCGCCATCAGCGCCACGCCGAGGGGTACGGCGGCGTCGGGGAAGTCGAAACGAGGGTTGTGCAGCGAGGGGGTGTCGCCCAGGCCGAGGCGGAGGATGGCGCCGGGGGCCTCCGCCAGGTAGCAGGCGAAGTCCTCGGACACCATCGAGGGCGGGCCGTCGCCGCGCACGCTCGCGGCGCCGAGCAGCGGCTCGGCGGCCTCCCGGATCGCCCGGCACGCGCGCGGGTCGTTGGCGGTGACGGGGCAGCACTCCTGGTAATCCACCCGCGCCTCCGCCTCGTGCGCGGCGCAGACGCCGGCGGCGATGCGCCGCATCCGCTCCGGGATCCGGGCGCGCACCGCCGGGTCCAGCGTGCGCACGGTTCCCCGCAGGCGCGCCGCTTCGGGGATCACGTTGTAGGCCTCCCCCGCGTGGATAGCGGTGACGCTCACCACCACGGGCGCATTCGGCGAGACCTCGCGGCTGGCGATGCTCTGCAGCGCGCCCACCACTTCGCAGGCGGCGACCACCGGGTCAACCGTCAGGTGCGGCATGGCGCCGTGCCCGCCGCGGCCGGTGATCGCGATCTCGAACGCATCGGCGGAGGCCATCACCGGCCCGGGGCTGACGTTAATCGTGCCGAGGGGCAAGCCGGGCCACCCGTGGAGGGCGGCGATGGCCGCCACGGGCGGGTTGCTCATCACGCCCGCGGCGCACATCCGGGAGGCGCCGGCCACCTGCTCCTCCGCCGGCTGGAAGATCAGCTTCACGTCTCCTGACAGGTGGGCGCGCAAGGCAGCGAGCGCGCCGGCCGCTCCCACCAGGATTGCGGTGTGCCCGTCGTGCCCGCAGGCGTGCATCCTTCCCGGCGTGGTTGAGGCGTAAGCGGCGCCCGTTTGCTCCTGGATCGGGAGCGCGTCCATCTCGGCGCGCAGGGCCACCGTCGGCCCGGGTTGCCCGCCGCGCAGCAGCCCGACGACGCCGGTGCCGGCCACGCCGGTGGTCACCTCGATGTCGAGCGCGCGCAGGCGCTCCGCCACTTCCCGCGCGGTGCGCTCCTCCTGGAAGGCGGTCTCGGGGTGCGCGTGGATCGCGTGGCGCAGGGCGATGATCTCGGGAGTGATGGCGCGGCAGCGTTCGCGCAGCGCCGCGTCGAGAGCGAGAGTGTTCACTGGTTCTCCGCCGTCTTCGTGGACGTGAGCTTCTCCATGGCCGCCGTCACGCGGGCCAGGGTCTTCTCGTCGGCTTGCAGGCCGATGTAGGCGAGTTGGGGGATGGCGTCCTTGCCGAGGTGCGTGCCCAAGGCCCAGATCACCAGGGCGGCGCGCTCGGGAGGCTTGGCGAAGTAGGCCACCACGTGGGGAGGCAGGGCGCGGAGCGTGCTCAAGAGCGGGCCGAGCTTCTGCCAGCCCAGATCGGTGGGCTCGGACTTGCTGAACTCCGGCCCGAGCGCGAGACGCAGCAGCCAGCCGGCGACGGTCTCCGTCGCCATCTTCTCCGCCGGGGTGCTCTTCGACACGTTGGCGCTGGCGGCGATGACCGCGCTGCGGCGCTGGGCGAACGCCGCGGCCTCCTGGTCCTTCCAGAGGGGGCCGACGAGGGCGGCTTCCATCTGCAGCGCGGCGAGCGCGGCGAGCGCGGGCATCAGCCGGGGATGGGCGGGCGCCACCGCCTGCGCGTGCATCGGGTCGGTGATCCACGCCTCGGCGATCTTCGGGACCAACGAGGCCCACTGAACGGGAGTGGTTAGCCACCGGGTATCAAAGCGGCCATACATCGCCCGGGCCGGGCCGGGATAGGCGGCCAGGGAGACAACGAACGGCGGGTCATGCACGGCAGGAGCGCTGCCATTCCCGCACAGGGCCGCGAGAAGGTCTTGGAAGAAGTTCGGCACGTTGTACTGGCGGAGCTGCACGGCGACGGAGGGGGGCGCGAGGATGATCAGACTCCCGCAGCGGATCTCCTCCAGTCCGTAGTCGCGCGCGTTGTCGCCTGCCACGAGGAGCAGCGCCTGGACGTGGGTCTGAATGTCGGCGGGGAGTCGCTGCTGGCTCAGGGAGGCGAGTCGCCTCGCCGCCGCCAGGAACTGCCCCCGGGCGTAGTAGCCGCGCGCCAACTGGAACGCCTCCCGATACACGTCGTCGGGGGTGCGGTCGGGCGGCTTCTTGGCGCCCTTGGCAGGGGTGGCGGCGGCGACGGCATCCTTGAGCGCCTGGTGCTCGGGATCCGGGCGCGTCGCCCACTTGCGCTCGTCCAGGTCCACCAGGATCTCGGTGAGCGTCAGTTTGGCGTTCATGGCGGCGCCGGCCGAGAACTCCTGGAACTTGCCGTCCTCCACTCCCAGGGCGATCCGGCCCTCGCGCTCCGGGGGGAGGCCGTCGGAGATGAGCGCCAGGCAGTCCCAGCGCATCATGTTGTCGGCGCTGGCGATGGTTACCGTGTTCACGCCCTCGACCACCCGGGTGGCGAGGAGCCTCACCTGCGTGACCGTGTTGGGCTGGACGTAGAGGGCGTGGGCCGGCTGGCCGTTGAAGGCGATCTGCACGTTGGCGAAGGGATCGCCGGTGAGCCACTTGATCGCCAGGTCAACCGGCAGTTGGCGGGCCATCCGGAAGCGGAGGTGGAGCGGCGATCCGGCTCCGGGGGGGCTGCCGACGGGCCCGCACACCCCCTCCGGCAGGGGCTCTGGTGGCTCCTTGAAAGCCTCCCACTTCGCCGGCTCCGGGGCGGCCGGGGGAGGGCCGGGCAGCGGTGCCTCACGGAAGAGACGAACCCGCTCGGCCTCCGCCGGGGTCTCCAACACGCTGATCTGGGCCAGCGCGTCGTCCGCCAGACCGGTATTCGGGAGGGCTCGGGCGACTTTCTGATAGGTCAGGCGAGCGGCGGTCAGGTCACCGGATTCGTGCTGGCAGCGCGCGAGGAGGAAGAGGGAGTGAACCGCCAGGTCGCTGCCGGGACGAGTCTGCAGCAGGCGGTTGTAGAGGGCGGCGGCGGCGCCGTAGCGACGGAGCTGCTGGTGGATGTTGGCGGCCTCGAAGATCGCGTTGTCGGCGAGGTCGAGGTCGGGGAACTCGGTGTAGACACGCTGGAGCACGGCGAGGAGCGTCGGGATGTTCCGCGCCGAGCGGTGGTAGCCGAGCACGTCGCTCCAGTAGCGCTCCACGTTAGCGCCCGTGGGGAAGAGCGCGATATAGTCGACCTTGGCCTGCAGCTCCCCCGCCGTGTCCTTCAACGTGCCGAGGGAGCGGATGATCTTCAGCATCGCGGCGCTGCGCTGATCGCTGCCGACGCAGGTGTCCACAACCGCGCGCCAGGCCCGGATGGCGGAGACCTCGTCTTTCGCTTCCGAGAAGACGTCGCCGACCACCATCATCCAGGAGTCCTGGTTCTCATGGCCGGCGAACTGCCGGATCATGTTCTGGTAGAGGACGATCACCTCGGGGTAGCGGCGGAGGGCGCGCAGCCGCTCGGCGGGCCGCAGCAGCGCCTCGGGGTCGGGGACGGGCTCATTGGTGTCGTAGCGCGGGGGCTTCTTCTGGGAGCGCAGGCAGGAGTTGACGGAGTTCCGGGCCTGGGAGACATAGCGGCTGAAGGGGTAGCGCGCCATGAAGCCCTCGAGCGCCTCGATGCTGGCCTCGTATTCGCGGATCGGATTGTTCGTCTGGTAATAGAGATAGGCCAACTGATAGGCGGCGTCATCCCGGTAGCGGCTGAAGGGGATGCGCTCGACGGCTTCGTAAGCGCGCAGCGCCGGGCCGTAGTCTTCGTAGCTGAGTGTTGCGCCGGTGTCCCGGGCCTCCTGGCTGAACTGCTGCGCGTAGAGTTGCCCCATGGCGTAGAGGGCATCGTCGCACAGGTTGCTGTTCGGATAGGCTTTCAGCAGCGTCTGATAGGCGGCCACGGCCCCGTCGTAGTCCCCTTCGCGCTGAAGGTTGCCCGCGGCGGCGAGCAGGTTCTGTTCGGCCTGGGGGCTGTGGGGGAAACGCCGGTGGAAGTCCACCTGTGCCGCGGCCGAGCCTGTGTAGTCCTGCTCCTGGCGCAGCAGGCTGATGATCTGCGTGAGGGCGTCGTCGTTCAGGTCATGGCCGGGATAGCGCGCGAGGTACTGCTGGAACGCTGCGATCGCCTCGGGGCGCAGGCGCTGGGCGGCGAACGCCACGCCCGCATTGTAGAGCGCCTGGCGCGCGTCCTCCACGTCGGGAAAGCGGGCGGCGAAGGCGAGCATCGCCCGGGCGCCCTGGATGTTGTCCTGCTTGCGGACCTTCTCCGCCTCTCGCCAGGCGGCATCCACGTCGGCGCGGCTGATGACCCAATCCGACGGGGGCGCCTGGGCCTCGCCGGCGGCACCGGGCTGATCTCCCGGCTCCCCTTGGTCTGCGCCCGGGGACGCAGGGGCCCCGGTTCCGCCGTGGGCCGCCATCGCGGCAAGCGCGAGGCACGCTGCCAGTGCCAGCGCGCGCCTTCGGATCCGTTCCAGCATAGACCTCTCCGTGACCGGCCGGCACCGCGCGCGAGCCCGCGCCAGGCGAGCACCGGCAACCTATGATCCACCGGGTGTTAGATTCGGCGGCGGGAGGGAAAGTTTCAGTCGCGGCGTCAGCGTGCGGCGACCGCCTTGCCGTAAGCAGCCAGCGTCTCGCGCGCGGCCGCCTCCCAAGAGAACCGGTCGGCCTGGCGTAGACCCGCCTCGCGCATCTGCAGCCGCAGCCCTTCGTCCGACGACACCCGGACGAGAGCCTCGGTTAGCGCCGCCACATCGCGGGGATCCACCAGCACTCCGGCGTCGCCCGCCACCTCCGGCAGCGAGGATGCGTTGGAGGCGACCACGGGGCTGCCGCACGCCATCGCCTCCAGCACCGGCAGGCCGAACCCCTCGTAGAACGATGGGTAGGCGGTGAGCACGGCTCGGCGATAGAGCGATGCGATGGCCGCGCTGGACAGGCCGCTCAGATGCACGATTCGGCGGCGCTGCTCCGATCGCTCGATGTAGGCGCAGACCGGCTCGTATCGCCAGCCCAATCCGCCGGCGAGCACCAGGTGGGTTTCGGTGTCGCCCGTCCGGCGCACGAACTGCTCGAAGGCGCGCAGCAGCGACAGGTGGTTCTTGCGCGGCTCGATGGTTCCCACGGAGAGGAAGAACTGTTGGGGGATGGCGTCGGCGAGGGCGGCGTCGGGCGGCTCGGGCCGGGGATGGAAGCAGGCGCGGTCGAATCCGAGATGGACGGCGGATACCTTCTCCGGGGGAGTCCCGAAGACGCGCACCACATCGGCGGCCGTGCTGTGAGAGTCGGTCACGATGTGGTCGGCGCGCGCCACTTGCTCCGACACCGCCCGAACGAGGTATCGGAAGTACTCGCGGTCGGCTACGAAGTCGGGGAAGAGGAGGAAAGTGAGGTCGTGGACGGTGACGACCAATCGGGTCTTTGGCGCCGTGCGGAAGGGCAGCCCCGGGTAGGGATGGTGGTAGACGTCCACATCGGCGGGCAGGCGCGGTACCCATCCTTTCCGAGCCAGGTGGTCCAGAGCGACCACGTTGCACAGCCACGCGCGTATCCGCAGCTCCTTGGGGTACTGAGGGAAGGGATCGCGGCGCACCTCCGGCCCGAAGAGGCAGTAGCGGTTCGCCGGGTCCCCCCTCAGCAGCGCCTCGGTGAGGTGGAAGACGTAGTTCCCGATGCCGGTTCGACTGGAAGCCAGCGAGCTGATGTCAATGAGGATCTTCATCGGCAGCGACCAACCACGCTTCCGTCACCTCGTCGTTGAGAAGCGTGTCCGCGTGGTGAACCCGAAAGCCCGCCTCTGCGGCGGCGCGCGCAGGGAAGTCCCGGCACCGGAGAAGGACGACGCCCCCTGGACGGCACGCGCTCCGGAGCCGCCGGAGGAAGGGGAGCGGATCGGCCACGTCATCCACCGCGTCCAGCGCGAGGACAAGGTCGAACGGGCCGGAGACAGGGGGATCGACGCCGGCCACGTCGCTCAGGAGACATGCCCTGTCTATCTCGCACGCCTCCCATCCCTCATCCCGCGCGACGTCCGACCGGGATGCGCCGTGACGAACGTTCATGAGCTGCCCTCTGCGCCGGCCGAAGGCGCTCTCGTGCAGCCTGAGGTAGACGAAAGTCTCGGCGCGTGTGAAGCCGGACGGTGCCTCACCTCCCCCCGTCCCCGGCCGCGCCGCCGTCCGAGACGTAAGGATGATGTCCACCAGACGGACCAGCGTGTTGCGCCAGCGGCACCGGACACGGTACGCTGCGAGCTGGAGCAGATCCAGCCACAGGGCGGCAGCCGCGAACTCCTTCCCCTCGAAGTGGACGGGAGCGCCGATGCAGGCCGCGATGATCTTGGCTCTGCTGTAGCCGATCGGCGCGGCGCCGCGTTCGATGAGGCAGTGCCGGAAGCGCCCGGTGCGGAGACGGATCAGGTGCCCCGGGCCGCCCTGCGAGCGGTCGCGCTGATCCCACACCACCACCCGGCTGTCGGGGTAGCGCTCCCGGACCCGCTCCAGGCTGGAGAGGCGCTCGTGCTCAGTGAGAACGGCAGGCAGCAACAATAGAATCCTATCGGCATCGCTCATGGCGGCACCTCACCGGCTCACGCTCTCCGGAACACGCCACGGTGCTGCGACGACCGCCGCCCGGCCCCGAGGCGGTGTAGTTGGCACATTGTACTGAAGGCGTTGAGGGATGTCAATATGCCGGCTCCGCCGCTCCGTCTCCCGGCATTGACAGGGAGGGATCGTGGTGCTATACTGGCGCCGAAAGGGCACCCGGCCGACACGTGACGGCGCGCGGCGCCCCGGCAGCGGCGGCGGCCCGACGAGGAGATAGGGACGACCGCCTCGGGGCGGGCAGCAGCCGGTCGCGCGACGCCGCTGCCCGGTCGGCGCGTCGTTCCACCCCACAATCTGCACCACTCGGGAGGAGGTAGCCAGAATGGTATCATTCGCCTTGGTTCTCTTGCTGGGCGCGGCTTCCGCCGGTTCCGCTCAGGCGGAGCGCAACGGGAACCTGATCCCCAACGGGGGATTCGAGAAGGACGGAGACCGTGACGGTCTCCCCGATGGCTGGGCGTTCGCCGATGTCGGCGAGGGGGTTCGGCCTGAAGCGCGGCCGGCCGCTCCCGCACGGGCAGGGCGCTCCAGCCTCTGCGTGGTCACCGGCGGGCAGCAGGTCACGCTGACATCCCCCGGCTTCGTGCTGAAGCCGGGCGCCACCTACCAGGTGAGCGCGTGGCTGCGGATGGAGGGCCGGTTCCCACAGGACATGGTGAGCGTGCGCGTCGCCACGGACGCCGGGAACCGCTCCTTCGAGTTCCACCTGGCGCGGCCATGGCGCAAGTGCGCCGCCACGTTCGTCGCTCCGGAGGGTGCGCGCTCGGCAACGCTCCAGTTCCGCGGGCTGGGCGGCCTGGCCGACCGGACCTACATGGACGACGTGGCAGTGAGGGAAGCGGCCGCGTCGGTGGCGGAGCGGAAGCCGCCCGTCCACCGGACGGACCTCGCCCGGTTCGAGTTCCCGCGGACGGGGTCGTTCGTGGAGTATGCCACGGCGCAGATCGAAGAGATGAAGCGCGAGATGGCGGGCCGCGACAGCCGCGAGCACCCGTGGGTGAGGCAGGCCGAGCCACTGCTCCAGGAGCAGTTCCACTTCTTCAAGGAGGGATACACGACCGACGGCCGGTGGCTGCCGGTCTTCAACGTCGGCATGAACTGCCCCAAAGACGCGGCCCGCCTGAACCCGGTGGTCCATGCCGATGGCAGCCATGAGATGAAGTGCCCCAAGTGCGAGGGGGTCTACCGCACCGAGGCGAACCTTCAGTGCGCCCGGGCGGTCTACAACCAGAACCTGTTGAGGGCCGGGGCGGCGTTGGGCCGGGCCTATGCGCTCACCGGGGATGAACGCTACGCCCGGCGGGTCAAGGATATCATGCTCGGGTTGGCGGAACGCTATCCGACCTGGGGGCGAGGGCCTCACCTCTCCTTCACCACGTTGAACGAGGCTGAGAACATGGTCTCCTTCTCGGCAGCCTTCGAGCAGATCCGAGATAGCGTCATTCTCTCGGTCGAGGAGCGCCGGAAGATCGAGGAGGGCCTCCTGCGGCCGGTTGGGGAGTTCATCCGCAGGGGGAGCATCTCGGATCGGATGAACAACCGGGCGGCGATCTACAGCAAGGCGGTGATGGCCATCGGCCTCGCCCTTCGCGACAAGGCACTGGTGGACCACGCCCTCAACGACCCGGATGCCGGGCTTCACGCGCTGTCGGCGGGGATGTTCGACGCAGATGGCCTCTCGTTCGAGGGGTTCGGATACCAGTCCTACGGCCTCTCGGGGCTCTCTCCCACGGCGGAGATGGCCTACCGCATCGGCCTCAACGTCTACCGCGACCCCGCCTACCGGAAGGTCTTCCTCCCGCAGTTGCAGATCCTGCTCCCCGGCGAGGAGAGCCGCGGGTGGGTGCGCCAGTACGACCTGGCGTGCCGGCGCTTCGCCGAAGCGGGACAGCCCCTGGAGTTCCCCTTCGATGACGAGGGTCGGCTCACGGTGGTTCCCGCTTCCTCTTACAACTTCGGAAAGTTCGGCTACGGGATCCTCCGTTCCGGAGAAGGCCTGGACCAGGTCTATCTGACGATGGAGTACGGCGTCGAGACGATGTTCATGGGCCACGCGCCCGCGCCGAAGTTCGCCACGCTCCTCTACGCCAACCGCCGGCTGCTGACGCCACGAGGCGCCACCTCTTCGTACGGAGACCCGCTCTGCGGCGGGTGGTCGCGCCGCACGCTGGCGCACAACGCCCTCACGGTGGACGACCGCGACCAGTGGGGGCGCACGCCCGGCCGGTTCGTCGCCTTCGAGGCGGCCCCCCGGGTGAAGGTGGCGCGCGCGGCAGACGACGAGACCTACGGTGGCGTCACGCTGGACCGGACGCTCTTCCTGGCGGACGGCTACGTGGTGGACCTCTCCGCCGCCCTCGCCGCTGCCGGAGATCACCGCTTCGATCTTTGCTATCGCTTCTACGGCGACCTCGCCTGCGGCCTCCCCTTCCAGCCTCGCGGCGGCCCCCTGGGCGCCGGGCACGGCTACCAGTACCTCACCGACGCGCGGAGCGCGCGCACCGCCGCAGACTGGTCGGCCGATTGGCGCCAGGCGGAGGACTCGGCGCTGCGGCTCTCGGTGGTAGGCGGGCCGGAGACGGAAGTGATCGCCTGCGCGTCACCGGACAACCGGAGCGCCGAAGAGAAGGTGGATGCCATCGTCGCCCGCCGGTGGGGCGGGGATACGGTGTTCGCCTCCGTGTGGGAGACCTACCGCGACCGGCCGTCGGTCGTCAGCACCCGCCGTCTGCCGGCGGCGGGAGGGGATGCCGAGGGCGTGGGCGTAGAAGTCGTAAGGCAGGGACGCCCGGGCGCGGAGTGCTTTCTTGCCGCGTACGCGGCGGGGGAGCGTCAGTACGGCGACATTGAGCTGGACGGGAAGATTGCGGCGGGACGCTGGGTCAACGCGGAGGCGGCGCCCGACTATGCCTACCTGGTGAAGGGCGTGCTGCTGCGGCGCGGCGGCCGCTCGCTGGAGGCGAGTGCCCCCGCCACGCTCTATGTCGAGCAGATCGCTCCCGACCGGCTGCGGGTGCAGACCGGCAGCGAGAGCGCCGGCAAGCTGGCCCTCACGGGGAGATTGGCCGCCGGGGCCGGCGTGACGCGCGCCGGCGAGAAGGTGGCGACGAAGGCGGATCGAGGTCGGACTCTCACCTTCACGGCCGCTGCCGATGCCGCCTACGAGGTGACGGGCGTTGCCGACTGGCGGCGGATCCGGCTGGCGCGCGAAGGCCGGGCGCAGGAGACGGCAGCGGCGGAGATGGTGCCCGTGGCGGCGACCGCGCCGCCCGAACCCACGATCCAGGCGCCCCTGGCGCCCGACGGCACGCTGGCGGGGAAGAACAAGGTCCCCGACGCCGGCTTCGAGGTGAACCCCAAGTCGCGGCCCGGCGCCGTCAGCCCCTGGGAGACGTGGTCCTCCTACCACTTCGCCAAGTTCCGCCCGCGCACCGAGTACGACGCCGAGCAGGCTCACAGCGGCAAGCACTCGCTGAAGATCCTGCAGAGCAACTGGGCGAACGAAGCCACCCAGGACGGCTGGATCGAGCAGCGGGTGCCGGGCGTGGGGGCGGGCAAGACCTACACGCTCTCCGCCTGGGTGAAGGCGAACCTGGCTCCGACGCGGGTGCGCCTCTGCATCTACGGCTACAACCCGAAGTGGGGCAACGACTACGAGGGCGGCGTCTCGCCCATGTTCGACGTTGGCACGGAGTGGCAGCGGGTTGCCTGGACGCGCACCTTCGGCCCGGAGATCACCGACGTGCGCGTGATGGTGAAGCGCGAGCACCAGGTCCTCGGCGGTGACCTCTGGATCGATGACGTCCAGTTGGAAGAAGGCCCGGCGGCCACCGACTTCGCGCCGGACGCCTGGAGCGGGAGCGTTCAGCAGTGAAGGCTTGAGCGGGCGTGAAGCACCGCAAGCGGCCGGCCGCGAACAGGGTGGCTCTCCCTTGCGGCGCTTCGCGCCCGCACTGTTGGCGGCTCGCCAGCCGCGGTTGCAGCCCAGCGCGGTTGCAGCCCAGCAGGGAGAACGGAAGGAGAGCCGGTAGATGAGAGGGAACGTGCTGGTCCTGTTGATGGGAACGGCTTGCCTGGCCGCCGGGGGCGCCGAGCCGGCACGGGGAACCGACCTGCTGCCCAGCGGCGGGTTCGAGACGGACGCGGACGGAGATGGCATCCCCGACGGGTGGCGACTCGCCGTAGACCCGGCGGATCGGCACCTCACCGGTCGCCTCTCTCCCGAGGCCCACTCCGGGAGACACGGCTTCTGCGTGGCGAACGGCACGGGGAGCCGAGGATCCACCCTCACATCGCCCGCGTTCGACCTGAAGCCGGACACCGCCTACGAGGTGAGCGCCTGGCTGAGGATGGACGCCCGGTTCCCCCAGGATACCGCGCTCCTGCGCGTCTCCGCGGGTGGCCGTTCCTACTCCTTCGATCTCACCATTACCCGGCAGTGGCGACGGCGCGCGATCCGATTCGTGACCGAGCCCGGCACGACATCGGGCACCCTGCAGTTCTCGCAGTTGGGCGGCCAGGCGGAGCGCCTTTACCTGGATGACGTGGCGGTGAGGGAGGTGGATGCGAAGGACGCCGTCCCGCGCATCCCCCGCACCGACCTGACGGGCTTCGAGTTCCCCCGGCACCGCCCCAGGGTCCAGCACACGGCGGAGGAGGTCGAGGCGATCCGGCGGGCGATGACGGGCCGTGACCTGCGCCAGCACGCCCGGGTCACGGCCGGCGACCGCTGGCTGGAGAAGCGGCTTCACTTCTTCGAGGAAGGCTACGACTTCCGGAAGCACTTCGCCACCGGGCGCAACTGCTCCGACGACGGCACGGTCCTCAAGCCGGTGGTTCACCCGGACGGCACGTGCGAGATGCGCTGCCCCAAGTGTGAGCGGGTCTTCCGGGAGGAGGCGCACCGGGCGACGGCCCGGGCACTCTTCAATCGGGAGATGGCCGTGGGGGCGGCGAGTCTGGGGCGGGCGTACGCGCTCACCGGGGATCCGCGCTACGCCGTCCGCGCGCGGGAGATCCTTGTCGGCCTGGCGGACCGCTACCGGGTGCTGAAACCGGGGATGCACCTGGTCTTCACTCACCTCACCGAAGCGCACACCTTCCTCCTCTCGTGCGCGCAAGCCTACGACTACATCTGCGAGAGCCCGGCCTTCCCCGAGGAGGACCGCCGGAAGGTGGAGGAGGACCTGCTCCGCGCCGGGGCGGAGTACTTCTGCCACCACTCGCAGACCAACGGCGCGAGGAACAACCGCGGGGCGATCCACAACAAGGCGGTGATGGCGATCGGGGTCGCCCTTGGCGACAAGCGGTTCGTGGACCACGCGCTCAACAACCATCTCTCGGGCTTCCACGCGCTGGTGGGGTGCTTGTTCCTCCCGGACGGTCTGAGCTGGGAGGGCTTCGGGTACCACTTCTACACGCTGTCGGGGCTTCTGCCAATCGCTGAGATGGCCCATCGGGTGGGCATCAACGTGTATGAAGACCCCGCCTGGCGGAGGGTCTTCGAGGCGCCTCTCAAGGCGCTGGCGCCAGGCGAGGAGTTCCCGAGAGTGGACCTGGAGACCGCTTCCCGAAGGTTCGCGGAACTCGGTCGGCCGCTGGCGTTCCCTTCCGGGAAGAGTGACACGCCTGCCGCCATCGCGTCCCACAACTTCGACCACTTCGGGCTCGCGGTGCTGCGGCGAGGCGCGGGCCCGGATGAGATCTACCTCTCGATGGAGTGCGGCAAAGAGGCGATGTTCATGGGCCACGCCCCGGGGGTGAAGTTCTCGTTGGGTCTCCATGCGAACGGCCGGATGCTCACGCCTCGGGGCGCCGCCACCTACGGCAGCGCGCTCTGCGGGGGATGGGCTCGCCGATCACTCGCGCACAACGCCATCACGGTGGATGACCGCGACCAGTGGGGGCGCGTCGCCGCCGGACCCGACCTCAACTACGTGCCGCACCGGCTGACCGCCTTCGCCGCCGCTCCCGGCGTCCAGGTGGTGCGCGCGCGGGACGACGATGCCTACGGCGACGTCACGCTCGACCGGACGCTCTTCCTGGCGGACGGCTACGTGGTGGACCTCTCTGCCGCGCGCGCCGCTGCCGGAGAGCACCGTTTCGACCTCTGCTACCGCTCCTATGGCAGCCTCGCCTGCGGCCTCCCCTTCCAGCCTCGCGGCGGCCCCCTGGGCGCCGGGCACGGCTACCAGTACCTCACCGACGCGCGGAGCGCGCGCACCGCCGCGGACTGGTCGGCTGATTGGCGGCAGGACGAAGGGAGCGCCTTGCGGCTCTCGGTTGTGGGGGGGCCGGAGACGGAGGTGATCGCCTGCGCCTCCCCCGACAACACGAGCGAGGAGAGGCGCGTGGATGCCGTCGTCGCCCGCCGGTGGGGCGAGGGCACGGTGTTCGCCGCCGTGTGGGAGCCCTACCGCGACCGGCCATCCGTCACCAGCGCCCGCCGCCTGCCGGTGGCGCAGAGGGATGCGGAGGGCGTGGGCGTAGAGGTCGCGAAGGAGGGCCAGCCGGGCGCCGCGGTCTTCCTCGCCGCGTACCGGCCGGGGAAGCGGCGGTACGGCGACATCGAGCTGGACGGGATGGTCGCGGCCGGGCGCTGGCGCAGCCCGGAAGCCGCGCCCGACTACGCGCACCTGGTCAAGGGCGTGCTGCTGCGGCGCGGGAGCCACTCGCTGGAGGCGACCGCCCCCGCCACGCTCTATGTCGAGCAGATCGCTCCCGACCGGCTGCTGGTGCGGACCGGCAGCGAGAGCGCCGGCACGCTGACCATCACGGGAAGGCTGGCGCCCCGGGCAGGCGTGGAGCGCGGCGGCGAGAGGCTGGCGGCGAAGCCGGAGCGCGGGCAGTCCCTGACCTTCGCGGCCGCGGCTGATACGTCCTATGAGGTCACCGGAGTGGCCGATTGGCGGAGGATCCGGCTGGAGTGCGAAGGCCGGGCCGAGGAGCCGGTGCAGCCGGAGGCGGCGCCCGTGGCGGAGACGTCCGTGCGGGAGCCCGCAGCCGAGGCGCCCCTGGCGGGGAGGAACAAGCTCCGCAACGCCGGCTTCGAGATCAACGAGCAGACGCATCCCGGCGCAGCGAACCCCTGGGAAGCCCGGAGTTCCTACCACCTGGTGAAGTTCCGCGCCGACCACGAGTACGACGCGGCGGTCGTCCACAGTGGTGGGCGCTCGTTGAAGATCCCCGGGCTCACCTGGGCGAACGAGGCGACCCGCGACGGCTGGATCGAGCAGCGGGTGCCGGGCGTCGGGGCGGGCAAGACCTACACGCTCTCGGCCTGGGTGAAAGCCAGCCAGGACCCGACGCGGGCGCGACTGGTGATCTACGGCTGGAACCCGAAGTGGGGCAACGACTACGAGGGCGGGGTCTCGCCCATGTTCGACGTTGGCACGGAGTGGCAGCGGGTGGCCTGGACGCGCGCCTTCGGCCCGGGGATCACCGACGTGCGCGTGATGGTGAAGCGCGAGCACCAGGTTATCGGCGGCGACGTCTGGATTGACGACATCCAGTTGGAGGAAGGCCCGACGGCCACCGACTTCGCGCCCGATGCCTGGAGCGAGAGCGTACTCCCCCCGTAGGGCGCGGGTTCCGCCCCGCGCCGGAACCCGCGCCCTACGGGGACAGATACGGCTTGGTCCGAAGCGGGGGTGTGGGCCGCTTGCCGCGGGGCGCCGGTGCCCGACCGGCTGGAGGTGGGGCGATGAAATGGCCCTGCGGGAAAGGTGGGACAGATATGCACACCTGGTTTCGCGGCACATTGGCAGTGGCAGGCACCTGCTGGCTGGGCCTGGGCGTCGCAGCGGCCCGGGGGAGCCAGCCCGGGCCGCTGCGCGTCGGCATCGCTACCGCCGACATCACGCCGGAATCCCCCGCGTGGCTGCGTGGTTTCGGGAACCGCGACAACGTGAAGCCCTCCGAGGGCGTGGCCCGGAAGCTGCTGGCCGAATGTGCGGTCTTCGACAATGGGCAGACGCGCGTGGCGCTGGTGGCTCTGGATCTGTGCAATCTTGGCTACCGGCAGTTGCTCGGGCTGCGCGCGGCCGCGGAGGCCGCCGGCATCCCTCAGCAGCACCTCATGGTCAACGTCTCACACACGCACTTCGGCCCTCGCATCGAGGAACCCCAGCCCGGCCAGCGGAACTCCGAGTACGCGGCCCTCTTCACGGATCGCACCCGGGGGCTCTTCGCCGCCGCCGTTGCCGACCTGCAGCCGGCAGTGCTGGACTACACCGTCGGCTCCTGCGCGATGGGGATGAACCGCCGCCAACTGAGGCCGGACGGCACCTATCGCGGGGGACCGGAGCCCCGCAAGGCAATCGATCCCGATGTGCCGGTGCTGCGGGTGCTCAACGCCGAGGGACAGGTGCGCGCCGTCCTCTTCGGCTATGCCTGCCATCCCACCACCGCCGGGGGGCGGGCGATGTTCCTGGTGGGGACGGACTACCCCGGCTACGCGCGCGATTGGGTGGCGGCCGCCTATCCCGGAGCGGTGCCGATCTTCTTCCAGGGGTGCGGGGGCGACATCAAGCCGCGCGCCATCCGGCCCAGCAATGGGGAATCCCGCGGGCAGTTCCACTGCGTGCTCCTGAACGAGGAGGAGATGAAGAAGGCGGTGGGCTACGAGCTGGGGAGGGCGGTGGTGGCCGCCACGGCCGTGCCCCCCCCGCCGGTGCCCGCCGACCGTTCCGCCGAGCTGGAGAAGGCCCTCGCCACCCCCGTGGTTCTCGGCGGCATCGTGGAGACGGTCTCCCTCCCCTCCAAAGCGGATCCGAAGCGGATGGGCGACTACCGTTGGCACATGGGCGCGTGGCGCATCGGCGATGTCTGCATCTTCGGCAGCCAGGGGGAGCTGCTCAACGCCATCGGGCGGCGGATCAAGTCGGAGTCGCCGGGCGTGCGCCTCTGGGCCAACGGCTACACGCACTGGGGCGGGGGCTACTTCGCCGATGCCGCATCCCGTCCGGAGGGCGGCTACGAGGTGGAGAACACCGCGTTCGCCGTAGAGGCCGAGGAGATCATGGTCGGCAACGCCCGCCGCTACGTCAAGGAGCTGCAGACTGACCCGGTCCACGCCGCGCCGATCCCGCGCCTGCACCCCTGAGAGCGCCGCGTCGGGAAGTAAAGGAGGAACTGATGGCTTGCCACACAGGGGCTTGCGCCGGCATGATCGCCCTGTTGGGCGCCACCGCCTCGCTGGCGGCGCCACCGGCGCCCTCGTCGCCGGGCTCCGCCGGCGGCTGGCTCAACGTCCAGGAGCTGGGCGCCTCCGGCTCTGAGTCCGAGACTACGGCGTCCACCACGGCCGGCTCGAAGGAGATCACGGTGGCGGATGTGGGCGACTTCCGGGTGGGCCAGGGAGTGATGGTCTCCCGAGCGTTCACCCGCTACACGGGCGCCACGCTCTGGGGACCCGACCGCGGCCGGCCCAGCCCCCTGTCCGGCGACGTGATGGAGGTGCGTGGCTACGACGGCAGCAGCGGGAGCTGGTGCGTCTACCTCCTCGAGGTGAACCCGGCCGCGCCCGCCAGCTTCCGCTGGACCGACGACATCGGGCGCACCTGGCACGGACCCGTACCGATCACCCACGAGTGGCAACCGCTGAGCGGGGGCATCGAGGTGCGGCTCAACCGGCGCGAGTGGGGCGGCCCTTGCTGCATCAGCTTCAGCGGGCGCGACCAGTTGGTGAGCACCATCGAGAAGATTGAAGGGAACGTGCTCACCCTCAAGGACGCGGCCAATCGCTCCGCGCTGGATGCCGTGGTGCGCCACTGCGATGACGCCGCGCTTCAGGCAGCCGTGGACGAGGCAATCCGCGAGAAGCGCAACGTCTACTTCCCGCCCGGTCGCTATCGGCTGGCGAGCGGCATCGTCGTGAAGGATGCCACCGGCATCACTCTCCAGGGGAGCAGCGGGGTGGAAACCGTGCTGGATGTCCAGGACGGCGTCGGGCGAGCCAGTGAGCAATCCACCGGCGTCGCCGCCGCGTGCTTCACGCTCCTCGGCGGCACTGAGGTAACACTGCGCAACTTTCGCATGGTGGGCCACTCGGGGTTCGCCAATCGCGACCAGTGCGGGAGCGTGCGAGTCACTCCCCGAGTCTGGGGTTTCTTTCTGAAAGGGTGCAACGCGGTGACGATCCGGGGCACCGAGCGCGTGCTGGTGGAGAACTGCCATGCCACCCGCATGGCGAGCGAGTGTTTCTACTCAGGTGGGCCCGCACGGTGGAAGGGTAACGAGCCGAAGCAGTACACCAAGGCGATCACCTACCTGCGCTGCTCGGTGGTGGACTCCGGGCGCAACGCCTTCAACAACAACGACATGGCGGAGAACACCAGTGTCCTCTACTGCCGCATCCAGGATGTGGGCGGGTGTACCTGGGAAGGGGCGTCCCGCTTTGTGCGCTTCATCGGCAACTACGTGTGCAACGCCGGCCCGGTGGCGATGGGCAACATCGGCAGCCGCGACGCGACCCTGGAGGAGCTGGGTTCCGGGCAGCACATCGTCGCCGACAACGTCTTCGAGAGCGGCGTCGCCTACGACCACTGCGCCATCCGATCGGCTCAGGGCGCCAACCAGGTGGTCGTCCGCAACAACCTCTTCGTGAACTTCGGCTCCCATGCCATCGAGATGTCCGGAATGGGAGGAGAGCGCTGGCTTCCCGCCGGCAGAGCCTCCATCGTCGGCAACATCATAGACATGACGGAGATCGGTGACAAGCCGATCGCCCGCACCGCCATCCAGATCAGCGCGAGCGACGTGATGGTCTGCGACAACCAGATCTACGTCCGCGGCACGCCCGCCCCGCTGGTCACGGCCATCCGCATCACGGAGCCCGCTGTGAACCTCAGCATCCACGACAACCTGATCCGCAACTGCGGCATCGGCCTGGTGACCGGGCGCGGACAGGCGAGCATCAGCCAGGTGGTGGATCCCGCCACCTTCCTCCTGACCGGAAGGGACGTGCCCCTGGTGCAGCGCCAGTCGCACCGCTACCGGGGTTTCCACCTCGCCTGGCTGAGTGGAAAGGCATCCAAGACGGTCTCCGTCATCGAATCCTTCGACCCAGAGAGTCTCCGGTTCAGGCTGAGGGAGCCGCACGAGATGGAAACGGGGGACCGGTTCGAGGTCTTCCCGCCCTCCGCCAACTGGAGCATCCACCATAACACGATCACCGATTGCCTGCAGCCGGTGGTGCTGGACTCCTATGGGAGCCCCACATCATCCTTCGCGGACAACACCCTCACGCGCGGCGGCGCCACGGGCGTGAAGGCGGCAGTGGCGATACGCGGCGCCTTCCGGGTGACGGGCAACCACCTCTTCGGCTTCGACGAGCCGGGGAGCATCGGGTTGTCACTCTTCCCGAACGCGGTGGGGCAGGTGTGCCGCAGCGTCTACCAGAACAATGTGATCGAGGAGTGCTCGCTTGCTACGGCGGAGAGCGTGAAGGGGCTATGGAAGGCCTCGCTGGTCAGCGGCAACCGCTTTGAGGAATGTGGGAGTGCCCCCGACGCGGGCGGCCTGCCAAGATGAGAGCGGGATACGGCTCCGTTGGGCCTTGGAAGGGGACCTACGATGAGACACCTGATGGTCGCCGCAGTGCTGGTGGCTGCGATGGTCAGCACCCCAGGCACCTGGAGTGAGGAGTTTGCTCCGATGGAGAACGTGCAGATCACTCGATTGAAGAAGATGTACCGGGAGACGGCGCTGGTGGCGGGGGGTCAGGCGCAGTGCGCCATCGTGGCGCCGGCTGACCCGGCCTACCTGCCGCTGGCGCAGAAGCTCGCGGGGGCCGTCGAGAAGGCCTACGGGGCGGCCCCTCCCGTCCGGCAGGCCGGCGAGATGTCCGGGCGGCTTCCACCGAGCGAGAACCTGATCGCCCTGGGGGTCTTTGCCAACAACAAGGTGGTGGATGACCTGTACCTGCGCGAGTTCGTGCTGTGCGACTATAGCTGGCCGGGTGCGGGGAACAGTTTCGAGATCCGCACGGTCCACAACCCCTGGCTGAACGGGAAGAACGTGCTCTACCTGGGCAGCGCGAGCCTGGCAGGCTGCCAGGCAGCGGTGGACCGCTTCATCCAGATCCTGGCCGAGCACCCCGGGGGCTCCATCGGCCCGATCATCGAGGTCGTCAAGGATGGCGAGAGGGCCGCGCCTCCCAGCGATGAGGAGGTGGCCACGATCCAGAGGGGCATTGATGCGGCCACCCATCAGGATGGGCCGAACAACGACGCGGCGCTCTGCGCCACCAACTACTTCGTCACGGGGCAGCCGGTCTGGGCGAAGCTCTTCCTCCAGGCAATGAGGAAGGCGGATGAGCTCCGGCGGACGCAGCCCGCCGTCGAATTGCCCCCCAACTGCCAGTACCTCTTCCACTGGTTTGACTGCATCGAAGAGGGATCCGCCTTCAGCGATGCGGAGCGGCTCGAGCTGACCAACATCCTCTATCGCGCTGCCACCCGCATGCGGGAAGCCCGGTCGGTCCAGAAGCCGCTGACGATCTCGGCCGGGAACTGGCGGCTGACGGGCGCCTTCGCGGCCCTCTACCTCTCTCGCTCCTATCCGGACCTGGCGCTGAGCAAGCTCCTCCTATCCAACCTGGATACCTTCTACGCCCCCGACATGGTCCACTGGAAGCCGCCTGAGGACTGCCCGAGCTACGGGCAGCACACGATCGCTCGCAGCTTCAGGTGGGCGCTGCACCGCCCCAGTCCTGCCTACATTGAGAACGGCCTGCTCAAGAAAGCCGCCGACTACTACATGCTGATCAGCAACAACCTGGGCCAGACCTCCGGGTTCGGCGACTTCACCGGCCTGGGCGACAAGCCCCATCTGGTGGCAACCTATCCCCTTGCCGCCTGGCTTTACAAGGACGGGCGCTACCTCTGGTGGTGGGACCACTTCTCCACGGATCCCACCGCTTCCGGCTCCGGGTCCTCTGCCTATCAACGCAAGGGTCTCCTCGGCTGGGTGCCGCCGGAGGTCCTCCCCCGGAAGCGCCCGGACGACCTCCTCGGCGTCGCCGTGGCGCCCCTCGACCCGTGGATCTACGAGCGGCGCAACGTCGCCGAGTTCCTGGGCGTCTCCTACGAGGAGAGCCACCGCTTCCCGTTGGAGGAGTGCTACGACAAAGTGGCCTTCCGCGCCGGCTTCGAGCCGGAGGACCAGTACCTCTGCATGAGCGGCTTCAGTTGGGGCTACCACTCCCATCCCGACGTGAACGCGATCGTCAACTACACCGACCAGCGCAAGACGATGCTGTATGACGACGGCTACATGGTCGCATGGCCGAGCGAGCACAACACGGTCGTCATTCTGAAGGACGGTTGGATGGGCGGCGTGCCCGAGCTGGCTCAGGTCCGGTCTCAGGCCGATCTCCCCGGCATCGGGGTGTTCGTCTCCCGCGTCAACGACTACAGCGGCGTGGACTGGGACCGCTGCGTCATCTGGTCCAAGGCGCGCTACTTCCTGGTGATTGACGACGTGCAGGCCAAGGACCCGGCGAGCTACAGCTTGCAGTGCATCTGGCGGACGCTCGGCAGCGCGGAGCTCCAGGGGCGGCGATGGGTCAGCGAGAACCCTCCGGGCCGGTTCCACCTCATCGCCTGCTCGGATGCCGGCCTGACCGAGAAGGCCTCGGCGGGCATGAACCTCAACGCGCCGGCCCTGCCGCTGGACAAGGCCCGGCGCCTCATCCAGTCGGCCGACGTGCGCCTGGAGCCCGGCCAGGGCTACCAGTTCGCCAACCTCTTCTACAGCACGCCGGATGAGGCAGGAGCGCGCCGCGTGGAAGTATCGCGCGTGGGGGACACGACCACCTATCTGGTGGAAGACGAGGGGAAAGCGGCCCTGGCGGGCATCCGCGAGAGTGACGTCGTTCCGGGGCTCTCCATCGAAGGGGCGGCGTTCCACTTGCTGAGTGACACGCTGACGGTGGCCGGCGCCAGGCGTGTGGCGGCCGGCGGCCCGCTCTTCTCGGCCGACGCGCCGGTGAATGTCCAGGCCAACCTGCGCACGGGCGAAGCGATCGTTCAGGTGAAGAAGGCGGCGCAGATCACCTTCGCGGCGGCGCAAGGGGAGAAGAGAGAGCGGCTGGAGCCGGGCACGCACTCCCTGAAGCTCAGGCCGGTGTCCCCTGCCGCCCTGGAGGGAATCGCTCGGGAGGTGCAGGCCACCCGCGCTCGTCTGGCCGCGGCGCCCACCGCGGCCGAGAAGCCGGGCGCCGGCAGCGGCCAGGGGCTGCGCAAGCTCTGGGAGTACCGCGCCGCCGCCGCTGCCGGGGAGCAGGCCGTCGCCGGGAGCGGCTCGCGCCCCAACGTCGTGCGAGTGGCGGATGCCAACGGCGATGGCCGACACGAGGTCTTCGTGGCGGGCACCGATAACGCCATCCACGCCCTCGCCCCCGATGGGCGCCGCCTCTGGCGGCACCCGCTACCCGCCATCATCAACGACATGAACCTGGCGGAAGGCCCGGGCGACCAACTCCAGATCCTGGCCGGGTGCGGCAACAACACCGACATCTCCTTCGAGGTGGACCCCTCTCACGGCACGGCCGCCGTCCACTCGCTGAAGGCGGATGGCACCGCCAACTGGCGCGTGGTGCCGCCCCCGCGGAGCTATGGCCGCCCGGGCTACCGCGAGGGCGATCCCGTGCTGCACCAGGGCACGCCCGTGGCGGTCTTCGCCGATGATCTGAACGGCGATGGAAGCCCGGAGATCATTGTGCTCGCCCACACCGGTTGGGTGTACGCCTACGACCACGCCGGGAAGCCGCTGTGGGAGCGGATCTCCCACTCGCCCCACTCGATGACGACCGGCACCGCCTTCGACCTCGATGGCGATGGCCGCAAGGAGATCATCGTCAACAACGTCTATGGCTACTCCCAGATCCTCTCCTCGGAGGGTGAGGTGCTCGGCACCGCCGGGGGCACCGCCCATGCGGGCGGGGTCGCCGCGGCCGCCGCGGACGTGGATGGCGATGGTCAGGGCGAGGTCGTCGTGGGAGACAAGCTGGGCAAGGTCTGGCTCCAGAAGACGGTGAAAGGAGCAAAGTGGTCGGCCCGGGAGGAGACGAACGTCTACAACGCCGGGGGTGACATCACGGCGGTGGCGATGGGCGACGTGAACGGTGACGGCAAGCTGGAGACGGCCGTGGCGTCGAAGAACTTCCTCCTGTATCTGTTCGACGCGGAGCGCCAGCCCCTGTGGCACGTCAACCTGGGAGACACCTGCCTGGACATCCGCATGGCCGACGTGACGGGCGACGGACGTGCCGACATCGTGTGCGGGTGTGAAGACGGCACGGTGAAGGTGGTGGATGGAGGCGGCAAGGTGATCGCCTGGTATCAGGCCGGGTCGGCAGTGCGCGCCGTGTGCGTCTGCGAGCTGGACGGCAAGGCGGAGACGAAGGAGATCGTGGCGAGCTGCGCCGACGGCACGGTGTGCGCCCTGCAGGTGGCCCGGTAGCCGGATCCCGTCGCGAGGGGGCCGGAACAGCAGGTGCCCGATGGCGGGAGTGAGGAATCTACTCGAATGGATGACGTGAAGATCACTCAGTTGAGGAACGTGTGCGCCCTGATGGGGGCGATCTGTGTCGCCGCGGGCAGCCCCGGTCAGGGAGCCGAGCGGGCGCGCGGGGACAACCTTGTACCCAACGCCGGGTTCGAAGAGGAGACGGTGAAGGCCGGCCTCCCCGACGGCTGGACGCTTTCCGTGCGTCCGGAAGATACCGGACAGACGAACGGGCAGCTCTCCAGAGCTGCGCGCTCGGGCCGGTACAGCTTCTGCGTGGAGCAGAGGAACGGATCGCAGGGGGCAACCCTCATCTCACCCCGCTTCGAGCTGAAGGCGGGCACCGCCTACGAGGTGAGCGCCTGGTTGAGGATGGAGGGGGGGCGGTTGCCCAAAGACACCGTGACCCTTCGCGTGACCACCGACGGCGGCAACCGCAGCTTCGACTTCACCGCCACCCGCAGGTGGCGGCGGGCGACGGCCATCCTCCTCACCGGCGCCGGCACGACGTTCGGGAACCTCGAGTTGCAGCGGCTGGCCGATGTGGCGGATCGCGTCTTCATCGATGACGTGGCGGTGAGGGAGACCGATGCGAAAGGCGGGGTGCCGGTCGTCCACAAGACCGACCTCGCGGCCTTCGAGTTCGCCCGCCAGCGCCCGCGGGTGGAGCACACCGCGGCGGAGATCGAGGAGATGAAGCGTTCGCTGGCGGGCAGCAACGTTCGCGAGCACGAGTGGGTGAAGGCCGCGGAGCCGTGGCTGGAGCGGCAGCTCTTCTTCTACGAAGAGGGGTGCGGCCCGAAGTACTACTCTGCCGGGGTGATGTGCCCCGTGTGTGGCGCCCAACTGCGGGGGATCGTCCACCCGGACGGCGCAACCGAGATGGAGTGCCCCAAGTGCGGGAAGCGCTACCGAGAGGAGGCTCACCGGGCCGTGGGCCGCGCCTGGGTGAACTGCCGGCAGGCGAGCGGGGCCCAGGCGCTCGGCCGGGCCTACGCGCTCACCGGCGACCTGCGCTTCGCCCGGCGGGCGGCGGAGATCCTCCTCGGGTTCGCCGGCCACTACAAGGAGTGGGGCGGCGGACACGCGGCACACTACACCCTCCACGAGCCCTATGCCTTTCTCACCCCCTGTGCCGCCGCCTACGACTACATCTACGACAGCGGCGTTCTCTCGGCGGAAGAGCGTGGCAAGGTCGAGGAGAACCTCCTGCGCGTCGGCGCCGAGTTCTACAGTCAGCAGGGCATCAGCGATCGACTGAACAACCGCTCGGCCGTCTACAGCGAAGCGGTGATGGCGATCGGGGTGGCGATCGGCGACAAGGGGTTCGTGGATCACGCGATCAACAACCCCTACGCCGGCTTCCACACCCTGGCGGCGCACCTCTACCTGCCGGACGGGCTCTCTTGGGAGGGCTTCGGGTATCACACCTACACGGTGAGCGGCCTGGCGCCCATCGCGGAGAAAGCCTACCGCGTCGGCATCAACGTTTACGGCGACCCGGCCTACCGAAGGATCTTCGAGGCGCCCCTCGCCGTGCTCCTTCCCGGGGAGGAGTTGATACCCAAAGACTACGAGGTCGTCTGTCGCCGACTTGCGGAGATCGGCCTCCCGCTGGAATACCCCTTCGGCGCGGCAGACCTGCCTTCCCGCATGCCTTCCCACCTCTTCGACCAGTTCGGGTTCGGGGTGCTGCGCCGGGGCGAGGGCGCGGAGCAGATCTACCTCTCGATGGAGTACGGCAAGGAGGCGATGTTCATGGGGCACGCCCCGGGGGTGAAGTTCTCCCCGCGCCTCTTCGCCAACGGCCGGCTGCTCACGGCCCGGGATACCCATACGTACGAGGGCGAGCTGGGCGGCGGCTGGAATCGCCGGTCGCTGGCCCACAATACGATCACCGTGGATGACCGGGATCAGTGGACGCGCACGACCGCCGGGGTCGACCCCGGCTACGCGCCGCGGAAGCTGGTCGCCTTCGCCACGGCGCCCCGGGTGAAGGTGGTGCGGGCGCGTGACGACGAGGTCTACGGCGGCGTCACGCTCGACCGGACGCTCTTCCTGGCAGACGGCTATGTGGTGGACCTGTCGGGCGCCCGGGGAAGTGGGGACAGCCACCGCTTCGATCTGAGCTATCGGATCTTCGGAAAGCTCAGTTGCGGCCTCCCCTTCCAGCCGCGCAAGGGCCCGCTGGGCGCCAATCACGGCTACCAGTACCTCACCGACGTGCGCAGCGCGCGTACGGCCGCCGCGTGGTCGGCCGACTGGCGGCAGGCAGAGGAGAGTGCGCTGCGGCTCTCGGTGCTGGGAGATGCCGAGACGGAGGTGCTCGCCTGCGCGTCTCCTCCGGATGACCGGAAGCCGGATGAGAACGGGGAGGCCATCGTGGCGCGGCGCTGGGGCGAGGGCACGGTCTTCGCCTCGGTCTGGGAGCCCTACCGCGACACGCCCCGGGTTTCCCGGGTCCGGCGCCTGCAAGTGCAGGGCGCGGGAGACTCGCAGGGCGTCGGGGTGGAAGTGGTGCAGGAAGGGCAGGCCGGCGCCGATTGCTTCCTGGTGACGTATGCGCCGGGGAAGAAGCGCTTCGGCGACATCGAGCTGGACGGGAAGATCGCGGCGGGCCGCTGGCGCAGTGCGCCGGCCGCGCCGGAGTACCTGTACCTGGTGAAGGGGGTGCTGCTGAAGCGCGGCGCCCATTCCATTGAGGCGAACGCCCCGGCGACGCTCTACGTCGAGCAGGCGGCTCCCGGCCGGCTGCTGGTGAAGTCGGGGAGCGAGAGCGCCGGCACGCTGACCCTGAGGGGGAGGCTGCCGGGCGCGGTGACAGTGCAGCGCGACGGGCAGCCGGTGACAGTGAACGTGGCGCAGGGGAGAACCCTCACCTTCGATGTGGCTCAAGACGCCTCCTACGACGTGACCGGCGTGACGGAGTGGCAGAGGATCCGGCTGGTGCGCGAAGGCCCGGCGGAAGCGGAAGAAGCCGCGGCGGTGGGGGCTGCGTCCGTGGCGGCGGCGCCCGCGCCGAAGGCCGCGATTCGGGCGTCTCTGGCGCCGGATGGCACGCTGGCGGGGAAGAACAAGGTGGCCAATGGCGGCTTCGAGGTGAGTGGCGAGACCGACCCGGAGGCCGCGGGCCTCTGGAGCTTCTGGAGCTCCTACCACTTCGTCAAGTTCCGCGCCAAGTGTCACTACGATACCGAGGTCGCGCACAGCGGCCGCGGGTCGCTCAAGATCGCCAACACCAACTGGTACGGGGCGGTGAGCCAGGACGCGTGGGCGGTGCAGAAGGTGCCCGGCTCCTGGGCGAACAAGACGGTGACGCTCTCCGCATGGGTGAAGGCCAACCTGGCCCCGACGCGGGTGCGCCTCTGCATCTATGGGCTGAACCCGAAGTGGGGCAACGACTTCGAGGGCGGGGTCTCGCCCGTCTTCGAGATCGGCACGGAGTGGCAGCGGATCACCTGGACGCGCACCTTCGGGCCCGACATCACCGACGTGCGCGTGATGATGAAGCGCGAGCACCAGGTGTTCGGCGGCGACCTCTGGATCGACGACGTGCAGTTGGAGGAGGGCACGGAAGCCACCGGCTTTGCCCCCGACGCCTGGACTCAGGCGGCTGAGGCAAGACGCGCCACGCCGAGGCCGTAATCGCCGCCGCTCCGGTGGGGCCGGGAAGCCGCTGCGCTCCCGCCCCACCGGGGCCACTGCCGCGCTATCGCAAGAGCGGATGAGAAAGGAGTGATTGAAGTGCAGAACGTACTACCGGTCGTGCTGGCCCCGGCACTCGTCTTCGGTCTGAGTCTGAGTGCTATCGCCGCCCCGGCGGATCAGCCCGGCCCGCTGCGCGTCGGCACCGCCACGGCCGACATCACCCCGGAGGCGCCGGCGTGGCTCTACGGATTCGGCGGCCGTGACGGCGTGAAGGCCTCGGAGGGCGTAGCCCGGAAGCTGCTGGCCCAATGCGCTGTTTTCGACAACGGCCAGACGCGGGTGGCTCTCGTGTCTCTCGACCTGGGGAGGATCGGCTACGCTCAGTTGCGGCGGCTCCGCGCGGCCGCCGAGGCTGCCAGCATCCCCCAGCAGCACCTGATGGTGAACGTTTCGCACACCCACTTCGCCCCCTATGACGAAGACCGGGTACCCGGCGTGCGCAACGGCGAGTACGGGGCGCTCCTGGCGGAGCGCACCCGGGGGCTCTTCGCCGCCGCGGTTGCGGACCTGCAGCCGGCGCTGCTCGACTTCGCGGTCGGCTCCTGTGTGATGGGGATGAACCGCCGCTACCTGAAGCCGGACGGCACCTATCGTGGAGGCCCCGAGCCGCGCAAGCCGATCGATCCCGATGTGCCGGTGCTTCGCGTGCTGGATGCTCAGGGGCAGGTGCGCGCCGTTCTTTTCGGCTACGCCTGCCACCCTACCACCGCCGGGGGGCGGGCGATGTTCCTGCTGGGGACGGACTACCCCGGCTACGCGCGCGATTGGGTGGCGGCCGCCTATCCTGGAGCGGTGCCGATCTTCTTCCAGGGGTGCGGGGGCGACATCAAGCCGCGCTCCATTCGGCCGAGCAACGGGGGGTCTCCCGGACAGTTCCACTGCGTGCTCCTGAATGAGGAGGAGATGAAGAAGGCGGTGGGATACGAGCTGGGCCGGGCAGTGGTGGCCGCCACCGCAGTGCTGCCTCCCCCCGTTCCCGCGAACCGTCCGCAGGAACTGGAGGCGGCGCTCGCGGTCCCCGTGCCGCTCGGCGGCATCGTGGAGGCGGTACCGCTGCCCTCCAAGGAACACCCGGGGCAGATGCACACCTACCCGTGGCACATCGGCGTCTGGCGCATCGGGGACCTCTACCTCTTCGGGAGCCAGGGGGAGCTGCTCAACGCCATCGGGCGGCGGATCAAGCGCGAGATGCCGGGCGTGCGCGCGTGGACCTGCGGCTACACCCACTGGGGGAGCGGCTACTTCGCCGACGCCGCCTCCCGTCCGGAGGGCGGCTATGAAGTGGACAACACCGCGTTCGCCGTCGAAGCCGAGGAGATCCTGGTCGGCAACGCCCGGCGCTACGTCAAGGAGCTGCAGCGGGATCCGGTCCACGCCGCGCCGGTCCCGCGTCTGCACCCCTGATGGCGGTCGGGCAACTGCCGCCCGTGCCGAGAAGGAAGCGAGATGCCGAACGTCGTCTTCGTGATGACCGACGAACAGAACCTGAGGGGCGTCTCCTGCTACAAGGGCACCCTCTGCCAGACGCCCTCCGTGGACCGCCTGGCGGCCGAAGGGGTGCTCTTCGAGCGCGCTTACTGCTCCTATCCGGTGTGCATGCCCTCGCGCGCCGCCTTCATGACCGGGCGCTACCCTCACGTCAACGGGGTCCGGGCCAACGGCCTGACGCTCCCGGACAGGGAGGCGAGCCTGCCGGCCATCCTCAAGGCCGCGCGCTACACGACCGCCCTGTGCGGCAAAGACCACTGCTTCTCTCACCAGGCGCGCTCCAGGGTGTTCGACTACTCACTCACGGCGATGCACTTCGGTCTTCTGGACCCAATCCCCGAGGGCTTCCCGGCTCAGGCGAAGGAGGCCAACAGCTACTACCGGGAGATGCGCAGCCGGCTCTACTCCCCCTTCGGGAACGAGGTGATCCCGTATCCGCCCGAAGTCTGCGACGCAGGCCTGATCACCGAGGCGGCGATCCGCTTCGTGGAGCGCGTCGGGAAGTCGCCCTTCTTCCTCTGGCTCTCCTATCCCGGACCGCACTGGCCCTTCACCTGCCCGGAAGCCTACGCCGGCCTCTTCCCGCCCGATAGGGTGGACCTGCCCCCTCCCGACGACCTCTCGCAGAAGCCCCGGGTCCAGGAAGTGGCCCGGCGGCTGCTCGGCCTGGACAAGGCGACCGAAGCGGACTTCCGCAAGATCATCTCCCTCTACTACGGCAACTGCCGCTACATTGACGACCAGATCGGAAGGTTCCTGGCGCGCCTGCGCGCGCTCGCCCTGGAAGAGGAGACGCTGGTAGTCTTCACGAGCGACCACGGCGACTACCTGGGCGAGCACGGCCTCTTCCACAAGTCACCGTCGGCCTATGACGCGATCACGCGCGTTCCCTTCATCTGGCGGTGGCCCGGGCACATCCGCGCGGGTGAGCGCCGCCCCGAGTTGGTGGAGGGGGTGGACCTCCTGCCCACGGTTCTGGACCTGTGCGGCGTGCCGGTGCCGCCGGGCGTTCAGGGGATCAGCCACGCCGAGGCGCTCCTCGGGAGCGCGCCCTATCGTGCCCGCGAAGAGTGCTTCTGCGAGTGTGGCGTGGAAGGCAGGGCGACCACGCTTGAAGACCTGGCCGCGATGCCGCTCCCCGAAGGCCCCTATTCCGAGTGGGCGCTGGGTGCCTCCGGTGGCGCCGACTACTGGAACGGCCGGCTGAAGATGGTCCGAACCGACCGGTGGAAGCTCGTCTACTACCGCCGGGGCGAGGGCGAGCTGTACGACATGGACGCCGATCCCTGGGAGCTGCGCAACCTGTACGATTCCCCCGATCATCAGGACATCGTGGCGGACCTGAAGGAGAGACTGCTGCGGTGGACCATCGAGAGTGAGGAGACTCTGCCCCCGCTGCGCGGCTCTTCGAGACAGGCGCCGGGGGGTTGATCTCCCCGGCCGTGGCGCCCGACGTGCCGGGTGGCCCGGCCCAGCGACCCTCCGGAGGGGCCGGTCCGTTCCCGGCGCTCGTCCGGCGAGAAAGGAAGGAGAGAGATGCCGAACCTGTTCCGCACCGCAACCATTCTGGCGACGATGCCGCTCGCCACCCTGGCCGCCGCCCAACAGAGCCAACCCGGGCCGCTCCGCGTCGGCGTCGCCAGAGCCGACATCTCGCCCGAGGGACCGGCCTGGCTGTGCGGCTTCGGCGGCCGCGACGGCAACAAGCCCTCCGAGGGCACCGCCCAGGATCTGATGGCCTACTGCGTGCTCTTCGATAATGGACAGACCCGCGTCGCCTTCGTCACCCTCGACCTGGTCTGGACCAGCTACGACCACCTGCTCCGGCTGCGCGCCGCCGCGGAGGCCGCCGGCGTTCCCCAACAGCACCTCATGGTGAACGTCTCGCACACCCACTTCGGCCCGGCCCTTTCGGATGGACAGCCCGGGCAGCGGGCCACCGAGTACGACGCGCTCCTGGTGGAGCGCACCCGGGCGCTCTTCGCCGCCGCCGTGGCCGACCTGAAGCCGGCCCTGCTGGACTACACCGTCGGCGCCTGCGACATGGGCTTCAACCGCCGCTCCTGCTACGGGCCGGGCGGGCGCAAGCCGAACGACCCGGATGTGCCGGTGCTGCGGGTGCTCGCTCCCGATGGGAAGGTGCGCGCCGTCCTCTTCGGCTACGCCTGTCACCCGACGACGGCCGGCGGCAACATGCTCTACCTGGTCGGTTCCGATTACCCCGGCTACGCGCGAGAGTGGGTGGCGGCCGCCTACCCCGGCGCCGAGGCGATCTTCCTGCAGGGGTGCGGCGGCGACATCAAGCCGGGGAACGCCGGCAAGCCGAACTCCGTGTGGGAAACGGGTCTGCTCAACCCGAACCAGGCGAAGCAGGCGATGGGCTACGAGCTGGGCCGGGCGGTGATCAAGGCCGTCGCCGGGCACGGCACGGGCGCCCCCAAGTCGCCCCCCCCGGTGCCCGCCGAGCCGCCCGCCGGCAAGACCCGGGCGTGGCTGGAGAAGGAGCGGGGCTTCCCGGTGCCGCCGCCGCCGGTGCCCGCCGACCGGCCGGCGGACCCCGAGCAGGCGCTGGCGACTCCGGTGCCCCTTGGCGGCATGGTGGAGACGATCTCGCTGCCGTCCAAAGCGGATCCGGAGCGGAGAGTGTACATGCTCTGGCACACGGGCGCCTGGCGCATCGGCGACGTCTACTTCTTCGGCAGCGAGGGGGAGCTCCTCTCCGCCATCGGACGGCGCATCAAGCGCGATCTGCCCGACGTGCGCGTCTGGACCGACGGCTACACGCACTGGGGCGGCGGCTACATCCCCGAGGCTGCCACCTACCCGGAAGGCGGCTACGAGGTGGACAACACCGCCTTCGCGCCGCAGACGGAGGATATCCTGGTCGGCAACGCCCATCGCTACGTCAAGGAGCTGCAGGCCAACCCGATCCACACGGCGCCGATCGCGCGCCTGCACCCGTGAGGGGGCGCGGTGGCGCGGAGAGGGAGCACGGGCAAGGAGAGTGACGATGGCTCGACTGACCGTGCCTCCCGGTCGCTTCCCCGCGCCGCTGCCCCTGCTCTTACCCGGTAGAACACCTGTCGCCTCGAACCCGTTCTCCAGGCATGCCGCGCTGTCATGTTGACAGCGCGCGGCGCCGGGGGTATAATGACGGTGCGAGTAACGACCGCTCCTCGGTCAGCGGGTGTTCCGCGCCACACGCAGGCTGCCGCCCGCCGCTTCGAACGAAGCCGGCTGACAGGCAGACCAGGCACTCCCGGACGAAGGGTCTGCTCAAAGTGGCTGAGGCCCAGGAGCTTCTGACGGTATGTGGCGCCAGAGTTCGGACGGGTGGGGAACGTGGGCCGCGACGCAGACGTGCGGGTGCGCGCACGGCGTCGAGTGAAGCCTGTTCCCCCGCTGGTAAGGGGCGTCTCCAACGGTGCCCTTTCATCCATCCGACCTGGCGCCCGGAGGAACGTATGGACGCTGGCAAACAGGAGCCTCCGAGTAAGGGAGGCGGCCAGAACCGGCCGTGGCAGAAGCGGTAGCGGCGAGTAGTCCCCCCGCGTGGCCTTCCCCCCTCGCTTCTTCCACGCCAACGGTGTGAAGAACAGCGAGGGGCGCAGGGAGGCATCCCCACTTCCCATCGCGCTCGGGCCGTCCCGGACGCGCTTCCTGCACCCCTCCAGCCAGGAGTTCTCGGCACGTGCCGACCCGCGCGCACGTGCTCACGGCGCGGGCCGCCGCCCCGGCGCGCCCGGCGAAGGAGATGGTATGAAGGCTGGCTTCGAGCTGGAGCATGGCAGACTGGTCGCGAGTAATGATCCAGAGGCAACCGTTCTCGTCTATGTCAGTCCCGACGAGGATGAGCGCCGCCAGGTCGTTAAGTCGGAGGAGATGGACGCGTTCGACATCGATTCCGCCCTCGACCCGGACGAGGTCTCCCGGGCCGAGCTGACATCCGATCGGCTCTCACTCATCTGGAAGCGGCCCAACAGCACCTCCTGCGACGAGGAGCTACAGCTCGACGTGTCGTCGCTCGGTCTCTTCCTGCGCCAGGACCGGCTGCTGGTCATCCTCAATGACGGGCCGATCCCCTTCTCGGCGAGGGAGTTCCAGGGCGTCGAGTCCGCTCCCGACGTCCTCCTGCGGTTCCTGCTCCACACCGTTCGCCAGTACCTCAGCCACCTGAAGGTGATCAAGCAGCTCAGCCGCGACCTGGAGTCGAAGGTCAGCGCCTCGATGGAGAACCGCTACCTCTTGCAGATGTTCGCCCTCAGCGAGAGCCTGGTCTACTGCCTCAATGCCATCGAGGCGAACGGCGCCGCCCTCGTGAAGCTGCGCGGCCTGGCCGACCGGATCGGCCTGCTGCGGCAGCACACCGAAGCCCTGGACGACCTCATCCTGGAGAACCAGCAGTGCGCCCGCCAGGCGCGCATCTACACCGACGTGCTGGCCGGCCTGATGGATGCCCGCGGAACGATCGTCAACAACAACATGAACGTGCTGCTGAAGAACCTCACCCTCATCAATATCATCTTTCTCCCGCTCAACCTTATCGCCAGCATCGGCGGCATGTCGGAATACAGCATGATGACGCGGGGCATCCACTGGCTCGTCTCCTACGCCGCGCTCTCGCTCGGGATGGTGGTGCTCGGCTGGGCCACCTGGTGGATCCTGGTCCGGGCACTCGACGGCGACGCGCGGCGGAAGCGCGCCGGGGTCTGACGGGCCGGGCGGCGGGGGGCCGCAGCGTCGGGCGGTCAGAGCCTTTTCATTACTGCCGCACGGTGCGTCCCGGGGGGCAG
>JACQGM010000114.1 GCA_016199585.1 Armatimonadota bacterium
GCAGCAGCACGCGATCCTCGAGGCGCGGAGCACCTGGTGGCGGGGCCCTGCCGCTGACCTGCTCGGCGACAACTCGAACCGCGTATCGGGGGATGAGTTGAGTCGGCGGATGGCAGCGAACGCCGGGATGCTCGCGGCAGCCCGCCCCCACATCGATGGGTTGGCGGCGCTGCTGGCCCGGGTCCCGCACGTCGTCTACTTGACGGACCGAGATGGCATCGTGCTCCACGCCGCAGGGAGCACGCCGCACGCCGCGGCGGTCGCGGCTTCGCTTCCGGGGCTGGACCGATCGCGCCGCACGGCCACTCCAAGCGCCGCCGGGATCGTGCTGACGACCGGTCGCCCCGCCGCGACGCTCGCCCCGGAAGGCTTCCTGGATCACAGCCACGGGTCCGTCTACCAGGCCGCGCCGGTGCGCGACGCGCACGGAGCGCTCGCGGGCGTCATCGAGCTCGCCGCGAGTGTGCCGGACAGCAGCCCGGACCGCCTGATGCTGATCGCCGCCCTGGCCGATTCCATTCGCCGGGAACTGGAGCACCAGGAGGTGGTACGGAGCGCGGAGTCCTTGCGCGCCTCGGCGGGCGTGGCGGCGTTCATGGCCCACGAGATGCTCGGTCCCCTCTCGATTCTCCACGCCGGCCTGGCTGTCCTGGCGGGCGAAGACCTGGGAGACCGGCCCCGGCAGCTTGTCGAGCGGTGCAAGCGGCAGGCGGAAACGATGAAGCAGTCGGTCGAGGACATCCGGGCGCTGGCAGCCACGGCGCGGCCGGCGCTGGCGCCCGTGCCCCTGGCGGAGCTCCTGGAGGAACTGCTGGACAGCTTGGGCCCGGCCAACCGGCGCCGGTTGGCCGCGGACGTAGTCGGCCCCGGCCGGCCCGACGTGGTGCCATCTCACCGGGGGCTCCTGCGGATCGCGCTGCGCAATCTCTTGCGCAACGCGCTCGAGGCGGTGCCGGAGACGGGTGCCGTGGGCATCCGCACCGATACGCACGGGGCGCAAGTGCGGATCACTGTCTGGGACGAAGGTCCCGGCATCCCTGCCGAGCGGAGGGCCTCTCTCTTCGAAGAGTCGTTCACGACGAAAGAGGGCGGCAGCGGCATCGGGCTGGTGCTCGTGAAGACGGTGGTGGAGGATGCCCTCGACGGCAGCGTCTCGTTCGAGCCCAACCAGCCCTGCGGGTGCCGGTTCCATATCGACCTGCCGGGGCCGTCGAACCCTGGGAGATGACGTATTCCATGCTCGCTTGTTGCCAGACGCAGGCACCGCGTGCTATCATACGCGGCAGGTGGGCGCCGGCCCTCATGCCCGGCGCGTGCGAGTCCACCTGCGGACAAGTGTCGCCCGGTCACTGCACCGTCTGCAAGCCTGCGGTTGCGCTCCCCGGGGAACCCGCCGCACTTGCCCCGCCGTCCGTCCAAACGGAGGTGGCAGCGTGCAGCAGACGCAGCAGCCCAAGGGTGCCACGGGTCTGGCACGTCACGCCCTTCCTCCCGCGTCCGGAGACATCGCGCCGGATGCCTGGAGTGTGCGCATCCTGATTGTCGACCCCGACCCCTACCTGGCGGAGGTGTGGCGCTTCACCCTGGAAGCTCGCGGTTACCGGGTTGACATCGCACATCGGTTCGACATCGCCCTCGCCATGGCGCGGGGCCGGCGCTACCGCGCCCTCCTTGTTGACGTGGGACTGATCGGCCCGGAAGTCCCGGCGCTGCTGGCGGCGATCCGGCACGAGCAGCCCGAGGCGGAGTGCGTGATCACAACGGAGTTCGGCCTGGTGGAAGGTGTCGTCCAGGCGATCAACGAGGGGGTCTACGCCTACCTCACCAAGCCGGTGCTCCCCGGAGAACTGATCTCCACGGTGGAGCGTGCCCTGGAGAAGCAGCGCCTGGAACGGGAGAACCGCCGCATGGTGGCGCAACTCCACCGCGCCAACCAGACAATGCGGGAACTGATCGACAACATCGGCAGCGCGGTACTTCTGGTGGATGCCGGGAACCAGGTGGAGCTGGCCAATCGCCAAGCACTAGAGCTGCTCGGCCTGGAAGAGGAGATGCTGCGCGGGCGCGACGCGGATTCGGTCCTCCGCCAGTGTCTCGCGCCGCGCGCGCTCGATCCGGAGGGCGTGGGAATCCACCTTCTCTCCACCCGCCGGCAGGGCGTGGCGGACCTGGAGCTGGTCCATCCGCGCCGATGCGTCCTGCGGCGGCGCACCGTGCCGCTGCGCGGTCACGACGGGTCTTGCCTGGGACGGGTGGAGGTGATCACCGACGTTACCGCCGATACCGAGTGCCTGGAGCGGGAGCGGGGGATCACGGCGGCGCTGCAACGGTGCTTTCTCCCGGAGATCACGCCGGACGTTGAGGGCTTGGACGTTGCGGTCCGCTACCAGGCGGCCTGGGAGGAAGCGCGGATCGGCGGCGACTTCTACGACCTCTGGGCCCTGCCCGGCGGCCGCACGGCGTTCGCTATCGGCGACGTCTCGGGAAAGGGGCCGGCCGCCGCCGCGCACACGGCTGTCATCCGTCATGCGCTGCGCGTCTACGCCTCGGAGGAAGCGTCCCTCGCCACCGTGCTGGCGCGCCTCAACCGTTTCGTCTACCAGCAGATGGCCGATCAGGACTGCTTTGCCACTCTCTTCTACGGGGAGCTTTCCCTGGCAGAGTTGCGCCTACGTTACGTGAGCGCAGGCCACGAGCCGACGCTCCTCTGGCAGGCCCAGGGCCAGCCCGTGACAGAACTGGGCGTAGGAGGCCCGGCCATCGGAGCGATGCGCGATGGAGAGTATGTGGAAGGCACTGCCGCCATCCCCCCGGGCAGCGCCCTCCTGCTCTACACCGATGGCATCGTCGAAGCCCGGCGAGGCAGCGACTTCCTGGGTCTCGACCGTCTCGCCGCCGTGTTCGCGCAGCGCGCGGCGGGCACCAGCGCGCAGGCACTGGCGGATTCGGTCTATGCGACTACCGTATCGTTCGCCGGTGGCCCGCTGCACGACGATGCGGCGGTGCTCGTCCTGCGGGTCCGGTAGTGGCAGTCTGCGAACTTCAGCCCTCGCAGGCGGGGCCGAGGGTGAGGCGCAGCTTGCGCAGGGCGCGCTTCTCGATCTGACGGACGCGCTCGCGGGTCATGCGCATCTCGCCGCCCACCTGGCTGAGCGTCTGCTCATCGGCATGGTCCAAGCCAAAGCGCATGCGGATGATCTGCCGCTCCCTGGGGCTGAGCGACTGCATCGCCCGGCTGATCCGGGCGCGCAGCAGCGCCAGGTGGGCCATCTCGAAGGCGGAGCGCGTGTCGGTATCCTCGACGAAGTCGCCGATGGCCGCGCCTTCCTCCCCTTCAATGAGGGGCGCATCGAGAGAGAGGGCCGGGCGGGCCACCGCCGCCGTCTCGCGGATACGTTCCACGCTGACGCCCAGGTCGCGCGCCAGCTCGGCATCATCGGGCTCACGGCCCAGCTCGGCGGTCATCTCCTCCAGGCGGCGCGCCGCGCGGCGCACCAACTGTCCGGCGTAGGCGGGAACGCGGATCGTGCGGTACTGGTCGTCAATGGCGCGGGAGATCGCCTGGCAGATCCAGTGGGAGGCGTAGGTGCTGAAACGGCAGCCGCGGCGGTGGTCGAAGCGATCCACGGCCTTGATGAGGCCGACGCGGCCCTCCTGCACCAGATCATCGAAGCCGAGGGCGCCGCGCGCGTAGCCTTCGTAGCCGCGGGCGATGTGGGTGACCAGGCGGAGGTTGCGGGCGATCATCTCCTCGCGGGCCTCTGCGTCTCCCGCGCGGACCCGGCGGGAGAGATCCGCCTCTTCATCGGCGGAAAGGAGCGCCGGTCCGGGATCGGAGCTGGACGGCGGCCGGCCCGCAGGCGCGGCGATCCCGCCCGGGGGGGCACCCGTGTGGGCGTATCCAGATGGCAGTGAAGCGGCATCCATTCGCATTGCGTTTCTTCGCGGACAGCACTCTCACGCGTGGTCAGGAGCGCGCCGCTGATGTCGCGCCCGCGTCCTCGCCGGACCCGCAATCGCAGTGGGCGCTCCCGTGGAAGACGCAGCACTCCGGGAAGGGGAGATGGCGGTGGACGTCGTCGGTCTTGTAGGCGACACAGTCCGGGCCCCAGTTCTCATCCACCATGATCTCGCGGAGTTGCTCGCGCTCGGCGACATCGAGAATCCAGGTGACGGCGGCGGTTTTGGTGCCGAAGGCGCGCGCGCCCGGCGCTTCTCCCCCACCAGCGGTGTACGTAACCCGAATCAGCATCGCTGCCTCCCTCCGGGTCGGGCATCCCTCCCGGCAAGGGCAGGGGCGGCCCACACCCCGGCATGGTGTGTGAAACATTTCACAACCACCCCATTGTAGCACGCGCGCCTGGCGCGCGTCCATCAGGCAAACTCCGCATTTTCCGCGGAGTTATGCCGACTCCCGCCGTGCGGAAAATCAGGGTTTCACCCGATAGTCAGCGGCAGCTTGTGAAGTTAGACTCATGGTGTGGGCGGGGGAAGGATGTTGCGCCGTGGCCCCTGAGGAGCGATCGGAGTCGACTCGGCGCCAGGACGCGCGCTCTGCTTCAGAGCGTGTCCCGGATCGGTGCCTGGTGCGCCTCCGGTGGTACTTGCAGGCGCTGGCGGAGTGCGCCGAGCGCGGCGTGACCACGGTTTCCTCCGACGAGATCGGCCAGCGCGTGGGGGTGAAGCCCAACCTCGTGCGCAGTGACCTCTCGTGGTTCGGGGAGTTCGGCACCCGCAGCCGCGGCTACGACGTGGCGTTCCTCAGCCAGGAGATCCGCCGCATCTGCCACCTCGGGGAGACGGGCGCGGCGATCTGGGTGGGCCTCCGCCTGCTCCTGGAGCAGCCCCGCACGCTCGCCTGTCTGGAGCAGTGCAACTGGCGCGTCGTCTCCATCATTGATTGGGAGGGCCGCCAGGTCGGCGCGCGCATCGGCCGGCGGAAGGTGCAGGGCCGGGGCGACATCGCCGACGTGGTGAAGCAGCTATCGGTGCAGCTCGGCGTGGTGGCCACCGAGGCGGATGATGCACAGGCTGCCACCGACGCCCTGGTGGACGCGCGCGTCCACGCCATCCTCAACCTGACGCCGGCCGTCCTGACGGTTCCCGAGCGCGTCCAACTGCGCGATGCGTGCGCCGAGGACGCCATCTTCGCCCTCTCCTACTACGGCAAGGCGCCCGCGGGTTCCGCCAACGGCGCCGCGTGACCGCGCCTGTGCGCGAGGCATCCTGCTACACGGCGTCGGGCCCGAAAACCCGGTGCAGCGGCACCACGGGGCGATGGGAGGGATCGGCGGCCAGGCGCTCCCGCCGGCGGTGGAGCGCGGCGATCCCCTCCATCACCACGCGCTCCGCTTCCCCCAGGTCGTCGGTGACGCGCAGCAGCTCCAGCTCTCTCGGGCTGAGGCATCCCTCGCGCCGACACATCGTCTCGCGGATCCAATCGAGCATCCCGCGCCAGTAATCCGAGCCGTAGAGGACGATCGGGAAGTTGCTCACCTTGTGCGTCTGCAGCAGCGTGGCGGCCTCGAAGAGCTCATCGAGCGTGCCGAAGCCGCCGGGGAAGATGACGAACGCCGAGGAGTACTTCAGGAAGATGGTCTTGCGGCAGAAGAAGTAGTGGAATTGCAGGGCCACGTCCTGATAGGCATTCGGCCGCTGCTCGAAGGGGAGCTCGATGTTGCAGCCGATGGAGGTGCCCCCGCCGGCCCGTGCCCCCTTGTTCGCCGCCTCCATGATCCCCGGGCCGCC
>JACQGM010000115.1 GCA_016199585.1 Armatimonadota bacterium
GCGGCTGGCGCGCGGAACGTCATCTCAGGGAACACGCAGCAGGGCGTGCTGATCGCCAACGCCGGGGCAACCGGCAACCGCGTCGAGGGGAACTTCATCGGCACCGACGCGGCGGGCACCGCCGCGCTCGGCAACGCCGGGAACGGCGTCCTGCTTGACGGCGCCTCCAACAACGCCATCGGTATCAGCGGCCTGGGGCGCAACCTGATCGGGGGCAACACCGGAAACGGCGTCGCCATCAAGGGGGCGGGGGCCACGGGGAACACGGTGCAGGGCAACCGCATCGGCCTCGCCGCCGATGACAGCGCGCTGCCCAACGGGCAGAACGGCGTGCTCCTCGATGGCGCCCAGGGCAATGCCATCGGCGGCCCGAATGCCCTCGACGGCAACGTGATCGCCTACCACCCGCAGAACGGGGTTCAGGTGGTGGGGAATGCCTCCGGCAACAAGATCGAGGGGAACTCCATTCACCACAACGTCCGCCTGGGCATTGACCTGGCCGGCGGCAGCGAGGACTCCGCCGGCGCCACCGCCAATGACCCGGGCGATGCGGACGCCGGCCCCAACGACCTGCAGAACTTCCCGTTGGTCGTCAAGGCGGAGACGGGCACGGCACGCGGCGTCGCCTACACCGAGATCGCGGGATCCCTCCAGGGCGCGCCCAACGAGGTGTGCTGGGTCGGCATCTACTCCAGCCCGGCGCCCCAGGGCACGCAGACGGTCCAGGGCGAGACCTACCATGGCCAGGTGGAGGTGAGGACGGACAGCGGCGGGATGGCAGCTTTCCGCTTCCTGATCAGCGGCACAGCAGCGCCGTCGCCCCCGGCGCACAACCGCCCCACGCTGCCCAAGACGGGCTCAGCGCCGGTGCATACCGCCGTGGTGCGCGCGGCCCCGCTGTCCGCCGGCGCGTTCATCACCTTGACGGCCACCAACGCCTCGGGGAGCACCTCCGAATTCTCACCGCCAGGGCCAGTGGTGACGGCTCAGTCAACGGTGGCCGTGACGGCCAGCACCGATGCCTCCGTTCTCGCCAACGCCCTGGCGGTCCCGGGAACGGGCCTCACCAACCTCACCGCGAGCTGGCTGGCGGGCCCGCGGACGGGAACGGGAGGCGCCGTCTCCTCCGGCACGTACACCACGACGCGCGCCAGGCTCTTCGGCATCGGCTCCGGTATCGTTCTGAGCACGGGCGACGTGCGCACCTATGCGGACGGCCCCAGCCTCGAGAGCGAGACCACCACCAACTTCTTCGCCGATGGACACCAGGCGCTCACCAACCTCGCGGGCGTCACGACATATGACGCCACGCTCCTGCGCCTGGAGTTCGACGCCAGCACGACCACCAACTCGATCAAGCTCCAGTTCGTCTTCGGCTCGGAGGAGTTCCCGGAGTACGTAGGACGCACGTACAACGATGTGTTCGGCGTCTTCCTCGACGGGGCGAATGTCGCCTTCGACCAGAACGGCGAGAAGATCACAATCAATACTGCCTTCTTCAGCGTCGGCACGGACACCGAGCTGAATGGGAACACGGTGCTGGTGAATGTGCGGGCGCCGGTGACGCCCGGGTCGCGCGTCACGCTCGACATCGGGATCGCCGACGCCAGCGACCACTCCCTGGATAGCACGGTCTACGTCGCCCGCCTCGCGGGCAGCCCGGACATCATTGGTGGCGGCGGCGGCGCCAGCCCCGTCATCCGCGTCCGCAACACCCGCGACAGCGGTCCCGAGTCGCTGCGTGAGGCGCTCCTGGTGGCCGGCCAGCAGCCGGGCTCCACTATCGCCTTCGCCATCCCGGACACCGATCCGGGCTTCGCGAACGGAGTGTTCACCATCCGGCCGGCCAGCCCGCTGCCGCCGATCAGCGCCGACAATACCAGGCTGGACGGCTCCACCCAGGCCGACCTGACCGGGGATACCAATCCGTCCGGGGCGGAGATCGTGCTGGACGGCACGCAGGCAGGGCCGGCGGCGGATGGTCTCACCGTTGTCGCGTCCGGCGCCACCGTGCAGGACCTGGAGATCCACTCCTTCACGGGCGCGGGGATCCGGGTGGGTGCCGCGACGGGGGCACCGATGCGGAACCGCCTCTGGCGCAACCTGATCCACGACAACGGCCGCCTCGGCATTGACCTGGTGGGCGGCGCCGAGGACTCCGCCGGCGTCACCGCCAACGACGCCGGCGATGCGGACACCGGCCCCAACGCCCTGCTGAACTTCCCGGACATCACCCAGATCCTCTGCCGGCCCGCGCGCACTGCGATCACCGGGAGCCTGGGCACTCCGGGCGCCGAGAGGTGCTGGGTGCAGCTCTTCATGAGCGGCCAGCCCGACCCCTCCGGCCACGGCGAGGGCCAGGCCCTGATTGATGTGCCGGGTGGGGCCGTGAAGCCGGGAGCGGACGGCACCTTCTCGGTGACCGTCCCCCGGAACCTGAGTGGCAAGTGGGTCAGCGCCCTCGCCACCGACGGAGATGGCAACACCTCGGAGTTCTCCCGGGCCGTGCTCGCCGAGGCGACTCCCCGCCCCGACCTCCTGGTGAAGAACGCCGGCGAGGAGGACTCCGCCTACGTCCTCGACGATGTCTTCTTCGGCGCGCCCGATCCGGCGCAGACGAAGGCGCAGAGCATCGGCCTGGGCACGGCTACCTACCAGGTGAAGCTGGAGAATGAGAGCCTCGAGACGCGCTCGTTCCTCCTGAAGGCCGTTGAGAGCCCCGAGGAGGGGTGGCAGGTGGCCTACAAGGTGGGCGGCAACGACGTGACCCAGGCGATCCGCGCCTCCGGGCATTCCGTCGGGCCGCTGGCGCCGGAGGCGAGCGAAGTCGTCACCGTGGAGATCGCCCGCGTGGGCAGCGCGGCCCCCGTCGACTCCGCTAAGACGGCCACCCTCTCCGCCTATCTGGACGCCCAGGACGCCGCCCCGCGCGACGTGGCCCGGGTGGTGGCCAAGATGGCCCCGGTGGAACAGGCGGACCTCCTGGTGCGCGCTGCCGGCGAGCCGGACTCGGCCTACGCGGTCGCCGGGGAGTTCCAGGAGACGCCCTCGGGCGAGCAGGTGGAAGTGCAGCAGGGGACGATGGGCGCGGCGAGTGTCTTCCACGTGCTCCTGAGAAACACGGGGAACGTGTCGCGCACCTTCTTGCTGAGGGCCTTGGAGACCGCCGAGACCGGCTGGACGGTGGTCTACAAGGCCGGCACCGGCACCGGCGCGACCGACATCAGCGCGGCGCTCCGCGGCGATGCCGGCTACCCGACGCCGGACCTGGCCCCCGGCGCGGAGCTCACCTTCACGGTCGAGATCACGCCCGGCATCGCCGCGACGAGCGGGTCCAGCCGGAGCGCCACGCTCCAGGCGTTCCTGGACGCCGCGGATGTCCACGTTCGCGACTCGGTCCTCACGCGGGCCTACGTGAACTTCGTGCCCCGCGTTGACCTGATGGTGAAGAACGGGAGTGAGGAGGACGCAGCCTTCGGGGTGAAGGGCACGCTCTATCAGGAGCCCTCCGACGACCAGACACGCCGGCAGACGGTCTACCCGAACGCCACCGCCACCTATCACGTGAAGGTGGAGAACGCCGGCAACGCCACGCGCTCCTTCGTGCTGAAGGGGGTCGAGACTGAAGGTGATGGCTGGACCATCGTCTACAAGGTGGACGGTCGCGACGTGAGTGAGAGCCTTCGCGGCAGCGGCTACGTAACCGCCAGCCTGGACCCGGGCGCTGCCGAAGTGCTCACGGTGGAAGTGACGCCGGGGAGCGGCGCGGCGACCGATACCGGGAAGAGGGTGCGGATCCAGGGGCTGCTGGAAACGGTGGACAGCGTGCGCGACCTGGTGCAGGTCATCACCACCGTGGAGGGCACCACCATCGAGGGCACGCTGACGCTGCCCCCCGGGGTGACGCTGCCGCCCGATGCCACCATCGAGCTGCGCGACGCTCAGGACAACGTGGTCAGCTCCGTGCGAGTGACACCGGACGGGAAGTTCCGCATCTCCGCGCCCCCGGGCACCTACGACGTGGTGCTGCGCGCGTCCGGCTACATCCCGCTGCGTCAGCCGGGCATCGCCGTGACGCGCTCGCGGGCGACACTGCAGGGCGTGAACTTCACCCTCATGCCGCAGCCGGACTTCGGATCCGGCGCGCGCATGGTGACGATGCCGTTCCATTTCCGCCGCGGCGCGGTGGAGCGGGTGCTGGGCGATCCGGAGGCGGTGCTCTTCTCTTACGACGGGGCGGCCGGGCGCTATCTGGTGAGCGGCACCGATGGCTTCCCCGAGGCGCGGCCGGGGCGCGGCTTCTGGCTGAAGCAGCGGCGGCCGGAGCGAGGCGCGCCCTATCGCATCGAGGAGCCCGCCGAGCTGCCGAAGCTGGATGCGCCGGTGGCGGTGCCGCTCTCCATCGGGTGGCAGCTCGTCGCCAATCCCTTCCCCACCGGGCCGGTGAGCGTGAGCCAGGTCAAGGTGATCCTCTCTCAGGGCGCGGCGCCGGTGCCGCTGGGAGATCCCTCCACCGCGGGCGCGGTCCGCGGCTACCTCTGGGGCTACAACAGCACCGGCTACGAGCTGGTGGCCGCCTCCAGCCTGGCGCAGGGCGCGGCGTCGTCACTGCAGCCTTACCGCGGCTACTGGATCCGCAGCCTGGTGGAGGGCGCGAGCCTTCTGATCGAGCCGCCCTCCGGGAAGGCGGCGCCCGAGCCGCAGGGCCGGCAGCGGAGGCAGCCCGAAGGCGGCTGGCACGCCCGCATCATCGCCCGCGCGGGCGACCACGTGGACGCCGATAACTACCTCGGCGTCGGCCGCGCAGCCTACACCGTGGACGGGCCACCGACGCTCGAGGGCTACGTGGACGTTCGCTTCCTCCCGCCGGACGGCGGGCAGGCCGCCGTGGACATCCGCGAGCGCCGGGCGGGACGCACCACCTGGCGCTTCGAGGTCGCCAGCGACCTCGAGGGTGAGGAAGTGACGCTCTCCTGGCCCGATCTGAGCCAGGTGCCGCGCGACGTGCGCCTCGTGCTGGTGGATGAGGCTACGGGCAAGCGGCGCCAGATGCGGACCACCGCCGGCGCCGGCTTCACGGTCGAAGGCGCGCCGCGCCGCTTCCGCGTCGAAGCGGAGGCCGCTGCCGGGCCGCTGTTGACGGTGACCGGCATCGAGGTGACGGCCGTCCGGGGCGCGGGCCGCAGCATCGCCTACACGCTGAACGGCGGCGCCACCACTTCGGTGGCGATCCTCTCGCCCGCCGGGCGCCTGATCCGCCAGGTGGCCGAAGGCACCGCCGCCTCGGCCGGGCGCAACCAGGTCTACTGGGACGGCCGCGACGCCCGGGGTGCCCCGCTCCCCTCGGGCGTGCTGCTGGTGCAGATCACCGCGACCACCGAGGATGGCCTCGCTGTGCAGGCGGTGCGCCCGGTGGTGCTGGTGCGCTGATCCGTGCGGCGAGTGTAGGACGTGCGAGGCGCGGGAGTCTCACGGGGCTTCCGCGCCTCGCTTCCTATTTGCCCGGCATGACCGCGCCCGGCTCCGGCCGGCTCACCGCCAGCCTCACGGCGGCGAGGGCGTTCCGAAGCCTCTCGGAGGCGCTCTCCATGATCGGCGCGCCGTGGTACGGGATCGCCACGTTGAAGTGATACGTCTCCGTGATGGCGCGCAGCGCCGATAGGGATTGCCCCTCGTCCTGCGTGAAGATCGGCAGCGGCGCCAGGATGTCACTCCCGTCGTAGGTGAACAGGTCGGCGGCGAAGAGCACCGAGCGCGACTCCGACCAGAGGGCGATGTGCCCGGGAGTGTGCCCGGGCGCGTGCAGTACCGTCAGGCCCCCCAGGATCGGCAGCACGTCGCCGTGTACGAGGTAATCAACGACGGTCACGGCGGGCGCTGTGAAGTCGGACTCCCATTCGCGCTCGAGCGCGTAGTTCATGTCGCTCACGTCAATGCCGATGGCGCGAACGCCCCGGGGAGTGAGCGGGCGCGCCGGCTCGGCGACGCGGCGCTCCAGCACCGGCACCTCCTCGGTGTGGGCGGACACGACCGCCCCGGAGTCGCCCGCCAGACGCGCCAGGGCGCCCGTGTGGTCGCTGTGGTGGTGCGTGACGACGATGCGCTCGATGTCGCGCAGGCGATACCCCAGACCCTCGACGTAGGCTCTGATCGGTGCCTCGCTGCCCGCCGGGCCGGCATCAATGAGCGTCAGCCGGCCCTCCTCGACGATCAGCGCGGGGCACACCCTCACCGCGGCTCCCATCAGCAGCATCGAGACGTTGTCCACAGCATGGATACCGGGTAGCAGTTCCGGCATGGCCCACCTCCTGTGTGGCGGTTTCCCCGGAGGATCGCGCCGCGAAACGGATCCGGCCTCCGCTCCCCGTGGCACGGAACGTGCGGCGCGGACGACCGCCTATCCCGACCGCACGCCGGCCCGCGGGGCGGATGGCGGCAGCGGGGGGGAGCACGAAGGAGGTACTCTGCTGATGCGAGTGAGAACCGGACAGGCCCTGCGCCGGGCCGCGGCGAGCGTGCTGCTCGCCGGACTGGCCGTCCAGGGGTGTGGGAACACGGGGCCGACTCAGTCCACCGCCGGTGCGGATCTGGCGGATGAGGCCCGGGCGCGGGACGCCGGCGCGCCGGAGGTCCCGGGGCGCCCGGGCACGACCGTGCCCGGGCGCTACATCGTCTTGCTGAGAGGCGACGCGTCTCCGTCCGACGTGGCGCGGGGTCACGGCGTGGTGCCGGAGCGCGTCTACGGCGCGCGGCGCAAGGGGTTCGCGGGGCCGATGTCGGCGGCGCAGGCATCCGCCCTGCAGCGCGACCCGAGAGTGCAGGCGGTGGTGCCGGACGTGGTGGTGGCCCTGGTGGAGCCGCTGGCCGCCCGTAACGAGGTCGCAGCGCAGGCCGTTGACGGCGAGCTGCCCACGGGCGTGGACCGCATTGACGGCGACCTGAACGGCTACACCGACCTCTCCAAGAGCGCGAAGGGCATCGCCATCATTGACACGGGGATCGACACCCGCCATCCCGACAGAGAGCTGAACGTGATCGGCGGCATCAACTTCACCTCCACCGGCCGGGCCAGCCGGATCGTGGACGACCACGGCCACGGCACCCACGTCGCCGGGATCGCCGCCGCGCGCCGGAACGGGGTGGGCGTCCGTGGGGTGGCCCCCGGAGCGCCGCTCTACGCCGTGAAGGTGCTGGATGCCAGCGGCAGCGGCTACCTCTCGTGGGTCATCAACGGCGTTGACTGGGTGAGCCGGAACGCCGGCAAGGTCGCCGTCGCCAACATGAGTCTCGGCATCGAAGGCATCAGCCTGTACACCTGGCTGCTGGATCTCTACATCTCGGACTCGGTCAACTACTACGGGGTGACCTACGTCGTGGCCGCCGGCAACAGCGCCAAGGACGCGATCAACTTCTCCCCGGCCAGCAACCCCGACGTGATCACCGTCTCGGCGATCGCCGACTCGGACGGGAAGCCGCGCGTCTTCCGCGATGGGCAGTGGGTTGGGGCGGGCTCCGATACCGCCTACGGAGCCGACGACACCTTCGCCAGCTTCAGCAACTATGGGAGCGCGGTGGACCTGGCCGCGCCCGGCGTGGGCATCCGCTCCACCGTGCCCGGGGGATACGCCACCTGGTCGGGGACGAGCATGGCTTCGCCGCACGCCGCCGGGGCCGCGTTCCTCTACCGCCGGCGCGATCCGGGGGCGACCCCGGCGGTCGTCCGTTCGTACCTGACGAGCCGCTACTGCGCGCCGCAGACATCGGAGTACGGGTTCACGGGGGACCCCGACGCGGTCCAGTACCCCGAGGCGCTGGTCTACGCCAAGGACCTGTGAGCTGCAACGGGCGGATCAGTGAACCGCAGCGCCGCTGCGGTTCACTGATCCGCCCGTTGGTCTCGCGCGTTCATTCCTCGACCGCGCCGTTCCGGCGCCTGCGGGCGCGGAGAGCGAGTTGGATGACGAGGCCGAGCGCCACCACGGCGGCCGCGAGGAAGTAGGGGGCGCGCAGCCCGAAGCGGTTGGCCAGGGCGCCGCCGAGGAAAGGCCCCGCCATGGCGCCGCTGCCGAGGATCGCTTCGTGCATCGCGCCCATCTGGCCGCGCCCCGTCGGCCGGTTGAGGCTGTAGAAGAGGGATGCGGTGTAGGTCACACCGACTCCGGCGCCGAGCACCACGAAGGAGAGAGCGAACGCCCACGGCGCCGACGACAGACCGGTGCCGAGCATCGCCGCCGCGACGGCCACCTCGGCGGCCAGCATCGGCAGGAGCCGATACTGCCACCGGTGCGATCTCCCCAGCGGCAGGAAGGTGATCGCCTGCGCCATCGAGACCAGCGCGATCAACCCGCCGATGAGGCCGCCCGCGAAGCCGACACTCTCAGCCAGGGGAGTGAAGAGGGAGCGCACGCAGGTGAGCGCGAAGAAGGAGCAGAAGTTGGCGATCCGCGCCATCAGGAGGAAGTGGTCGGCAACTCCGGGCGCCACCGGCGCCAGCGCGTGGTGCTCTTCTTCCTTCGGGGCGGCGCCGCGCGGCGGCCAGAAGAGGAGGATCGGCAGCGCCAGGCTGCTGGCGGCGATCCCTGCCGTGAACGGGAGGTAGAGGTTCAGCTCGGAGAGGCGGCCCCCGGCCACGGCCCCGAGCGACATGCCGCCGGTCCAGCCGAGGTTGAAGAGGAGCAGGCCGCGCCCGAGCGTGCCGTGCCCGTAGACGTCACCGGTCGCAGCCTCCATCGCCGGCCAGAAGAACCCGCCGCCCACACCCAACAGCGCCGACGCCAGGATGAGAACGGGGAGCGAGGGAGCCTGGCGGGCCACGAGCAGCGCCACGAGGTAGCCGAGTACCCCGGCGAGGAGCACCCGTCGGCGCCCCCATCGGTCGGAGAGGCTGCCGGCAGCGAGACAGAGGACGATGGCGACCACCCGCGGCACGAACCCGAGCAGGCCGATCTGGAAGGGCGTCGCTCCGAAGTGCAGCGCCAGCCGGGGGATCGGCACGAAACTGACCGCGGAGCAGCTATCCACCAGGAAGGGGAGGATCAGCGCCCCGAAGCCGCGCCGGCGCCGGA
>JACQGM010000116.1 GCA_016199585.1 Armatimonadota bacterium
CTGGATACCGCTCGCGCAGTGTCCTCGTGTGTTCCGGGCGGCGTTCGTAGTGGCTGGCATTAGGGGAGAGCACTGGAAACCGCACGCGCAGCGACCACGTGTGTTCCGGGCGGCGTTCGTAGTGGCTGGCTAGAGGGGCGAGCACTGGATACCGCTCGCGCAGCGTCCTCGTGTGTTCCGGGCGGCGTTCGTAGTGGCTGGCTTTAGCCGGCTGAACCCGGCTACTACGAACGGCGAAAACGCGCTATTCATTCCTCAATCTTCATTAGCCGGCTGAACCCGGCTACTACGAACGACACACCGCTTGCTTCCCGACGAGTCCCAGGCGGGCACGGCGGATGGTGATGATCTCCGCCAGGATGCTGACGGCGATCTCCTCGGGGGTATCTGCGTGGATCTCCAGGCCGATCGGGGTGTGAACGCGCGCCAGCGACTCCTCGGCGACGCCGCGCTCGCGCAGCCGGTCGAAGACCACCTTCACCTTGCGCCGGCTGCCGATCATCCCGATGTAACGCGCCGGCGTGCACAGCGCCCGCTCCAGCACCGTCTCGTCGTGCCGGTGGCCCCGGGTCACGATCACGATGTAGGAGGACTCGTCAACGGTCAGCCGGTCGAAGACTCGGTCGAACTCCGCGACGATGGCTTCGTCGGCCTGAGGGAAGCGCTCGCGGTTGGCGAAGGCGGCCCGGTCGTCCACCACCACCACGCGCATCCCGACCATCGCCCCCACCTGCGCCGTGTAGAGGCCCACGTGCCCTCCGCCGAAGACGAAGAGGGTGGGGATCGGCACCACCGGATCCAGGAAGACGCGCGCGCCGCCCTCTGCGCCGCGGTATTCGTCAGGTTGCTCCTCCGGGTCGCCCTGCCGGCGGAACCGGACCAGGCGCGGCATCTCCTCGCGCAGCACGCGCGGCGCCTCGGCCAGGATAGCCGCACGAAGCGCCGCATCCCTCAGGTGGCCGACCTGCCGGCCATCGGCGCACACCAGCAGGTGGTCTCCGGGGGCCGCGTCCACGCCCGCGTCCGCCACGGTCGCCAGCACGCCCCGCCCGCCGCCGGCCTGGAGCGCGGCCACCTCGCGGTAGACATCCGCCATCGCGGCGCCGCCGAGGGGCTGCAGGAGGATCTCCACGCTGCCGCCGCAGATGAGGCCGCTCTCCAACGCGTCTTCCTGGTTGAGCGCCGAGCGGAAGGAGCGCGCGGTGCCGTCGCGGATCACGTCGCGGGCGCGCTGCCAGACCTCCGCCTCCAGGCACCCGCCGCCGATGGTGCCCCGCAGCGAGCCGTCGGCGCACACCAGCAGCTTCGCCCGGCGGCTCATCGGCACCGAGCCGCTGCTGCGGATGAGCGTAGCGATGCACCCCTGCTCCCCCGCCTCGCACCGGCGCAGGATCTCGCGCTCCACCTCGCTCATGCGTGGATCCCCAGGCCGGCGCCGGTGTTCACCACGGAGCCGGTGACGTGCGCCGCCGCGTCCCCCGCCAGGTAGACGCACGCCTGTGCGACATCCTCGGGGGTGGCATACTCGCCCATCGGCAGGCTCGCCGCCCGGTCGAGCATCGTTTGTCGGTCGTTCCCCTCCACGGCCTGCACCTCGAACTCCCTCTCGGTGAGCACCCAGCCGACGGTGATCCAGTTCGCCCGGATGCGGTCGGGAGCGAGGATGCGCGCCAGGTTCATCGTCATCACGTAGAGGGCGCCCTTGCTGACCCCGTAGGCGAAAAGGCGCTCGCTGGTGCCGAAGGCGTTCCCCGAGCCGATGTTGATGATCGAGCCGCCGCCGCGCTCGCGCAGGATGGGCACCGCCGCCTGGCTGCAGAGGAACGCGCCCCGCAGGTTCACGTCGAGCATCTCGTCCCAGAACTCGGGGGTGACGTCCAGGAAATCCGTGCGCGGGAAGACGGCGGCGTTGTTCACGAGGATATCCAGGCCGCCGAACTCCTCCTTCGCCCGCCGGCACACCCGGCGGCACGCCTCCGGATCGCGAAGGTCGGTCGGCTGGTAGACGGCGCGGCCCCCCGCCGCGACCATCGCCGCGGCGACGGCCTCACCGGACTCCCGACGCCGCCCGCTGACCACCACGGCGGCCCCCTCGGCCGCCAGCGTTCGGGCGATGCCGGCCCCGATGCCGCTGGTGGAACCGGTAACGACCGCGACCTTCCCCTGCAGATAGTTGCCCATGTGAATAGCTCCCCAGGAGATGGATTCGGGGCGTGGCGTAGGCGATCCTGTTGGGGGCAGCAGGCTCGCCCGATCAGAGAACCGCCACGGAGCGCTGCCGCCGTTCAGGATGTCGGATCGGTGGGCAGGGCCGACACCGCCCTCCGGTACTCCTCGGGTGTGTCCAAATCCGCCAGGATCCCTTCCTCCTCGAGGGGCACTGCGCACACGTCTTCCGGGTGACGGCGGAGTACCTCCCGCAGGCCCACGCCCGGCCCCAGCGCCAGGATCTCCCCCGCGTAGACGGCGGAGTAAGCGGCCGGGTGCCCGCGGCGCCCGGCGAGCACCGGAACAACGATCCCCCGCTCTGTGTCGGCGAACGCGGTGGCGACCGCGCGGATCACCTCTGGGCCGACCTGCGGCTGGTCGCCGAGGCAGAAGAGGAAGCCGCGCCGTCCCTCGATCATCAGGAGCGGGAGCGCCGCGCGTACTCCGGCCTGCACCGACGAGAGCATCCCCGAGGCGTAGTCGGTGTTCACCACGGGCACCACCGGCCGGTCGCCCAGGGAAGCGCGTACCTCCTCCGCCCGGTGTCCGAGGACGACGATCACCGGCCGCACGCCCGACGCCAGCACGTTGTCGGCGACGCGTTGGAGCACGGTGCGGTCGCCATAGGGAAGGAGCTGCTTGGGACGCCCCATGCGCCGCGATTCCCCCGCCGCCAGGATGATGGCGACGAGGCCATAGGGGGTCTTGCCTGGTGTGCCATCCATCATCTCACCTCATGGTGTCCGGCCACCGCACCGGTGTGAGGGATCCTCCCGGCGCTCACACGTGCCGTGTGAGTATCCCGCACTCACCTGGCATCGAGGATGCCTCCTGTCTCATCAAGGACGAAGACCGGGCCGCCGCTCCCGCGCAGGTCGCGTGGGGGCACGGCTACGATGACGTACTCCTCTCCCCGCGCCCAGCAATGGAAACGGTAGCCACTCACCGGGTGCGTCCCACCCTCTCGTAGGGGCGTCAGTCCGGCATCGGCCAGCGCCGTCAGCCCCGCGTACTGCCCGTGGCGGTAACGGTAGGATTCCTGTGCGAGCCGTAAGTCCTTCAGAACGTGCAGAGCAGCGCGCGGGCGGCCATCGCGCGGCGGGGATGTAACCCGTCCCACCATCAGGTGCAGGCCGAGCACCACGATGGCAGCGGCCAGGGCAAGCAGGAGTGCCCTCTCCCAGCGTGCGGTTGCCATCGCGTCTCCTTCCGGCGCGGCCTACGATGATACGTCCCCGGTCTCGTCCAGCAGGCACCGTCCCGGCCTCCCGTCACCGATGATCTTCGGTGCGCCGCCGGGCACTCCTCCCGAGGAGGGGAACGCCCGGCGATGAATCGCCGGGCTGACGAACGGCGCCCCGTGAACGAGGCACTCGGGGCGGTAGCCGGTGTTCCGATGACACGTGACGAGCGAAACCGGCACGCGCGCCGAACTGGGCCGAGACGGAGCGACGGCCTACGATGACCAACGGCGCACGTAGGGGCGCTGCTCCGTCCACGCCTGGACTACCGGTCTTGGTCGGCACAACTCATGAGGTCTCCAAGCCCGATTGATCGGGCGCTGTTCCTCCGCCCGGCGATGAATCGCCGGGCGGACTGTGCATCCGCCCCGGATGACCACCACGGGCCGGGACCTGTGGAAGAAGCCCCGCGGAGGTGCTTCGGCTCGGAGCCTCACCATGACCGGTGCGGTGGCTCGGGATGGCTGCGCCCTCGCGGGGCGCGCTGCGAGAGGCCGTGCTGCCCCCTGCTGCGCAGGGCGACCTGCTCGGCACGACGATGGACGGCCCAGGAGCAATGAGACGAGAGAGGAGACCCCTCCCGGACCGGCGAACAGTTGGTCTATCCGTGTCTCGCTCCGACTGGCCGGCGCGACGCGGATGTTGCTCTATCACCTGCCGGCGCATCGGACGCCCCGGGCGCTGGTGGCGAGCCGAGGGTGCGGGTGAGCGGCCCAGCCCGCTCTTCCGCTCCCGGCGTCGGAGAAAGGCGGAAGCTCTTGAGCACATCCGATGGCAGCGGCAAGGGCCAACCCTCGCTCAGTGGCGCCCCGGATGTGGAGGTCGGGCGGGCCTTCACCTTCCGTGCCTTCTTCACCGGCGCCGTCTGCGCGCTGATCATCGCCCTGGGCGTGCCCTACAGCACCTACTTCATCCGTGGGTCCTACATGGACCTGGATTTCAGCACGCCCGCCGCCGTCTTCCTCTTCTTTATCCTTACCTTCGGGGTGAACCCCGCCCTCGCCCGCAGCGCGCGCCGCCGGGCGCTCACCCCTCCCGAGCTGATGGTCGTCTACGTGATGATGGTGGTCGCCTGCTCCCTCCCGACGATGGGCTTCACGGCGCAGGTGCTGCCGACCGCCGCCGCGCCCTTCTACTTCGCCAACGCCGGCAACCGCTGGGCCGAGCTGATTCAGCCCCACATTCCCACCTGGCTGGCGCCGCGCGACCCGGCGGTCGTCGCTCCCTTCTTCGAGGGGTTCCGCCGGGCGGGGAGCGTGCCCTGGGCGGCGTGGGTCGTGCCGGTCTTCTCCTGGCTGGCCTTCGTGCTCCCCTTCTACTTCGTCAGCACCTGCGCGATGGTGCTGCTGCGCCGCCAGTGGGCCAACCGCGAGCGCCTGGCCTACCCGCTCACCCACCTGCCGCTCGAGCTGATGGCCGACGACGGCCGCCCCGTCAAGCCGATCTACCGCAACCCGATCCTCTGGCTCGGCTTCGCCATCCCGTTCATCTTCGGCTCCCTGCGGGGACTGCACCAGTACTTCCCCACCTTCCCGCTGCCGGTGCTCGACACGAGCGTGCCGATGTTCCGCAACACGGGGCGCCTCATCCTCCGCACATCCTTCCCGATGATCGGGTTCTTCTACCTGGTGAATCTGGAGACGACCTTCAGCCTCTGGTTCTTCAACATCCTCGCCTCCTGCGTGCGCGCCGCCATGGCCGTGCTGGGCGTGGAGTACAAGGAGAACCTGGACATCTACGGCGCGTCCTCCCCGATGATGGCCCACCTGGGCGTCGGGGCGATGTTCGTGCTGGTCTTCTCCGGGCTCTACTACGCGCGCCCCCACCTGCGCGACGTGTGGGACCGCGTCGTCCGGCGCGACAGCAAGGTGGACGACTCCGATGAGGTGCTCTCTTACCGGACGGCTTTCTGGGGGATGTGTCTCGGCCTCGTCTGGATGGGGGTGTGCCTGTGGCTGGTGGGGATGCCGGCGCTGGTCGTGCCGGTGCTGCTGGTGGCGGCGTTCGTGCTCTTCGTCGGCCTGACGCGCGTGGTGGTGGAGAGCGGGCTCGCCGAGGCGGTGGCGGCCGGCTCGGCGATGGGGTTCACCGTCTCGAGCCTGGGCGCGGGGGCGCTGGGGCCGAAAGGGCTGGTGGCGATCGGTCTCTGCTACGTGTGGGCGGGCGATATTCGCACGTTCGTGATGGCCTCGGTGGGCAACAGCCTGCGGATGGCCGACATCGCCCGCCCCAGCCGACGCCCGCTGCTGGGGGCGATCTTCCTGGCGATCGGGATCACGCTGGCCGCTTCCATTCCGCTGACCATCTACCTGGCTTACCATTACGGTGGCCTGAACCTGAATAGCTGGTTCTTCCAAGGCGGTGCGCGGGGGCCGTGGGACTTCACCGCCGGCAAGATCAACAACCCGGCCGGACCGGCGGGCATCGGGTGGGCGCTGAAGGGACTGGGTGCGCTGGTCATGCTCTTCCTGACCGTGATGCGCCAGCGGTACCTCTGGTGGCCCTTCCATCCGATCGGCTTCGCGGTCGGCGCCACCTGGATCATGGACCAGATCTGGTTCTCGGCGTTCGTCTGCTGGCTGATCAAGCTGTGCATCGTGCGCTACGGCGGCTTGCGTGGGTTCCGCCGCGCGCGTCCCGCCTTTCTCGGCCTCATCCTGGGCCAGTTCACTTGCAACGGCACGTGGCTGGTCATTGATGCGATGACGGGGATGAAGGGAAACATGATCTTCTGGATCTGACGCCTCCCCCGTGCCGGCGCGCGCCCGCGTGGGGATGGCCGGTGCCGCGCCAGTGTCGGTTTTCCTTGAGCGTACGGCAGGAGGGCGGCGCCCGGGCGCGGGTCAGCCGCGCCACGGGCGACCGGCGGGTCGTTCTCATCGCGGGATAACTCGGTGGCAGCGGCAGAACCGCGTTGAGGCAGCGGCCATCGCGGACTGCCCGCAAGCCAAACCGACACCGGTGGTCCCGCCCCCGACCCGGCAGGACTCTCCCTGCGAGCACCGAACCGAGGGGCGGGGAGGCACGCGAAGCGATCCTCCCCTCTGGAGGTTCCCATGAGCTCGATGGCTCTCATCGGATTGTGCAGCGTTCCGGCCCTGGTGGCGCCCGCCCCGGCCTTCGTGGACCACGGCGTCGGCGCGCCCGTCGCCGAGAGCCGCGGCGTCGTCGCCGCGACCGACGCCGCCGGCCGCGGCCTCGTCGTCGCGTGCAGCCTGGACATGGGGGCGCGCGGCTGGATCCTGGTCACCGACGTCGCCCGCAAGGAGACGCGACAGTACTGGTTCCCTGAAGGCGTGCGCAACGCCGCGCCGTACGTCTCTCTGTTGAGCGCCAACGGGCGCTTCTACACCGCCGCCGGCCCTATCCTGCTGGAGTTCGACCTCGACCGCCGCGAGTGGACCTACCAGGGGGTCCCTTGCCGTGCCGAGGGCACCTACCTCGGATCCGCCCTGGTGGATGGCCCCGACGGCCTGATCTACGCCGGCGGCTACCCGAATTGCCGCCTCGTCTCCCACAACCCGAAGACGCGCGAGATGGTGGACTACGGCCAAATGGATCCGGCGGAGCACTACTTCACCTATCTGGCCTTCGACTCCGCCGGCTGGGCCTACTGCGGCATCGGCACCGCCCGCTTCAACCTCGTTGCGTTCCACCCGAAGACGCGCGAGCGCCGCCAGCTTCTGAAAGAAGAGGAGCGGAAGCTGGGCACCGCTTCGGTCTATCGGGGCGTGGATGGCAACGCCTATGGTGCCGCCGGGGACCAGTGGTACCGTCTCTTCGAGGGAGCCGCCGCCCCGATCGCGAAGGAGGATGCCGCCCCGCCGGCGCCCACCGGCACGCTCCCCTGGGGCGCGGCGCGTGGGTCTTTCCCTGATGGCCGGGTGCTGAAGAGCTACGACCTTCCGCAGCGCCGCCTGGTGATCGAGGATCCCCGTAAGAAACAGGCCGAGGAGATCCGCTTCGACTACGAGTCGGGCGGGGCGCAGATCACCTCGCTCGTGGCTGGGCCGGACGGGAAGGTGTACGGCTCGTCGGCCCATCCGATGCACTTCTTCTCCTACGATCCCGGACGCGGCGCACTGGAGGACCTCGGCCCGGTGCGCCGGGTGAGTGGCGGCAACTTCTGCGCCATGGCCGTGCAGGGGAGACACATCGCGGCGCCCTCGTACTCCGGGGGCATCTTCCACCTCTTCGACACCACCAGGCCGTTCAATGGCGGCTTCGGCGACGACCCCAACCCGCGCGAGCTGGCGCAGTGGAAGTCCGACATCACTCGCCCCCGCGCGGCCCTCGCCCACCCGGATGGCCGCCACGTGCTGATGGCCGGGTTCGCCGGCTACGGCATGCGCGGCGGCGGCCTCGGCATCTGCGACCTGGAGAGCGGCCAGGCGGATCTCATCCGCCACACCGACCTGATCCCCGACCAGAGCACCGTCACCCTGAAGGCGCTCCCCAACGGCGACCTGGTCGGCGGCACCAGCGTCGAGACCCCCGGCGGCGGCCACCCCACCGAAATGGAGGGCGTCCTCTACCTGCTGGACTGGAAGACGCGAAAGGTCATCTACCGCACCGCGCCCGTGCCCGGCGCGCGCCAGGTACACAGCGTGGAGGTGGGTCCCGACAGTCTGGTCTACGGCTTGGCGAGCGGCTCCCGCTTCTTCATCTTCGACCCGAAGTCCCGGGAAGTGCTGCACCGAGACGACTTGTCTCAGTACGGGGATCCGGCGCGCCCGGCGCTGGCGTTCGGCCCCGACGGAGGCCTGCACGCGCTCTTCACGAAGGCGATCGCGCGGATCGACCCGGGCACGCGCCGGCACGAGAAGGTCGCCGATGCCCCCGGTCCCGTTACCGCCGGCCTCGCCATCCAGGGTGGCCGGATCTACTTCGCGGTCGGCGCCCACCTGTGGAGCTGCGCGCTGCCATAGCGCTCGCACACGAGAGGAGGCACCCATGCTCGGCAACATGGACCCCGCGGCGGAGGCGGAGATCCGCGCGCTGGTGTTCGAGGGGAGGAAGATCGAGGCGATCAAGCGCCTACGGCAGGCCACCGGCATCGGCTTGGCGGAGGCGAAGGAGGCTGTCGAGCGTCTCGCGGAGGTCCTCCCGCTGGAAGACGGCCGCCTCGTCCCCGATGCCCGCTCGCCCAGCGACCCGCTGCTCGAATCGGACGTGCGCCGGTTGGTGGGCGAGGGCAAGAAGATCCTGGCGATCAAGCGGATGCGCGAGGCCACCGGTCTCGGGCTGAAGGAGGCCAAGGAGTCGGTCGAGCGGCTGACGGCCGATCTGCCTCAGGCATCGCGGGCGGGCTGCCTTGGAGTGGCGGCCCTCTTTGTGGCTGCCTGGCCCGTCGCCGCGTGGCTCGTGTACGGCGTATGGGGGAGATAATAGCCCGTCCGGTACGAGCTATCTCCCGGGCCGGACGCTACGCCGGAGCGGGCTGCGCCCCGGTGGTCGCCAGCCGCTGCGCCCCCAGGATGAAGATGCCGACCCCGAAGAGCACCACGGCCAGAAGCACGAACCCGCGCAGGATCGGGATGGCCGCCGGCAGACCGATGAGGAGCATACCGAAGGCGAGGCTCTCGTAGGGGGAGAAGCCCTCCCCCCGGATGAACCGGGCCGAGACCCACCGGCCCAGGAAGAGAGCCACCGGAATGGCGCTCAGCATCACCGCGAACGCCCAGAGCGCCAGGATCAGCAGCCCGACCGGGATTCCGATGATCGTGACCGCGATCAGCGCGCCGATGATCGGCGCGGCGACCAGGATCAGCAGCCCGAGCAGCACGCTCACCAGCGGGCGCTCGCGCAGGGATTCCGCCGCCGCCCGCAGAAAACGCGGCACCAGCGCCAACCCGATGGCTCCGGTGATGAAGAGTCCGAGGGCCATCAGCATGCTGCCGGCGATGCGGGGGACAGCGCGCCCCGCCGCCGCCGTTCGCGCCGGCAGCCGGCGCACCGCACCCGCCACGACGGCGCCGGGAGGGATCACCGCCTGTTCCTGCGCGCGCGCCACCAGGTTGCCACCCACGCGCGCCCCCGGCGCCAACGCCGGGCGGCGGCCGTCAAAGCGGAGAGTACGCTCGACGGTCGCGCCGACCCGCGCGGTGTCCGCCGCCAGCGACGCGCCGCCATCCAGCGTCACCGTGCGCGCGGCGGCATGGAGGTCTCGCCCGACGCGGGCGCCCGATCCGAGCAGCACCGTGTTGGCGGCCAGGTTGACGTTTCGCCCCACCCGACCCGAGAGATCGGCCGTCTGAGCGGCGCCGCGGACGCTGCCATCCACCGAGCCGGACACGGCCAGGGATCGGGCGAGCGCCTGCACATCGCCCCGCACGCGCCCCGGGATGCGCACGCTCCCGGCTGCGGCGATCACGTCTCCGGTCACGGTGCCCTCGATCAAGAGGAATCTGGTTCCCCATCATCTCGGTCCTCTCGCCACGGGTGCCAGAGTGCGGCTGCCCGCTCCGGTGTCCCCCGAAGCACGGCGCGTGGGCGGCTGCTACCCGGCTTCCGGATCGCCGTCCACCACGTCGGCCGGGGGCGGAGGGCTCTGCTCCTCGTCCTTGCCCGCCGCGGGCGCGGGCGCCGGGGCGCCGCTATTCCCGTTAGCCTTCCCCTTCTTCGCGGCCGCCGCCGTCGGCTTCCCCTTCGCGGGCTCCCGGGGGCCTTCCACCTCGCCGACGAGCTCCTTCAGAAAGCTCCGCATCTGCTCGCGCGTCGTGATCTGAAAAGGGCCACCCGCCTGCTCGGCGAGGATCAGCGCGGCGAGGACGGGCACCTTCGCCGGCTCCGCCTTCTTGAGGGAGGGGAAGACCTTGCGCAGCGGACCGAGCGCGGCGCCCACGTGCTCGGCCGTGACCTCCTTCTCGCCCCGGGGCTTCACGCCGGCTTTGCGGAGAGCCACGGCGATCTTGTCGGCAGAGGCCGCGCGCGCATCCGCGTCGAGCATTGCGGCGACCAGCGCCTCCACCTGCGCCGGAGTGAGGCGCACCCGGCGCGAGAGCTTCAACTGCGAGCGCGCCAGGAGCTGCGCCGCGCCGACGGCGCACGCGGCTGCCGGGCGCTCCTTCGTTTCCAGCGCCGCGCCCACGAAGGCGTCGGCGCCCCGCAGGAGGTGCTGGCGCGCCCGGTCGGTGGGTTCGTCGGCGCGGGTGAGGTCGGGCAGCTCGGCGGGCCGCTCCTCCTGGAGGCGCTCCTGGCGCTCCGCGATGCGCTGCGCCAACAGCACGCCATCCTCGGGCCCGAGGCCCTCCTCTTCCGCCAGGCGAGCCGCCGCGGCGCCGATGGTGGTCGCCTCGTTGATCGTGACCTGCGCCTCGAGGCGCCCTGCCTCCAGTGTCGGCACGACGGCCTCGAGGGTGGCACGCCCATCCGAGGCGATCGCGGAGAAGCGGTTGCTGGGCGTCACTCCCTCGACGCGGAACTCACCCCGCTCATTGGTGGTGACGGTGGCCGAGACGGGCTGGCGGGTGCCCCGGTCGGCCAGGTGTACACGTGCGCCGGCCACCGGCTGGCGGGCGACAGACGCCTCGGCGTGCGCGGGGCTGCCGAGGCGCAGCCACCGGAGGAACGCCACCGGGCGGCTCAGACCGCTGGGGCGCACCGGCATCTCCACCACGCCCCGCACCACGCCCGTCGGCGGCGGCACCGCCGAGCGCGGGCTGCCGGGCGCGCCGGGGCTCCCGACGCCCCCGCCTCCGTAGCCGCTGTTGTACGAAGGGCCGCCGGTGGACCAGGCGGGTCCACCGGCGCCGCCGCACCCGACCAGGGCCGCGGTCCCCGCCGCCGCCAGCAGCGCCAGGAACGCCGCCGGCAACCGCCGGCGCCCGCTCGCCATCTCCCTTGCCATCTCCACCCTCCTGTCACGACGAGGTGCGGAAGGTCGCCTGCAAATCCTCCTGCTGCTCCGCGCGCACCAGCGCGATCACAACGTCGTCCGGCCGCAGCACGGTCTCCCCCTGGGGCAGAACCGCCTTCCCCTCGCGGATGACGCAGGTGATGAGCGATTCCGGGGGGAGATCCAGGTCTCGGACCGCGCGGTTGGCGGCCGGCGAGGTCTCGCGGATGCTGGCCTCGACGATCTCCAGTGACCCCCGGCGCAGGGCAGCCAGCGGGACGACGTCGCCCGTGGCGATCTCCTGCTCGATCAAGCTGTCAATCACCTTGGTGCTGGACACCACGTCGTCAATACCGAGACGATGGAAGATGTCCTCGTTACGCGGGTCGCTGATCCGGGCGATGGTGCGCGACACCCCGAACTTCCGCTTGGCCACCTGGCAGGTTACCAGGTTGTCCTCATCGTCGCCGGTAACGGCGACGACCACGTCGGCGCGCGCGGTTCCGATCTGCTGCAGCACCCGGAACTCGCAGCCGTCTCCCTCAAAGACCACCGGACCGATCTCGTCGGTGATGTCCGCGGCCCGCCGTGGGTCCTTCTCGACGACCAGGACCTCGTGCCCCTTCGATAGCAGCGTGCGCGTCAGGTGGTAACCCACCTGCCCGCCACCCACAACGATGATGTACATTGGGACCTATTCCCTCACACTCGCCTCCGCCAGCGCTTCGTCGTTGGCCCCGCCCAGGATGGCGCGCCGCATGTGGTTGGTCATGATGCTCGTCTGGTCCACCGTTTCGATGCCCAGCTCGCGGAACGCCGCCGCCCGAAGCGAATCGACGATGCGGGCCAGCACCAGGGGCACGCGGAACTTCTCCCGGGCGACCTGGGCGATCATGATGTTACGGTTGTCGCCGTTGGTCAGCGTTACCAGGACATCCGCCTGCTCCACCCCGGCGCGGATGAGGACGTCTTCATCCATGGCATTGCCCAGAATCTTCGTTCCGGGGAACTCGGGGTCCAGCCGGCGCTGAAAGGAACGGGCCTCGTGGTCAACGATGGTCACCTGGTGCCCTTCCCGCGCCAACGTCATGGCGACGGTGGAACCCACCCGGCCACACCCGACGATCACTACTCTCATGGCCTCCACACCCCATCCGCACGGCAAGTGACGCGCCAGAGCCGAGGGCCGCTACCCACGCGGGCGCGCGCGCAGCCGGCGATAGACGTAATAGCAGCGGATGACGCCATAGCCGGCCAACACGGCGCCCCAGGGGCGAAGCTCGGGTGTGGCGCCGAGCGCCCGAGGCGCGAGGGCCAGCGCCAGGCCCCAGGCGGCGGCGAGGCCCCACATCACCAGGTTGTAGATCAGCCGGGCGCGCGAGTTCGCCCATCCCGCCCGGGGCAGAGGCTCCTCGCGTCCTTCGTTCCGCGTGGCGCGTGTCATCCCACTCCCATCCGCTGTGCCGGAAAGATCACCCCTTTGCCAGTCATTGTACATCCATTGCGGAGGCGTGTCAAGCAGCCGTTTCCCCGTCTCCGCATGGCTGCTTGCCAGGCACGGCGGCGCGTGCTAGAATGGGGGCATGGAGAACCTGAGCCTCGCGGGGATCTTCGCGTATTCCCTCTGGGTGGCGCTGAGCGGCGCCCTCATGCCCGGTCCGGTGCTGATGGTGACGGTGGCGGGCGTCACGGCGCGCGGGTTCGGCGCGGCCCCCCGGGTGGTGCTGGGGCACGCGCTGCTGGAGCTCGCCGTGGTCGCCGCCATCTTCCGGGGTCTCGCCCGGGTGCTGGCGGAGTCGGGGTCCCGGCACGTGGTCATCGGTGTCATCGGGCTGGCGGGTGCCGCGGCGCTCCTCTGGATGGCCTGGGGCATGGGCAGCAGCGCCTGGCGGGGGAACCTGCGCCTGGACCTGCAGGGCGACCCGGCGGCGGCCGCCAGGGGCACGGGGGCGCGCGATGCCGTGGCCGGCGCCGTCGCGAGCGTCTCCAATCCCTACTGGATCCTCTGGTGGCTGACGCTCGGCGCCGCCTCCATGGTCGCCGCCATGAAGCAGGGCCTCGGGGGCGCCGCCGCCTTCTACCTGGGGCACATCTCCGGCGACCTGGTGTGGTACACCGCCGTCGGCGCGCTGGTGGCCGCCGGCCGCCGCAGCATTGACGACCGCGTCTACCGCGGCTTCTTGCTCCTCTGCGCCGTCGCGCTGGCGGTGCTCGCGATCCTGTTCGGCGCCTTCGGCCTGGGGCGGTTGGCCGCCGGATAGCGGCGCGGAGCGCGTGCGGCCCGGCGGCGGCACAGGACTGCCCGGCGGGCCACTCGGGACGCCCGGTTGCGCCGCCCCGAGCGTCGTGCTACAATGTCCTCATGGAGGACACCCACATCGGCGGCGCCGCGGTCGTCTCCGTGGCGTCGGGCAGTCTGGCCGAAACGGCGGGCATCCAGCCCGGCGACGTGGTCTCGTCCGTGAACGGACAAGGCTTCAACGACCTGATCGAGTACCGCTTCCTGGTCGCCGATGCGGTGCTGGATCTGGACCTGGCGCGCGCGGGCGCTCGATTGCGGGTCCGCATCGAGAAGGACGAAGACGAAGGGCTGGGAATCACCTTCGCCGACCCCGTGTTCGACGGCATCCGCAAGTGCCGGAACTCCTGCGTCTTCTGCTTCATCCACCAGATGCCCCGAGGGATGCGCGAGACCCTCTACGTCGAGGACGACGATTTCCGCCTCTCGATCACTCACGGCAGCTACGTCACGCTCACCAACATGAGCGAGGCGGACTTCCAGCGCATTCTCTCGCTGCACCTCAGCCCCCTGCACGTCTCGGTGCATGCCACCGACGCGGCCGTGCGCATCCGCGTGCTCCGCAACAAGCGCGCCGGCCAGATCCTGCCGCTGATGCGCCGGCTGGCGGACGGCGGCATCGAGATGCACTGCCAGATCGTCCTCTGCCCCGGCTACAACGACGGCGCCGTGCTCGACCGGACGCTGGCGGATCTGGCGGAGTACTGGCCTTCCGTCCTCTCGGTCGCGGTGGTGCCGGTGGGTCTCACCCGCTTCCGCGAGCGCCTCACCCCGATCCGGGCGGTTGACGGGGCGTTCGCGCGCGAGACGGCCCTCCAAATCGAAGCGTGGCGCGCCCGCTTCCGCGAGCGCCTCGGGACGCGCTTCGTCTTCCCCGCCGATGAGCTCTACCTCGCGGGCGGGGTCGAGATTCCCCCGCGCGCGGCCTACGAAGACTTCCCCCAGACCGAGGACGGCATCGGCCTGGCGCGTCTCTTCCTCGATGAGCTGGAGCGGGTGCGCCGCCGGAAGCCGCGCCCGGTCCGCCGGCCGAAGCGTCTGCTCCTCGTCACGGGCAGCCTCGCCCATCCGATGGTCGCGGCGCTGGCGGATGAGGCGAGTCGCCTCACCGGGCACCGAGTGGAGGCGCTGGCGGTGCCCAACCGCTTCTTCGGCGAGAGCATCACCGTGGCGGGGCTGCTCACCGCGCGCGACATCATTCAGGCCGTGCGCGCGGCAGGCGCGTGCGCCCGCGTCTACGTGCCAAGCGTGCTCCTGAAGGGCGATCGGTTCTTGGACGACGAGACGGTTTCCGGAATGGCCGCTATCCTGGGGGCCGAGGTGCGCCTCGTGGCGCCCTCGCCGCTGGCGCTGGCCCGCGAGCTGCTGGATGGCCGCCGTCGGCGCCCCCGCACGCGCTGCCCGGAGAGCCGGGGAGAGGCGCTCTACATCGGCGAGGCGGCGGCCGCGCGGCCCGAGGGCTGATTCCGATGGTCGGCAGGAAACCGCGCGCGCAGGGCGAACCCGGTATGGACTTCGCGAATTCGGCGGCTCGCGGGGTCGGTGCCCGGGTGGAATCGGAACATGATCATTGAAGCGCGAGAGGATGTTGTCACCCTGCGGGGGAGTCTGGTCGAGAACATGTGGCCGGCGCTGAAGGCGGCCGCCAATCTCCTCCTGCGGCAGCACTCCACCGGCATCATCATTGACTGCGGAAGCCTGGAGAAGGCATCGGGCGCGGGCGTGCAGACCTTCGTGGACGCGATGAACTACATCCAGAAGCAGGGGGCGCGCATCCTCCTCACCGACGTGCCGGAAGAGGTGATGCAGGTGCTGCGCGAGGTCCCCGGCGCCGGCTCGCAGCTTCCGGTCGCCCGGACCATCGAGGAGGCGCGCCATTCGCTGGAGCTGCAGGACGTCCACCCCACCGCCCCCGCGGGGAGGCCGGGCAAAGTCGTCCTCGTGCCGATCGTGGATCTGCTGGACTGGGAGCACGGCGTGGGGCTCGCCTGCCGCCTGGCGGATGGGCCCCGCGCCGAGATCCGCCTCGTCTACCTGCTGGAGGTGCCGCTCTCGCTCCCGGTCGGCGCCGCCCTCCCCGAGGCGGAGGAGCGAGCCCGCGAGGCGCTGAACCAGGCCCGGACGCTCGCCCGCGACTGCGGGGTGCAGACCATCGCCCACGTGGAGCGCACGCGCGAGCTAGCCGCCGGCATCCTCCAGGCCGCCAGGGATCTGAGCGCCGACGTGATCGTCACCGGCGTGCGCAAAGCGGATGGCGCGGCCGATCCCCGCCTGGAGCGCGTGCTGAGCACGCTGCTGCAGAAGGCGGAGTGCGAGGTCGTCATTGACCGGGCGCAGGCGCAGAGCGCGGCATAGCCCGACTTCCGCCCGGGGAGCCTGTGCCACCGCCGGGCGCAGCCAGGTGGAGCGGACATCCCCCGGCTCCTCCTTCGTCACCGCTGTTCGAATCGTCGCACAGCAGGCGAACACGTCCCGATGTCGAATTGATCCGAGGAAGAGGGGTGCGGCATGGGCACGATGCCGCCGGGGATATACTGAGGAGGTTGATGGACCATGGCAGAGAAAGAGGAAGCCGGCGTTGCGGCGGCGGGGGCCGGGGCGGGAGACGGGAGGAGCAACGGTGTCGCGCCGGGATTGCAGGATGTTGTTGCCGGCGAGTCGGCGATCTGTCTCGTAGATGGCGTGAATGGAAGGCTGCTGTATCGGGGTTACGACATTGTGGATCTGGCGGCGCACTCGACGTTCGAGGAGGTGGCCTACGTCTTGTGGTACGGGCGGCTGCCGGGGCGCATGGAGTTCGCCGCGTTTCTGGATAGCTTCACCGGCAACATGGAACTCCCGATCGAGACGGTGATGATCCTGCGCATGTTCCCCAAGGTGGCCACGCCGATGGAGGTGCTGCGCACCGCCATCTCCTCGCTGGGCCACTGGGACCCCGACAGCGGATGCACGCGCCTGGATGCCTGCCTGCGCAAAGCGATCCGCCTCACCGAGCGCCTGCCGCAGCTCATCACGGCGCACCAGCGTCTGCGCAACGGGCTGGAGCCGATCTACCCGGTGCCCGGGCGCAGCATCGCCTACAACTTCCTCTACACCTTGCGCGGCGAAGAGCCGAGCCCCAGTTGGGTGCGCGCCTTCGACGTGATCCTCATCCTCCACGCCGACCATGAGTGGAATGCCTCCACCTTCACGGCGCGCATCGTCGCCTCGACCCTCTCCGACATGTACTCCTGCGTGACGGGCGCCATCGGCGCGCTGAAAGGCCCCCTGCACGGCGGCGCCAATGAGGCCGTGATGCGCATGCTCCACGACATCGGCGATCCCGCGAAGGCCGAGGCGTGGGTGAAGGACGCCCTGGCCCGCAAGGAGAAGGTGCCCGGATTTGGCCACCGCGTCTACAAGACGGATGACCCGCGCGCGACGATCCTGCGCCGCTACGCCGAGACGCTGACGCGAGAGGGCGGCGACACCCGCCTCTACGAGACGGCGCTCGAGGTGGAGCGCGTCATGCGCGAGAACACCAGGGTCTACCCGAACGTGGATTTCTACTCCGGCATCTGCTACCACATGATGCAGATCTCGAGCGAGCTGTTCACGCCGATCTTCGCGGCGAGCCGCGTCGTCGGCTGGACGGCGCACATCCTGGAGCAGTGGACGAACAACCGCATCATCCGCCCGCGCGCGGAGTACACCGGGCCGGACGCGCTGCCGTATGTGATGATGAGCCAGCGGTAGTGCCCGGTGGCTCAGCGGCCGCGCGCCCCGGGGGGCGGGGCCGCGAGGACGCACAGGATCTCCGCCATCGTCACCAGGTCCATCAGGTTGTGTTGGAAGACCTGGCGGATGCGGGTGGCATCACCGGTACGCACGTAGTCGTGGTAGACCCGGGCCATCATGTCGCCCGGGATGTCGTCCACGCGATGGCGCCGGCAGATGAAGCGCTCCAGGGTCTGCAGCCGGCAATCGGGCAGGCGCCCGCGCCAGCGCCGCCGCGCGAGGTGGAGCAGGTCCACGTGCAGCGGTGCGGATGGCGATGGCAGTCGGTGATAAGCCGCGCGGTTTGCCAGATAGGGCAGATCGAACGTGCGTCCGTTGAAGCTGACGAGGGCCGGGTGCTCGCGGATCAGGTCACGGGTGTGTTCGAGGACGCCGGTCTCCTCGGTGTAGTCGCGGGCGAAGAACTGGCGCAGCATCAGCGCCTTGCCCTCCAGCGCCAGGACGCCGACGAGGAAGAGGGGGCCGCCCGTCAGCCCGGTGGTTTCGATGTCGAGCAGGAGGGCGCGCTCCGGCGGCCCACCCAACAGCGTGGCGAGGGGTCCCTCCGCGTCCCCCGGCGGGTTGGCGAACACCTCACGGAGCTGATGGGCGATCGGCACGTTGCGCCAGGAAGGCGTGTGGACGGGGCGCTCGTAGAGGAAGCAGCGGTGGCTCCGGCACTCGGAGGCGCGCCCGGAGAGGAGTTGCTCCAGCATCTGTGGTCCCGCCGGGATCGCGGCACCCACGGGCGGCTCGGGTGGGGCGGGGAGCGTGGGGAATGGTGTCCGGGCAGAGACCGTCGGTTCGGGAGCCGCGGGCGGATCGGGCGCCCGCTGGGGGTGCCTCAGCGGCCCCCGGTTGAGCGCCTCCAGCGCGCGCCGCGCTTCCGGACTCAATGGCATGGCGGCTCCCTTCAGCAGTGCGTGCCGGCCGAGACGAAGGCCGGCCCGACGGCACAGATGATCTCCCTCAGTCCGGTAGGTTGGTGTCGGCCGCGGCCAGGCCCGCTTCCACGGCCCGGCGCTCGCTCTCGAACGTGAGCAGTCCGGGCGCTTCCGCCGCCGGCGCCCAGAACACCTCGAACCTCGCCTCCTCTTCGCGGCTGCGCGGCAGCGGCGGCCCGGCGGGCGCCATCAGGAAAGTGCGCTCCTCCCGGGTGACACGCGCGCCGCGAAGAGTGAACACCGCCGTGCGGGAACCGAGGTCCGTCAGGATCCGCGCGGGGTAGCCGGTCTCTTCCCGCACTTCGCGCAAGGCGGCCGCCTCCGCGTCCTCGCCCGGCTCGATGTGCCCCTTCGGCAGGCGCACCTCCGGCGGCTCCCGCTTTCGCAGGAGCAGCACCTCGCCGCCGCGCACCAGCACGCCCCCGGCCGACCGGTGGAATCGGGACGGAACCGCGCTCGTGTCCTCATCGGGCATCCGACACCTCCGCACGGCCAAGGCCCCTCATGGGCGCCCGGCGACCCCCTCGCCCTCGTCGTCGCTCTCGTCCGCGACTTCCGGGCGCCGCGTCCCCCGGGGGCAACCCGGCATCGTCGTCGTCCTGGCCGCTATCCGCTCCCCGGACGAATCGAGAATGAGGACGAGAGCGATGGGCGCGCGATCCGGAGGGCCGCTCATCTCCCCGCCACTCTCCTAATTCCGAGGAAAGGCGGCTTCTTCCTCCCTGATCGCGAGCGCGAGCAGGAGCGCGTTCTCCCGGCGCCGAACCGTGCGGACGGAGGTGCCGATGAGCCGTTCATGCGCACCGCGCGTTGCGGAAGACCCGGCGTCGTCGCTGTTCCGCTTCGCCCTGGTCTCCGACGCGCACCTGGTGGGGCCGGAGAGCGCCGCCCTGCTGGCCGCCGCGATCGAGGGGATCAACCGCGAGCCGCCCGACTTCGTTCTCTTCGCCGGCGACATGACCGATGCCGGAACGGCGGCGCAGCACGCCATTCTGCGCGACTGCCTGCGCCGCCTGCGCGCGCCCTGCCACCTCCTCGCGGGCAACCATGACGTGGAGCGCGTCGGGCCGGCGCGGCGGCACCCGGAGACCTTCGGCGCCCCGAGCTTCTCCCGGGACATCGCGGGCTGCCGCTGCCTGGCGCTGGACACCACCAACGACGACCCCGACCCGGGCAACTGGCACGGCTTCGTGGAACCCCCGGCTTTCGCCTGGCTCCATGAGGTGCTGGCGGATACGCCCGATGACACGCCGCTGATCCTCTTCACCCACCACGGCCTGGTGGGCCGCTGCGAGGACTTGACGTGCGACGTCGGCAATGCCGGGGAGGTGCTGGCGCTTCTCCAGGGCCGGCGCCTGGTGGCCGGCTTCGCGGGCCATGCTCACCGGATCGCGCTGAACTGGTGGCAGGGAGTGCCGTTCGTGACGGCGCCGGCGCTCAGCACCGTGCGTGAGAACACCGGGTGCCCGCCGGGATTCCTGTGGGTGGATGTGCTCCCAGGGCGCGTGCGCGTGCGCCTGGAGGTGGCGGGGCTGTGAGACTGAGGAGCAGGTGATCCCGATGAACGTGCTAGCTGCTATTGGTGCGCTGGTCTTCATCCTGGTGGTCCATGAAGGCGGGCACTTCGCCGGCGCGCGGCTGGCGGGGATGCCTGTCCGGGAGGCGGCGCTCGGGATAGGAAAGCGTCTCCGGGGCGGGACAGATTGAGGTACTGCGTACCGAGACTCGGGAACACACCGCCCAGGCCCGCGACCTGCGCGCCAAGGCCCAGGCGACCGAGGATGCGGCTTACGGCCTGAAGGCGGTCAACCCGAACGCGAAGAACGACGAGGACACGCGCACGCTGGAGGAACTGCTGGACCTCATCGAGGCGAAGGGACGGGAGGTGGCGGAGGTTGTGGCGGCGCTACGGCGTATCCCCGCCTGAGGCTACCCCTCCTCCTGCTACCCCCAACTTCATTCCGCCAACCCCTCCATGCTGAATTGCCCCGATGGGTCTGTGGGCGGTTTCTCGATACGCAACGTATACTTGTTCGCAACATTGCCCGACATCGGGAGCAGCGGTCGGGACCGCCGCGGCTTCTTCCCGCACCCGTCGAACGTGTAGAACACGTCGCACTTGTACAGAATCGCTGTCGCAAGATGAATGCTGTCGGAGGATGTCACCCTCAGCCCTTCGGGGTCCTCCCGTCGATAGTGGTCACAGATCTCTCTAGCGATCTCCGCGATCCGCACGGTTGTCTCCGCCAACATGAAGTGTGGATGACGCCGCAGATTCACCAGTTGCTTCCTCCCTTCATCAGGAAGCGTACTGTCATGCGTCTCAACCAGAGTATGAACGGATGTGATCACCTCAACCTGCCCCTCATCACACATCCGCGCCTGGTGGTATACCCCCTGCATATCCAACGGATTCTCCCGTTTCTCCCGCTTCAGTAGCGCGAGAAGGATGCAAGTGTCCCAATACGCCCTCACTCGCTTACCACCCATCGCGGAGCCTCCTCACGAAATCCTCGCTTAGCTCATCACGCGTTGCGTTCGGTGCCATGCCAACCAGATCTGCCAGCCTGGGGGCCTGCCTGCCTGCCCCCTCATCCACATCCACCCACCACACCGTCACACACTCCGGGTACGGATCTACCGAGTTGTAGGTCAGACGCCCCGTTACCTCAACATGCTGGCTGACGGCCGCAACTGCAACCTCCACTTGCGACCTCGCGAAGTGGCAAGTGATCCCCCGCGCTGGGCCTCCCTTTGGGTACACCGTAAAAACATTCTGCTCTCGGTGCAGGTTGATCTTCTCCAACCGCCCTATTACGGTTCCCACCCCATAGTGCTTTGGGCCGAGAATTGCCTCAACGTTCGTGTGTAGCTCACGCGTTAGATGTATGGCGCTACCGTTGCAGATCACAGCGAACTCCGAAAGCCCAACGCCCATCATCGCCACCAGCCCTTGGTACGCTCGTAGCGCCGCGCTGTCGAATCCCACAGGGGCCATCCGCCGATCCTGGATCTCGCGCAAAGCCCCACAGAAAGCACCCACCACGACCTCCGTCTTGTCAACCTCCGGCCGCACCGGTTCGGCCTCCAGGACAATCTGCGCCGGACTCGACCGCTTCAGATCCACCACTCCGAACACCACCGACCCATTAGGGCTCTCTGTGACAACACGATCGGTCTCTTTCAGCGCACGCCGCACCAGATCCAGTTGCTTCACGAAGTCCCGGAAGCGGATCGGCGTGGTATCGTCCTTCGGGCCTGCCAGTCGCAGCGTAATCCGAGTAGCCACAGCCCATCCCATCCTTCCACAAGGGCCATAGGTTCCTACCTACCGCCCACAGCGCCCACAAGCCAGTAAGTTCCTACTTGCTGACGCGAACACCGACCCGTCTGTTCTCGCCCTCCCACAGCGCCCACCGGTTCCCCCGTTCTTCTGCGCCAACCACACCGATCCCTCTATCGGCTGCTTCGCCCTTTGCCACATCACCCCCAACGCCCCATCCTACCCTCAAGCCCACGAAGGGGAGACGCCATTCCACGCCTCCCCTTCTCTTCACCGCCTATCGCCCGGCGCTGCCCTTTCGCGCCCCGCACACACGGTAGCGCCTCTTCATCTCCCTTGCCGATCACTTCCCCTTCCCACCCCTCCCGCCGGACTGCGTTGATGACGATCCGCCGCCACTGGTTCCCCCAGGCGACGACGCAGGCGACGGATTCCCTGGTGCGCTCGCCGGCCCAGCCGGAGGCGGGGGCGCCCCGCTGCTCGGACGGAATGTGAATGACTTCCAGAATCTCTCCCCTTGGCCCGGCCCTGTCTTCCCACCCGAATCCCTTCGCACGGCTCTTTCACCTCCTCTCTTGACGACTGCCGCCAGCGCTCTCTTGAGCCACCCAACCCGCTCACCCTGCGCTGGCGGCTTATTCCGCTCATAGAACTCTATCCGTCCGATCTCGCTCCCCGGAATCCAAACCCCACGCCTCGGTCCCTTCTCCTGCCAATGATCATCATACTCGGGTTCCAGGAAGATGTCCGCCCTCGATGGATCCGAAGATGCCCGCGACGATCCCGCCAACAGCCCGCGAACCGCACTCCCATCCTTCAACATGACGCACACCCAGGCTGCCTGAGTCAGGAAGAAGACCTCCTCCCACGTCGTAGGGAAAGGCTGGACTGGGATCACAGCAACCTTAGGATGTCGATACGCCCACCCAACTATCAGTCCCACTGCGACGCCTCCCACGGCCGGCAGCAGCACTACTCCGAAGGTGAGCCAACACACGCTGGCGACCGGATCCTGCGCCAATGCATCCGCTAGCGTTCGCACACCTCCATCGGACCCCCGCAGCACATGCACGTAGAACGGCCACGCCCACACAAGCGCATTCAGGCAACTCCAGACAACATAGTGGAGAAGTGATGTCTGCGCATCCTCCTGCCTCCGTGGGAAGAACGCCCCGAATGCACGTAGCCCAACGAACCCCGGAACGACGAACAGCCCCGTATAGATTAGCGGCGCCAGACCCGTGAACATCCTTTCACACCTCAAGCCTACCCACACCAGCTTAGCACACAGGTCCCCTTGAGTCAATAGCTGGCATCTACATCTCGCCCCCTAGTCTCCCTTGCACCCCCATATCCGCACCCGTACGCCCAGGATTGCGCTCCCTGCGGGTCACCACCCCGCCACCCCACCGCCTCCCGAGTAACGTAGAACGGGCCTCCCAGCCCTGGGCGACCCCTCGCGCCAGCATCGTATCCCCCGCCGCTACCCCTCCACCCCCGGCTCTTCCTCGCCGAGCCTATCGTCGGCGCCACCTTCCTGCCTGCGGAACCGCCGCTGCGCCGGCGCCATCCGCGCATCCCTACCCCCGTCCCCCCTCGCCGCTCGCGAGACGCCGCAGCAGGGCCATCTCGCTCTCCGCGCCGGCAGCCACCAGCACGTCCCCCGCTCCGAGATCGTAGCAGGGACCGGGGTGGCCGAGGACCACGCCCTCGCAGGTGATCAGCCCGACTACCTTCACCCCCGGCGCCTCGAGCTCGCCGAGGACCTTGCCATCCAACGGAGACCCGGCATGGATGCGCACCTCTTCCATGCTCCAGGGGCCGCCGCCGTCCCCGGCGGTGATCTCCAGGAAGCGAGCCAGGTGCGGGTGGAGGATCTCCGAGACCATCTGCCGGGCGCCCATCACGTAGGGGGAGATGACGCGGTCGGCGCCCGCCTGGCGGAACTTGCCGCTCTCTCCCTCCTCGGAGACGCGCGAGAGGATGAAGATGTCCGGGTTGAGCTGGCGCGCCGTGGCGATGACGTACAGATTGTCCACGTCGCTGGGGGTGACGGCCACCAGGCCGCGGGCGTGCTCGACCCCGGCGCGGCGCAGGATGCCGGTGTCGGTGGCATCGCCCAGGACGATCGGCACTCCGGGCGGCGAGGTGCCGGCGATCCGCTCCGGCTCGCGCTCCACGATGGCGTGCGGCACGTGGTGCGCCGCCAGCTCGCGGCTGATCATGCTCCCCTGGCGCCCGAAGCCGCAGATGATGTAGTGGTCGCGCAGCTCGGCGGCGGTGGGGCGTGACTCGGCGTCGGCGAAGGCGCCATAGCGCAGCCGGCGCAGCCGCTCGGTCTGCGCCTGCACCTCGGGGAGCGGGATGCCGAGGCGCACCAGGGCGTGCCGGGTGAGCTCGATGCCCGCCTCGAACTCCGGCTGCACCACCTCCTCCGCGCCCGCCTCGTAGAGGGCGCTCACGCTCCCCATCGCCGCCACCCGCGCCACGATGCGCAGGTCCGGGTTCATCGCCCGCAGGTTCCGCACCGCCATCTGCGCCACCAGGAAGTCCGGCACCGTGACGACCGCCATGCGGGCGGTCTCCGGGTGCGCGTGGGTGAGCACCGCCGAGAGTGACCCGTCGCCGAAGATCGCCGGGAAGCCGATCCGGCGGAGCTGCTCCACCACGCCCTGGTCGTAGTCCACCGCCACGAAGGGGATGCCGTAGAGCATCAGACTGGCGCCGACGTTGTTGCCGACCCGCCCGTAGCCGATGATGACCACGTGATCGCGCGGCGGCGGGTGCTCCGCCCCTTCCGGGGCCGGGCCGACCCGCGCCGGCACCAGGATGGCGGGGAACCGGCGGTACCACTCGGGCGATCGCGCCAGGATGATCGGTGTGAGCAGAATCGTCACCAGCGCGGCGCTGAGGATGATGCCGTAGACGTCGTCGGAGATGAGGCGCGCGAGCTGCGCCTGGCGGGCGAGGAGAAACGAGAACTCGCCGATCTGCGCCAGGCCGGCCCCTACCAGGAACGCGGTGCGCGGATGGTAGTGGAAGGCCCGCACGATCACCGCCGTCAGCATGGACTTGCCGAGGAGGATGGCGCCCACCACCAGCAGGATGTCTCCCAGACGCCGCAGGAAGAAGGCCGGGTCCACGAGCATCCCGACGGAGACGAAGAAGAGCACCGCGAACACGTCGCGGAGCGGGATGACTTCCGCGAAGACCTCGTGCCGGTACTCCGATTCGCTGACGATCAGGCCGGCCACGAAAGCGCCCAGGGCGAGCGAGAACCCGATGGCCAGCGTTGCCAGCGCCGCCGAGAAGCAGATGCCCACCACCGTGAGCGCGAACAGCTCCTTGTGCTGGCTGGCGGCGGCGAAGCGCATCACCCGCGGGATGATGGTCCGCGCCAGCACCACCGCGAAGACGAGGTAGGCGGCCGCCTTCAGCAGCAGCCCGGCCAGCTCGGGCAGCCGGCTGAGGCTGAGAGCGGGGAGGATCGGCAGGAGCGCCAGCATCGCCACGACCGCCAGGTCCTGCACGATGAGGATGCCGAGCATCACCCGGCCCTGGGTCGTCTCCGTCTCCCCCCGGTCCATCAGCATCTTCATCACGATCATCGTGCTGCTGAGCGAGAGGGCGGCACCCAGCACCAGCGACGGCGCCAGGCCCAGGCGCAGCAGGCGGCCCACCACGTAGCCGAGGGCGATTGTAGCCGCGATCTGCAGCAGGCCCCCCTTGATCGCCACCGAGCGCACGGCAAAGACCCCCTGGAGCGAGAACTCCACCCCGAGAGCGAACATCAGCAGCGTCACACCGATCTCGGCGAAGATGCTGATCGTCTCCGCCTGGCCGATGATGCCCAGGACATGAGGTCCGATGGCGATGCCCCCCACCAGGTACGCCAACAGCAGCGGCACCCGCAAGCGATGGGCTACCAGGCCCGCCACGAGTGCCACGAACAGGATGATGCCGAGGTCAACGATGAGCTGGTGCTGCGGCACAGACTCCCCCTAGGGAGTATAGCCCGGCAGCGGGCGAGCGAAACGGAGGATCGTGAGCTCAGGATGTATGATTACGGGACGCCCGGCGCGGGCGCGGACAGAGCAGCGCCCCTAC
>JACQGM010000120.1 GCA_016199585.1 Armatimonadota bacterium
CATCGTGGTGATCGGCTTGTGCGCGGTACTCTGTGGCGCCGCGGGCCGGGAGGACATGGAGGGTAAATGTTCGGCGATCCTCATCCCGAGTTGCGGGAAGGCGCATGATACCGAGCTTGCTGTGCCCTTTCGGAGAGGGCAGCAAGCCGAGCAACGACGCCATCGCCGACGATCAGCGGATGGGGTCTGCCGAATACTTACTATGAAGTAGTATATTGCTCAGGGGGGCGGCAAAGGAGGCTGGCAAGAGGATGCGATGTGAAGAGGTGGCGCGGCTGCTGACCGACTACTCGGTCGGCCTGGTCCGCAGGGGGCAACGCTGCGCCGTGGAGCAGCACCTGGCGCAGTGTGAGGCGTGCGCCGCGGAGTTTCGGGAGCTGGCCGGCACGGTGGCGGTGGTCCGCTCACTGCCGGAGGCGGAACCAGCGCGCGACCTGTGGCCGGTGATTCGGGCGCGGGTCCTGGCAGAACCGAGTAGATTACCCAAGAATCTATTGTTGGGTAATCTTTCGAGTTACTGGAGACCGGCCATGGCCCTGGCGGCTGCGGGCGCCGCGGCGGCCGCGCTGTGGATTTGGCCGGCAGCGCCGCCAACGCCTTCGGCGGGGGCACTGGCGGCCGCCCAGGCCCCCTATGTGCGCGAGCACCTGCAGTTCACCTCCGTGGGTCGCCTTTCCGGGGCCGCGGCAGCCGAGCCCGTGATCATCTTCGCTGCCCGATATGAAGGGTTAGCCCATCCATGAGCCGCACTCGGATGCGCCTTTCGCTCCTCGGGATCCTGGCGGCAGGCATACTGGGAATGGGCCTGTTTGCTTACGCGCGGCGAGGCTCCGATGCCGGCCCTCTGGTCCTGCGGGCGCAGCGCGTAGAGCGTGAGCTTCCGCGCGCCGGCCGGATGCGGACGCTCACGCAGTACCAGGGACGCCAGGTTGTCTCCGTTCTCGATGCCGCTTACGGCTCCGGCGGGCGCCACCGGCTGGCCTACCGCACGCCGCCGCTCGATGGCGTGCTCTGCATCGCCAACCCGCCCCATCTCTGGCGTCTCGACCCGGGGCGCGATCTGCTGGAAGAAGATGGCTGCCCGGCACCCGAAGTGGAACAGCCAGACCCCGATCTGCTGCTCGCCAACTATGACGCGCGACTCCTCGGCCAGGGCCGCGTCGCTGGGCGGCGGGTCAACCGGGTGGTAATGCTGCGCCGTCACGCCCCGGGGATTGCCCGGCGCCTGTGGCTGGATCAAGAGACCGGCCTGCCTCTGCGCACCGAGGAGTATGGCGCACGCGGCAACCTGGTAGCGTCCACCGAGTACCTTACCGTTTCCTTCGGGCCGCCGCAGGCGGCGCTCTTTGCGCGGCCCGAGGCTCCCGGGGTGCGCGTCGCTTTCGCGAAGCAGGAACAAAGCCACGCGCACGGTAACTCTGATGACGGGCCACCGCGGGCCGCGCTCCCGCGCTACGTGCCTACGGGCTATCGCCAGGAGCACTCGCGGACGTTCACGTGCTTCTGCGGCTGTGGGCAGCCTGCTCTTCACACGTGCTATGAAGATGGTCTGGAGAGCCTGTCGCTCTTCGAGTGCTCGCACGAAACCGAACAGATGAGCAATTCTGCTGTCTCCAGCTTCGGCCAGGACAACGTGGCCTCCCGCGTCCATCAGGGGCATACCTTCGTCGCCGTGGGCCGCGTTGCTCCCCGAGAACTGGAACAGATGCTCCAGTCTATTCCTTAGCGTGCGCTGCCTCGGCACATGCGCTGCAAGGGGCGGAATGTGGCGTCTCGGGGGTGCGCCAGAGGAACCCTCGCTCACCGGGACGGGTCCTGACGAGTAGATCCCCGTCATCAGGAGAAGGCCTTGCCGCACGTGTTCAAGGCATTCCGGGAACGGAAAGCGGGCAGGCAGACGCCGCCGCCTGCGGAACAGAACGGCGCCGCGGCCGATGCCGATCTGGCACGCCGTGTGCAGGTGGGCGACCTGGACGCCTTCGAGCAGCTCTTCCGGCGCCACCAGCGGCGGCTCTACAGCATCGCCATGGGCATTCTGCACGATCCGGATGATGCGGAGGACGCAACCCAGGAAGCCTTCGTGAATGCCTATCGCGCCTTACCCCGATTGGCCGAGTGCGAGGCGTTCCGCGCTTGGCTCACGCGCATCGTGGTGAACGTGTGCCGCGACCGCGCGCGCCGCTTCGACGCCAAGCCGGATTTCTCCCTGGATGCCGAGGACGAGGAGACGGGCACGTCGCTGCAAATCCCCGACCCCGGCCCGCAGCCCGACCAGGTGCTGGCGGCGTCCGAGCTGCAGCAGCAGGTGCGCCGGGCCATCGCGGGCCTGCCACCCGACTTCCGCGAGGTGGTGGTGCTCCACGAGGTACACGGCCTGAAGCTGGAGGAAGTGGCCCAATCCGTGGGGGTGCCCATTGGAACCGTGAAGTCACGCCTCTCCCGCGGGCGGGCTCTCCTCAAGCGTTCTCTGGCTGCCTACGTGCATGGCGTGGATCTTCCGGCAGCCTCTCAAGGGGGCCATTAGCGTCTCGGGGGTGGCCCGGGGGCGCACACCTCCACCGCGACAGCTCTCTACCATCCCATCCTTCCTCACGGAGAACCCCCGGACCACGCTTTTCCAGCGCCGGTGCTGCTCATGCTGCCCCGTAACGAGCGCCCGGTCGCTGCCCCTCGCCTGTCGGGACGTGCCTTCCTGCCGATGGTTCCCGCTTTGTTTCCGGGAACTATCGCCGGTCGCTAACGTCCCGCACATGGATAGAGAGGAAGCAGTGGGAATCGCTATGAGGAGATCGCGCAGGCAAGCGGCAAGTTCTGCCGGAGCGCCCACTTCGCCCCAGCGAATGCCCTGGTGGGAGTACCGGTTCAGCCTTTTCACCCTGGCGGCGGTGGCCTTCTTCGTCGGGTCGCTCGGCTACGGCATCGGCATGGACCGCGGTCGTCAAGCAGACCGCGTCAGCGCCCCGCACGAGCACGAACACGAGCAGGCGTCCGCCACGGGCGCCCCCGCCATCAAGCCCGCTGTGAGCGAGGAGCAATCCGAGCGCGCCATCAAGGGCACGACCGATGTGGCCCGGCTGATCGAGATCGGCAACCACGAGTTCGATGCCGACCGGCCCCGCCTGGCGCTCCTCGCCTACGAGAAGGCGCTCACCTACCAGCCGAACAACCCGGACGTGCGCACCGATCTGGGGATCATGTACCGCCGCCTGGGTCGGTTTGACGAGGCGATCGAGCAATTCGAGCGGGCGCGGAAGTCGAGCCCGAGACACGAGAACAGCCGCTACAACCTGGGCGTCGTCTACATGCACGACCTCAACCAGTACGCCCCCGCCATCGCCGCCTGGGAGGATTACCTGCGCGTTGCCCCCGACGGCCAGAATGCGGAGTCGGCCCGGCAGGGGATCGCCGCGGCCCGGCGGAAGCTCTCGCAGTCTCGAGGAGCTGGATAGTCTGGAGGTCATCGCTTCGCCCTGGCGGTGCCCCGGTCACGACGAGCATCCAATCCGGCGTACCGGGTGAACGCGCTCGCGCTGCTGCCAGTGGCTTTCCTCGCCATCGCCCCGGGCTACGGCATCGGCGCGGGGAATGCCGGTGCCGGGCTGCGCCGGAACTCCAGTGTGGGCAAGTCCTGCGTGATCGGGTTGATATCCGCGCGTGCGATGCCCGGATGCGCGCGCAGCCGCTTCTCTACCGCGCGCGCATCCTCGGGGAAGAGCAGCCAATCTACCGCCACGATTGCTTGCCTCATCTACGGCTCTCCGCGCTCTCCATCCAGCGTCTTCAGGTAGGCCACCACATCGTCCAGATCCCGCTGTGACATGCTCCAGCGCGGCATGGCGGGGTCGAGCGGCTTACCGGCGGGATCCAACCCCTCGGTGATCGCGCGCTGGATGAGTGCGTCTGTATATGGAGGGTGCCCCTCGTCCCCGCCGTGTTCGTCGTGCTCCGCCGACGTGAGTGTGCGGTAGCGGATGTCCGGCGCGACCACGTCGGTCATGTGTACCCGGATGCCGCCGCGGCCATCCGGCCCGTGGCAGTTCGCGCAGCTCCCGCCATGCATCTGCATCCAGGCGGGGCCGCCACGAAAGGTGATCGGCTCACCGGACCGACTCGTGGCCGTGAAGTAGATCTGCTCCCCGTTGCTGCGGAACTCCAGCGGTGCCTCTGGGATCCGCCCCGTCTGACTGCGGGGGCCGATAGTCCTCCCGGGCCGCCCGAACTGCGACCCAAATAGGAGGAGAAGAACTGCGGCCACCAGGATCAGCCCGATTCCTGCCGCTAACGAGCCCCATCGTCTCACCTGCGTTCTCCTTTGCCCCGTCCCCGTCGGTTCATCCCGCGCTGTTACGAGCGCTGCGCCGGGGTGAACTCCGGTTCCGCCGGCTCCTCGGCGCCCTTGAAGCCTTCCTCAATGAACTCCAGCTTCGCCTCTTCCAGCGCCTCGCCCATCGCCGCGTGGATCGTCTGTTCCGGGAGGGTGCGCGGCAGGAAACTCTTGACCACCCCCAACGCCCGGTTCGTCTTCGCGATGGACTTCGCCCCGTCTGCCTCGATGCCCGTCAGCGCGCGGATGCAGTCCACGCTCTCCGGAATGGTGATCGCCTCGTTGTGAACCTGGAAGCTCAGGTAAACCTCGCGTTCGTCGGCGGCCAGGGCGTCCTCCCAAACGGCCACTTCCCACATGTCGCTGCGCGGGCGGCGCAGGTCACGCATCAGCTCGATCACGGCGTTGAGCGAGACCAGGCCGTCGGTGGCGCGCACGAAGGCGATGCGCGGCTCCTCCCACAGGGCGTGGCGCAACTCGTCCAGGCTCACCGGTCGCGTCGTTTCCACCATGGCAAAGTGGAGGTGGCTCAGGTTGTAGGGACCGGCGCCGGCCATGGTGGTGATGTCCAGGCCGGGGATCACCGTCCGGGCATCCGGCCCCTGGTGGCTGGGAACCTTCGTCTCGGGGATGGCGGTGTTGATCATCCCGTTCTTGTGGCTCTCCCAGGGATCCGTGGCCCGGCGCAGGAGCACCGCGCGCGCGCGCTTCACCCAGCCATTCTTGTGCAGCGCGTGCAATACCCGGCACAACGCCGTGGTGTTGCAGGAGACCACGCGCGCAAACTGCTTGTTGAGGGCATCGGCGTAGTTCACTTGGGCGGTAAATGATAGGCCGGCCAACTCGTGCTTTTCACCGCCCTGGAAGATCGCCTTCACCCCCGCTTGTTCGTAGACCGCTTTGTTCTTCGCGCCGATCCCCTTGGGGGTGCAGTCCACGACAATGTCCACCCTGGCAAGCAGATCATCCAGAGAGCCGGCCACCGGGATGCCGGTCTGCTCCATCAAGGGGCGCCTGTCAGGTGCCGAGGCGTAGATTGGATAACCGCGCTCGGCGGCGACCCGGACGCGGTAGTCCGTCACCACGTCGGCCACGCCCACCAACTCCATGTCATCCTGCAAGGCGACGGCATCGGCAACGCGCTTGCCGATCACCCCGTAACCATTCACCGCAACCTTCACGCTCACCGCACCATTCCTTTCTCGTGGCCGACCTTGCGCATGAAATCATGCCGGCGCACGAAGGCGAGGAGGTCCGCCGTCTTCGCCACCGCCAACCCGATGGCGGTATCCGCAGCGCCGTAATACATCCACACCTCGTCTCCCCGGCAGACGGCGCCGCAGGTGAAGACGACATTGGGCACCAGGCCGCGCTGTTCGTACTCCGTCTCCGGAGCGAAGACCCACTCGGAGGCGCGCGCCAGCACCTTGCGCGGATCATTGGCATCGAGCAGCGCCAGGCCGAGACGATAGACCGGGTGGCCGGCCATGTCTTTCACGCCATGGTAGATGAGCAGCCAGCCCTCTTCCGTGTGCAGTGGCTGCGCGCCCACGCCGATGCGGAGGCCATCCCACCAGGGGCCGCCCCGTTCGGGAAGGAGCACGCCCGGCAAACTCCAGTGCGCGAAATCGTGCTCCGAGCAGGCGTACCAGATGTGCTCCTGCCCACCCGTGACCGGGCGGTGCAGCAGGATCCACATCCCGTCGAACGGCTCGGGGAAGACCACCGCGTCTTTGTTGTTCGGGGGCAGCACAACCCCGAGCCGCCGCACCGAGTCGAAATCCTCAGTAGTAGCCAGCGCCACGGCCGGCCCGTAGCGCGAGTAGGCGCAGTAGGCGATCAGCCACTGGCGCGGCCCCACCCGGGTGACGCGCGCATCCTCACAGCCCCACTCTTCATAAGGGTAATCGGGCAGGTCCGGCTCCAGCAGCGGCCGGTCCGCGATGCGCCACCCATCCACCCCGTTGCGGCTGCGCGCCACGCGGATCCCGGAGAGGCCCTGGCGGTCCTCGATGCGCAAGAGGAGAACGGTCTCGCCATCCACCAGAGCCGCTCCCGGATTCAAGACCGCATTGGCCGCAAACGGCAGGTCGTTGGTGGTGAGTAGCGGTCCATCCCCTTGGCGCGAGAATGGTTGGTTGGTCACCGGCATGTCTCCCTCCTTACGCCGGCGCGGCGCCGCCGCTCCCCAGTTCGCGTCTCATCTCGCGGTATTGTTCGGCGGTGATCTCGCCGCGCGCATAGCGCTTCTGGAGAATATCCAGGGCAGCCTCTCTGCCCGCGCCGGGCGGCGCCGAGCGGTCCCATATCCAACGCACGAGCAGAACGACGCCGACGATGATCAGCACCCAGAAGAGCGCCATCCCGATCATCATCAGCAAGCCCCAACCCCAACCGGCCCAACCATCCCAGCCACCCCAGTGCGGCATCGTCTCATCTCCCTGCGGGCCCGGGCAGGCACCCAATGAAATGTTCCCTGTGTCACAACACCCGCAGCGTCTTTCCCGATTACCAGACGGGCAAACAGGGCTCCGACCACGCGCATCCTCAGAACGCCGACCGCACGGACATCGCGACACTTTGGGTAAGGTCCTTCTCCTGCGGCTGCAGCACGTCGCCGCAACGTTCCCTTACCTCACGCCAGCCCCGGCTCCACGTGCAGCGTCTTCTCGTGCGTGTACTGCGCCGCGCCGGGGGCGGAGCCCCGCCGCTTCACCACGTGCTTGCGGAGCGTGTAGTCCACCGGCACCAGGCGCGAGTGCTTGGCCTGGCTGTGCAGGGCACACAGCTTCGCCGCCTCCAGGAGCACCGAGTGGGGTACCTTCTCCGGGTGCTTGTTGGTGCGGATGACCACGTGCGCGCTGGTGATGCCGCGGGCGTGCAGCCAGATGTCGTCGGGATCGGCGATGCGCCGGGTGAGGGTGTCGTTCTCGGTGGCGTTGCGGCCGAGGAGCACCTCATAGCCGCCGATGGTGCGACGCTGGACGCCAAGGCCCTCGTCGGGCCGGCCAGCCGGCGGTCCGCCGGCCCGGCGCTCGCGGAAGACGCCGGTGTCCGTCATCGTGGGCCCCAGCGCCTCCAGGTCCTCCATCGAGCGCGCGGCGTCCACCCGAGCGCGCACCGCGCGCAGGCGCTCGAGGCGGGCCTGCTCCTCCTCCCGCTGGCGCTCCAGGTGGGGCACCGCATCCACCAGCTTGCGGGTGCGCTTGAAGCGGCGCTCGGCCTGCTCCCGGGGCGTCAGTGCCGGGTCGAGCTTCAGGGCGATCTCCTTCTGATCGGGGTCGTAGAAGTCAACGACGGTGGCGCTCGCCGCGCCGCGGGGGATGCGGTGCGCGTTGGCGATGATGAGGGTGGCTTCACGCTCCAGGTCGGGGGCGCCGCGCGCGGCCTCGATGCCTTCTTCCGCCTCGCGGATGCGCCGCTCGGCGAAGCGAACGGCGTCGGCCAGCAGGCGCAGCGCCTCGCGCCGGCGGGCCTCGAACGCTTCGTTGGCGATGGCGTAGGCGTAGCAGGCATCGAGGGCCTCGCTGGCGCTCGCCACCGCCTGGCGGCGCGCGCCGGGCGCCAGCGGCGTCTCCGGCAGGAAGGAGACGCCCGAGGGCGCCCCCCTTGCATCCACCACCAGGGCGGGGGCGTAGGTGGTCGGGTCCGCCACGGCGCGCAGGGCGTCGGCCAGGCAGCGGGGATCGGGGGGCGCGGCGCCCCTGGCGCACCGGGCCAACGCCACGGTGAGTGCCGCCGGGCTCAGGTGGAAGCGCGCCCGGAGGGCATCGCCGGGCGCGAGGGCGGGCTCGGCCGCGAGGGCGGCGGCGACCGCATCGGCTGTCGTCGCCGCGGGGTCCGCCTTCACCCCGGTGGGCGGGGGCGCGTAGGGCCGACCCGGCAGCACGCTGCGCGCCCGGCTCTCGCGCGGCCCCACGCGCTTGATCGCGTCCAGCACCGTGCCCTCGGCGCTCACCAGGATCAGATTGCTGTGCTTCCCCATCGCCTCCAGAATGAGCGTCACCTCGCCGGCGCCGAAGCGGAAGCGGAGGCGCAGCACGCGGTCGAAGTCCACCTGGCGGGCCTCGGAGAGATAGGAACCCTTCAAGTACTTACGGAGGAGCATGCAGAAGGCGGGAGGGGTGGTTGGGTGGTCGGGTGGTCGGGTGGTTGGGTGGTCGGGTGGTTGGGTGGTTGGGTGGTTCTCGCGAACACCAGACCAACCACCCAACCACCGAGCCACCGAACCACCCAGGAAGTGCGCGCGGGCATAGCGGGCGTGGGCGGAGAGGAGCAGCCGGCGGTTGCGCCCCTGACTGCGGAGGGTGAGGACCACCGTCTCCGCCTCGGGCTGGTACGCCTGCTGCACCTGCGCCCCCGCGCAGGCATCCACTTCCGCGGCCACCGCCGCCATCGCCATGCTGTCGAAGGTCACGTCTGCCTCATCGTCCCCGGCGAGGTGCGCCGGCTTCCCCACGGAAGGGGTTCGGCACGGGCAGCGGGAAACCTGCGCCCCTTCTGCGGGCAGGAGAGTGCGCTCCCCGAAGCGTATTCAGATCCTGGAATGCGAGCCGTGGAGGAATGGATGCCGAAGAAGCTACGCATCGCGGTGATCGGGTGCGGCGGGATCGCCGTCACCCATCACCTGCCCCGATACGAAGAGATGGCCGACGTCACGGTCATCGCCCTGGCCGACCCCGACCCCCAGCACCTGAATACCGCCGGGGAACGCTTCGGGGTGGCACGCCGCTACGCCAACTACGAGGAGATGTTGGCGCGGGAGGAGATCGACGCCGTTGACATCTGCACGCCCAACCACCTGCACACCGCCCCCGTCTTCGCCGCCGTGAGGGCCGGCTGCCACGTCCTCTGCCAGAAGCCGATCGCGACCACGATCGAAGACGCCACCACGATGATCGAGGCGGCGCGCGCAGCCGGGGTGGTGCTGGGCATCATCTACATGCAGCGCTTCATGAAGTGCTACCTCACCGCGAAGCACCTGATCGACTGCGGCACCATCGGGCGTGTCACCTTCCTGCGCGCGCGCATGGGGCATGCCGGCGGCCTTTCGGCCTCGGTGGCGCCGGAGCGCTGGCGCCATTCCTTCGCCAACCTGGCCGGCTCTTTCAGCCTCCTCGCCGTACACCACGCGGACCTCATGCGCTGGTACGCCGGCCCGGTGAAACAGGTGGCCGCCATCGGGAAAACGCTCGTCTGCTCGATGGAGGGCGACGACAACATGGCGTGCCTGCTCGAGTTCGAGAATGGCGCCGTTGGCGTGCTGGAGTCGTGCTACAATGAACGTCCCGGCAGCAACGTGGTTGAGGTCTACGGCGACCTCGGCACTCTCGTCTGCCAGACCGACGGCTCCCTGCGCTACTTCGCCACGTCCGAAGTGGAGACGATGCTGCCGATGGGCGGGGTGGGCGGCGAGGGCACGGAATGGCAGGTGCTCCCTCCGGATCGCCAGCCTGCCATCTCCGATTTCGAGAGCTACCACGCCCATTGGGTTCACTGCCTGCGCACCGGCCGGCCGCCGGTGACCCCGGGCGAGGAAGGCCGGGCCTCGTTGGAGATCGTCGTCGCCGCCTACGAGTCCTCGGCCGGCGGTAGGTTCGTCGCGCTGCGGCACCAGCGGTGGTAGAGCGGCGGGGCGATGGCCTGCGGGCGAGTCTGCCGGTTCCGCGCCGCGCGGGCCGCTGAAGGGATCGATGGGATGACGAGAACCGCTCTGATCGCGGCTCTGGCCCTCCTCTGCGCCGCCGCCGGCGCCGGAGACTGGCCCCAGTGGCGCGGCCCCGCCCTGAACGGGTCCGCCGAGGAGCGGCGCCTGCCGCACGCCTGGAGCCCCACTGAGAACACCCTCTGGGTGGCGGCCCTGCCGGGGCCCGCCGCCGCTACGCCGGTGGTCGTCGGCGACCGCGTCTTTGTCAGCTCCACGGTGAGGGGGAGCGATGACCTCCTGGCGCTCTGCTACCGCGTGCGCGACGGGGCACTCCTCTGGGAGCGGAAGGCGTCCGCCGCCGATGCCCGCCCGCCCTCGAACACGATGGCCGCCCCCTCGCCCGTCGCGGATCGCCGGCGCGTCTTCTTCCTCTACGGCACCGGCGACCTGGCGGCCTTCACGGCCGATGGCAAGCCTCTCTGGACACGGCGCCTGGGGGAGGCGCATGGCCGGCTCAGCCAGAAGTTCGGCTACGGCTCCAGCCCGCTGCTGCACGGGAACCGGATCTACGTCCAGGTGCTTCGCTGCGAGGATCCCCCCGCGTGGGCGGGCAACGGCACCCGGCCGATCGACTCCTTCCTGCTGGCGCTCGACGCCGCGACCGGCAAGGATGTCTGGAAGCGCGTGCGGCAGACGGAGGCGATCCAGGAGTCTCAGGATGCCTACACCACGCCGGTCCTCTACCGGGGGCGCCGGGGCGCGCAGATCCTCGTGGCCGGCGGCGATGTCGTCACGGCCCACGACCCGGCCACGGGCGCCGAGGCGTGGCGCGTCGCCTACAACCCCCGGCGCCGGCGCGACTGGCGCCTCGTGCCCTCACCGGTGCCCGGCGACGGGATGGTCTATGCCGTGGCAGCGCGCACTGGCAGCCCCCTTTTCGCCATCCCGGAGGGGCGCGCCGGTGCGATCCCCTGGAACGACCTGGCATGGGTCTTCGACAGGGACACCCCGGATGTCTGCACGCCCCTTCTCTACCGCGGTCGCCTCTACGTGCTGGCCGACGAGCGGCGGGCGATCTCTTGCCTGGATCCGCGCACCGGGCGCCGCCTGTGGCAGGGCGACCTGGAGCGGCGCGCCATCTACCGGACCTCGCCCACCGGCGCCGACGGGAAGGTCTACTGCATCAGCGAGGCCGGCGACGTGACCGTCCTGGCGGCCGGCGACCGCTTCAAGGTGCTCTCGCGCTTCTCGATGGGCGAGCGGCCGGTCCACGCCAGCATCGCCGCCGCCGGCGGTCGGCTCTTCGTGCGGACGGCAAGGAGCCTTCACTGCATCGGCTTCCCCCGGCGTTGAGGCTCACCCGTCCACATCCGTCACCGCGGGTCCGCCTGGCTGCCGCCGGATCCACCACCCCTGACGCTTGGCGCCGTCGCCGGCATTGAGGACCAGGCGGCCGTCGGGCAGATCCTGGCGCTGGCGGCGGTGCAAGTGGCCGCAGAGAACGTCTTCAGTCAGAAACGAGACGAATCGTCGTCGTTCTCGCCCTCGGTTCGGCGGGGCTCCGAGGACGAGGCCGACGACGATTCATTCTCATTCCCAACCGAAGAGGTTATCAGACATCATTCCCGGGCTGCACCTTCGCCGGTCCCTCGACGGTCGTCATATGAGAACCCGAAGAGGTAGTATCCATCCTGAACTCCTTCGCCATCCCACAAGTGAGCGCCCGTCCCCACGTCATAGGCTCTGACCTTCTTGATGCCGTGGTTGAGAACAACCAGAACGGCTTGTCCATTGGCCTTCTCGACGATCATGGGCGAGCTGTCCCAGATCGGGCCCGTGTCGTACTCCCTGACCACGGCGAGGGTCTCCGCGTCGAACGCCAGCACGCCGCCCGCCGTGCCCGAGCCGCACGCATAGACGATGCCGCCGTGAACGATCACTCCCTGCGCTCCCGTGGATACCCGCCCTTTCACCTTCCCAAGAAACGTGATCTTCTCGTCAAGGGCCTGCAGCGACGTGTCCGGAGCGACGCTGTGGTTCACCAGGTGAACTCCGTACGGGGTGAAGTCATTCTTGGCTCCTGTTCCCAGTCGGAACACCGTGGTTGACTTCGAGGTCAGATCCCCTCTGAAGAGCCTGCCGAACGACAGGGCGCTCCTGCCGCAGGCGCCGACACGGGCATCATGGGTGTAGGTCCTCACCAACGCCCCGGTGCGAGCATCGATGACGTACAACTGCGCGAAGGAACCCTCAGCGCCGCCGCCAAGCGCGGAAGCGCCGATGATGTAGCCGTTGCAGTACAGAACTTGGTCCACGCTCCGGTTGGCTTCCGGTCGGTACATCGCCTCGGGGTCCACCTCGCACTTCCACTTCACCGAGCCATCCGTGATCCTGTAGGCGATGACTCTGGCGTCCTCTTTCCGTCCCCTGTACCACTCGTGGTTGATGGGATACTGGAAGGCCTCGCCCGTCCCCACGTACACCACGCCATCATGATAGCACGGGATGGCCTTCAGCCACGTGTTCAGCCCCTCCACCTTCCAGATCAGGTTCAGATCCGCGTCGTAGACCCGGATGCTGCCCCCGTAGGCCCTGCTGGCGAAGTAGTGGCAGATGACATGGTAGCCGTGCGCATCGTCGGCCAGCACCGTTGCCGTGGTGTGGACATCGCCGGGCTCTTTCGACGGGATGGTTACCGCTTTGATCAGCTTCCCATCCGCGGCGTTGGCCTTCCACAGCCTTCCGCGGGTCTGGTAGTAGAGCACTCCCGCGCCCTGGTCCACGGCCGGGGTGCCGCCCATCACCATCTCCGGCTCGCAGAACCGCCAGGCGAGCGAGCCGTCATCCAGGTTGTAAGCGTTGAGGCCCTTCTGGGAAGGGGCCAGAATCAGCCTCCGAGTCGCGCCCGCCTCCTGCGCCCGCACGACCGGACTCCAAAGCAGAGCCCCCAGACAAATCGCCTGCCACTTGCCACTTCCGTCCATCGCCCTACCTCCCCTGCCCGTGTGCCGCTCCGCCAGTTCCTCACAGCGTCACCAGGTCGCGGATGTCTGCCAGGCGCTTCTCGCCGATGCCGCGGATCTCCAGCAACTCATCCACGGAGCGGAAGGGGCCGTTGGTCTCGCGGTACTGGATGATCCTCTCGGCGGTGGCCGGCCCAACCCAGGGGAGCCGCTGTAGCTCGCGGGCATCCGCCCGGTTGAGGTTCACCCGTCCCTGCGACGGCGACGTGAGCTTCGCCGGGGTGTCGCCGCCATCCCGGCGGCCCGCCGTACCCTCGCCCGCGGGTCGCCCTGCAGGAGGAGCAGCCGGCCGGGCGAGCGCAACCCGCCCGGCCGGGGCGCTCGCCGGGGCGCTCGCGGCGGACTCCTGGCCGGGGGAGCGCACCTTGCGGGGCACGCACACCTGAGCGCCGTCCTCCAGGCGAGCCGCCAGGTTCACCGCCTCGAGGTCGGCATCCGGCTGCGCGCCCCCGGCACGCTTCACCGCATCGTAGACCCGTGCCCCCGGCTGGAAGGCGAAGACCCCCGGCTGGCGCACGCAGCCGACCACGTGGACGACGACCGGCGGGCGCGCCGGCACCGGCGTCAGCGGCAGCGCGGCGCTGGGGAGCGGCTCCAGCGGCACCGGCGGCGCGGCGGGCAGCGCCGACGACGGAGGAGCCGTCGCCCCCGTGACGGATGTCACTTCCCCGGCAGGCGCCCGGCGCGAGGTGGCACGCCCCCGCAGAGTGGTGCCGGCCAAGAAGAGCACCACTACGGCGAAGAGGGCCAGCGCGGCGCTCGCCTGCTTGCGCGTCAAAGTAGGCATGGCTCACCCTCCAGGGCCATCCGTCGGCGCCACCCGGGGTATTCCGGTGGCTGCCCCGGGGTTGGCGGGTACGGTTGGGACCAAGACCGATGGTGCTATTCGCCCTTTGCCGCGCGTCTCCCTGCCGCGCGCCAAAGGAGCCGACGCGCCAACGTCGAACGGATTCCCGTCAGGAGCGCCGGGAGGGTGCGCTCCTCCACAGGAGGTGCCACCATGAGGACCGGCTGCCCCGTACGTTCGGTTCCCGGGCGCGTTTCCGACGGAGACGCCGGATGATCCCCGTCCCGCCGCACGTCCTCTCGCTCGACATCGGCGCCTCGCCCACGCGCGCCGTTTGCCTCGGGGCGCCGGTGCCCGACCGGCTGGAGGTGGGGTGAGGGGGATGCGCACGCCGGGAGACCAGCCCGATGCTCGGGCGCACCGGGCAGTCTCCGGGGTGCTCCTGGAGGTTGAGGGTGCCACGAGCCTCAGGGTGGTGGGGTAAGGAGATGGCCCTGGCGGACCGCAGCGCCACTCAGGCCGGAGATGGCGGATGACACCTGATGATGAGGCAAGATGGGAGCGACAGTGTCACGCGGCGACGGGTGTCGCCTCGTTGGGCCTTGATCCCACCCGGGTGACCACCGTGGAGCCGCTCCACCGCCGGCGCGGCAGCGCCCTTTACCGCATCTGGTGTGGCGCACAGTCCTTCATCCTCAAGGAGTTCCTGGAACGGGATCCGGTAGAGCCACGCTCCTACGCGTTGTTGGGGTCCTGCGGCGTGCCCACGCTGCGTGTTCATGGGTGCCGCACCGACGCGCTCCTCCTGGAGGACTTGGCGGCCAACTCTGCCTGGCGGCTTGCCAACGAGGCGGATGGGGACCGGCCGGAGACGGGCACCGCAGTGGCGGAATGGTACCGGGCGCTGCACGCAGCCGGGCGAACGCTGCTGTCTCGCCCGGAGGGGCCGCCGGGCTTCCTGAAGCGTGAGGCGGACGTCCTTGATGGCGCCACGATCCTCGGCATTGGCCTTGCACTGGGGATCGACAGCCCGGCCTGGGCACTGGCTGCCGAGCATATCGAGGGCCTGAAGGCCGCGTTGCGCGCCCTCCCCGAAACCCTCAACCACAACGACTTCCACTGGACCAACCTGGCGCTCTCGCGGCACGGGCCTTTGCGCGCGATCGTCTTCGACCATCACCTTCTTGGCATCGGGCCAGCGTTCAGCGATTGGCGCAATGTCAGCACGTCGCTGGAGGATCGAGCACGTGTGGCCTTCCAGGAGACCTACGGGCCGGTGGAGGCCGCCGAGGAGGCGGCCGTCCTGGACGCCCCGGTGTCACTCCTCGTTGCCCTGCACGCCGCCGTGGGCCAGCCAAAGCTGCCGCGTTGGGCAGAGACGGGCATCCGGGCCGTGCGTGACGGACAACTGGAGAGGATGCTGCGCCGGGCCGCCGAGCACTCTTGAGGGAGCGCCTTGCTGATGTCTCGTATCGTTTCGGCCGTGGAGCACTACGACCTCCTCGCAGAGGAGATGGCGGGTTCCAACCACCCAAAGGTCCCCGACCCGTTCGATGATCCACCCAGACTGCGCCGGTGGATGTCTCAGGCAGACGGCCCCGAGTTCTTCTCGGCGCTGGGTGACGTGCGTGGGAAGACCGTTATGGAGATCGGCATCGGCACCGGGCGTGTCGCCCGGAAGGTGCTGGACCTTGGCTGCGCCTGGCTCGTCGGCCTCGATCCCTCACCGAAGACGCTGGCGCGCGCCCGCGACAACCTGCACGCCTACCAGAATCTCGAACTGGTTCGGGGTGGCATCGAAACGTTCGTCCGCCCCCAGGCTTTCGACATCGCCTACGGCGTCTGGGCATTCTTCCATGTAGAGAACAAGCCGCGGGCGCTGGGGAACGTGGTATCGTCACTGAAGCCTGGCGGTTGCGTGGTGCTGTCGCTGGAACGCGTCACTGAGTGGCAGGACTTCGGCTCGCGCATCGTGCGCCAGTACCCCGCCCGCACCGAGGAGTGCGTGGCTTGGCTGCGCGAGTTGGGCTGCACTGTGGTCGATCCGGTGGAGGTGCCGGATGTCGAGACGGGAGAGTTCCTGACAACCATCGTCGCGGCGGTGAAGCCGCAGCGTACCGCCCTGGGTAGCCGCACAGTGCGGCGGCCCCGCAGCCAGAGGCCCGGCTTCCGCGACTGAGTGTAACCTCCCGCCCTCTCTCCCCCTTCCCGAGGCGGGAAGGGGGCCGGGGGGCATAGGCGTTAACATAAGGCGTGGGTTGGTGC
>JACQGM010000121.1 GCA_016199585.1 Armatimonadota bacterium
CACCCAGTCGGGGAGCGGCCTCCCGACTTGGGCGGCCCGCCTCACCCGGTGGCGAGGCGCACCCAGTCGGGGAGCGGCCTCCCGACTTGGGCGGCCCGCCTCACCCGGTGGCGAGGCGCACCCAGTGGCGAGGCGCACCCAGTCGGGGAGCGGCCATCCACCGGCTTCGAGCGCGCGCACCAGGTTCTCGTCGGTGGTCCAGAACTCGGCGCCGGCCGCTTCGGCCACCGCGAGGTAGAGGGTATCGTAAATGCCGGCGCGGTTCATCTCGCGCGCCCACTCCCAGGCCCGGCGCCAGGCACGCGGAGTGATCGTCACGATCTCCACCGTCGGCCAAACTCGTGTCAGGGAGGCTTCCAGCGCGACGGCTTCTTTCTCGGGGGTGATGCGCCCCCGCATGGATGCACGGCGAACCGAGCTAACCACCTCCGCGCCGAAGTGAGGCGGCGCGATAATGCGCCACTCGCGCTGCGCCCAGGATTCCCAGAGGGCATCCGCTCCTGCCGTCAGAGGCTCGGGCAGCAGTAAGGTTCCGGCGAACGAAGCATCCAGGCAGATGAGCGTGCCGGAGGCGGGTTGGGTCGTCACCCTCCCATACTCCTCAGGAGTTCATCCGAGCGCTCCTCGCGCATGGCCCGAATCTCCTCGGCAGAGGACGGCATCAACACGCCACCCCGCTCTTTCAGAATCGCCTCGCGAAGCCGGCGCAACTCCTCAACTCCCGCCAGGCGTTCCTCTCGCGATGGGAGCGTGAACCCCGGGATCGCTCTCACCGCGAGCAAGCGCCGGATCTCACGCACGTCCTCGCGCAGCTCCTGCACTTCGTCGCGCAGCGACTCCAGCGTCACTTCGGCTGTACCGGCATCGCTCATGGAAGCCACCTCCGCCACCATTATACCACGGCGCGCGCCCTGAAGCGCCACCTCTCAGTAGATCACGACCATCTCCCCGATCTTCGTGCGCTCGTACAGCCGGATCCCATCCGCGCGGTGCAGGCGGATGCAGCCGTGCGACCCGGGTCCCCCGAGGCGGTGGTACTGGTTGCGGGCAGTGACGTGGATCCAGTGCCCTCCCAGGTAGCGCATGGCGTAGGGCATCTTCCACGTCGGGTCCAGGTTGGAGACGTGGTCGGGGTCCTTCGCGGTGATCCTGAAGGTGCCGTAGTGGTCGTGCGGGGCGTCCGGGTGCTGGTTGGGGGGGAGGAGCGCGCTGGTGCTGGCGCCGGAGCAGAGGAGCATCATCGTGAGCTGCCCCCGCTCTTGCACGTAGATGCGCTGCCGCTTCGGCTCGGAGAGGTGGACGAAGATCCCGTCGCGCCGGTCATCGGCCAACTCTTTCGGCCGGAACGAGAGCGCCTGCTCGGCGCGGGCGAGAGGGCGCAGCGCGGCGTCGAGGGCCTCGGCGCGCAGCGTGAAGCGGAGGCTGTCAATCCAGGGCACCTCCCACCGGTAGGAGCCATGTCCGGCGGCCACGCGCGCGATGGCGATCGTCTGCGGGCCGCGGCGGATGGTTCCCTTGGGCGTGCGCACCACGTGGGCGCTGAGACGCACCGATGCCACCTCCGGCCCGGCCGCCCACGTGATCGCCAGCCCGTCCGCCTCCACCGCTTCGTCGGCGATCGCCTGGAGCACGAGGAGGCCGGGCGCCGAGGCCGCCCCGGCGGTTGGCGCGGCGGGCTTCGGAGCCACCGCCTGCTCGGAGAGAGGCGCCCCGGGCTTCCAGAGGAAGGCGCCCGCCGATGCCAGGCGGACGGCCGCCGCCCCCTCCACGTTGTAACGCACGTGCAGGCCGCCATCTTGGAGATACGCGACCCATTCGCCGCCGGGAGAGGGCCTCGCCACCACGCCCTCCGGCAGGTCGGGCGCCACCTTCGGGGCCGTGGGCTCGAGGGCGGGCTCGACGCTGCCGTCCGCGCGCACTCCCTGCCAGAGGTCCACACCCTCGCGTGTCTCGCGATAGATGAGAAGGCCGGGCGCGGAGCCCGCGAACCGGCGGGGCACCGCGGCGACCTCGCCCAAGACTCGGTACGCGATCTCCCCCGAGTCGCCGTGAACGATCCAGAGGGCGCTGCCGCCATCCGGCGTTCGAACCGGCGCAGCCAGGTGGGCGCAATCGCCGAACCAGGCGGGCGCCTCTTCCAGGCCGGGGATCTCCAGCGTCCGGTAGCGCCGACCGGTGGTGGCCCAGAAGAGATCAGCCTGATCCAGCCCCTGGCGGCGCAGAACGATCCGCTTCCCGTCGGGGGAGAAGGGGCTCGCCGGGCCATCAGGGAGCAGCAGGCCGGCGCCGAGCGCAGTCGCTTGCCGCGAATCGAGCTGGACCAGCCAGAGAGTGCGCCGGTCGTCGGCCCCCTCCACTTCGAGGAGAAGGCGGGCGCCCTCGGGGCTGACGGCCAGCCGGCGGGCGGCGCGGCCGGGCGCCAGCGGCGTCTGGGGCAGGCGCGCCTCTCTCTCCGAGATGCTCGCCATGCGCAGCAGGCCGTCCGCCCCCAGGTAGAGGAGTGTGCTCCGGGGCGCCTCCCCCGCGCTGCCGGGACCTGCTCCGAGCAGCAGGATGGATGCGATGGCGAAGGCGGCCCTCAGCGGGCCGGTGAAGGAGAGACGCCGCCGCAGCGATCTCACTGCTGCTCCAGCGCCCGCAGAAACGCCGCGAGACCTTCAACGACCTCCTCGGCCACCTGACGGCCCAGGTCGGCGTTGGCGCCGGTGTAGTCGCCCATGACACCCACCTGCATCTCCTGACGCTGGGTGAGTCGGGCCAGGACGAAGGGATGGTCCACCCGCTTCTCCTTGAGGAGGTAGGCGTCGGGATCGACGCGCATCCGCGCCACCAGCTCGGGCCCGTCGCGCTCGGCTTCCTCCAGATGCACCATCTCCGGGTGCCAGTAGAGCATCAGCGAGGTCTCAATGAGGGCTGCGTGGTAGTCGGCCTCCGCGAAGGCCTTCAGCATGGTGGGCGAGAGCTGCTCGAAGGGCACCACGGAGACGGTGATCCCCGTGATCTGCGGGTGGAGACGCTGGAAGTTCTCCGCTCCTTCCTTCGCCGCACGGGTGTTCTCGGTGCCGCCGTGCCCCAGGAGGAAGACGATGTTGCGGAACCCCTGCGTCACCAGTGACTGGCAGATCTCCATCAGCGTAAGGGCGAAGAGCTGCGGGCTGATGTTGATGGTGCCCGGAAGCATCCCGCCGGAGAAGGTGTAGTGTACCGCCGGCGCGACGAAGCAGCCGGTCTGCGCCGAGGCGCGCGCCGCCAGCTCCACGGCGTTGTGGATGTCCACGCTGATCGGCAGGTGATACCCGTGCTGCTCCACACATCCCACCGGCACGATGATCGTCTGCGTCTCTTTGAGACCCTCACGGATCTGCTTGACGCTCATCTCGAACATGATTCTGGCTTGACTCATTCTCTGCCCCCGAATCCGAGTGCCGCTCGCACTCTCCAGCCTACATTCGCGCCGGCGGCGGCGACTCCCTGCCGCGGTCCGGGTCCCTCGTCGCTCGCCAGAGGAGAGCGGCGAAAGCGAGGCGGTAGAGACCGAAGGGCGCCAGGTGGCCGGCGACTACGTAGCGCAGCATCCAGGCGATGGCCAGGTAGGCCGTGACGCCGGAGGCGACGATCCCGGCGGCGAAAGGGAGGCGATCCTCGCGAGGGATGCCCCGCCGGGGTAGGTCGCGCAGCCCCCACAGCGCGGCGCCCGCCAGGATCGGACCGGCTACGAGAAACGAGAACTCCACCGCTGCCGGCAGCGACAGCCCCCACAGCACGCCCGCCGTGATCGTGATCCCGGAGCGCGAGACTCCCGGCAGCAGCGCCAGCGCCTGCGCCAGCCCGACGGCGACGCCGTGCCGCCAGCCGAGGCGCGCGCCGTCCCCCTTCACGCAGTCGGCGGCGATGAGCGCCAGGCCCATCGCCGCGGTGAGGATGGAGACCTGCGCCGGCCGGCGGAATCGGCCGCGCGCGGGCCGCTCCAGCAGCACGCCGGCCGCCGCCGCCGGGATGCACGCGATCATCAGAATGGCGAGCGCCCCGGCGCCCGGCGCGGCCACCCCGCGCGCCCACAGCCACCCGCCGCGCGCCAGCGCGGCCCAATCGCGCCCGCAGTGAGCCGCCAGCGCCCCGAGGCACCCCAGGTGTACCACCACGTCGAAGTCCAGCGAGTGCCGCCGGAAGCGCACCCACCGGCCCAGCAGGAGGAGGTGCGCCGAGCTGCTCACCGGCAGGAACTCCGTCAGGCCCTGCGCGACCCCCAGGAGCGTCGCCCGGGCGATGCTGATCCCCGCACTCGCTCGCCGGCACATGCCCCTACCATACCACGAGCCGGCCGCGAGCGCAAGGGGCATCGAACGGCGCCCACCGTTCTCAATATGACTGACCCGCCCTCAGCCGACGCTCCCTACCCGAGTGACGAGCAACTGGTCGATCCGGTGGTCATCCATGTCCACCACCTCGAAGCGATAGCCATGCCACTCGGTGGAGTCCCCAGGGTGGGGGATTCGCTGCAAGCGGGCGAGGACGAAGCCCGCGAGGGTGGCGTAACCCAGGCGGGCGCGGTCGGGCCAGTCGCCAACGCCCAGAACATCCCGGGCGGCATCGAGGCTGGTGCCGCCCTCGATGAGCCAGGAGTCCTCGGAGCGCCGCACCACGGGGGCCGTCTCCTCGCGGTGCTCCTCGCCGATGTCGCCCACCAGCTCCTCCAGCACGTCCTCTACAGTGATGAGACCGGCGGTGACTCCGAACTCGTCCAGAACGATGGCGAGGTGCGTGCGCTCGTGGCGAAACCGGTTCAGGAGCACGTTGAGGGTGATCGTCTCGGGCACGAGGAGCGGTTGGCGCAGGATGCCGGGGAGGCGCAGTGGCTCGCCGCGCAGGCAGGATTCCAGCAGGTCGTGAGCGTGAACGAACCCGGTGATATGGTCCACGGTTTCGTGGTAGACCGGGATGCGGGAGTAGCCGGAGCGGAGAATGGCGTGGGCGAGCTCCTCCGGCGTGGCGGTGTCCGGCACGGCCACGATGTCCGGCCGCGGAGTCATGGCATCGCGGGCGCGGGTGCCGGTGAACTCGAAGACCTCCTGCACCAGCTCCGCCTCGATCGGCGCGATCTCCCCCTGGCGCGTGCCGGTCTCCAGCAGGTAGCCGATCTCTTCCGGCGTGACCGCCGGCTCGCGGCGCTCGCGGCTCCCCAGCAGGCGGAGGACCAGATCGGTGGAGACCCCGAGCAGGCGGACGAGCGGATGCGCCAGCCGGGAGAGGGCGCGCATCGGGCCGGCCGCGCGCCGGGCCACCGAATCGGAGTTGCGCAGGGCGAGACGCTTGGGCACCAACTCGCCCAGGACGAGCGAGAGGTAGGCGATGGCGATCACGACGGCGGCCAGCGCGATGCCCTCCGCGTTTCGGGCCAGGAGGGGGACGCCCGGGTCGCGGAGCGACGCCGCCAGCGGCCGGGCGATACTGGCGCCGCCGAATGCCGCGGCCGTCGTGCCGATGACGGTGATGCCGATCTGCACCGTAGCGAGGAACTCGTTGGGGGCGTTCACCAGCGCCAGCGCTGCCCGGGCGCGCTCATCCCCCTCTTCCGCCTGGCGCTGCAAGGCGCTGCGCCGGGCCGTCACCAGGCCCATCTCCGCCGCCGCGAACACGCCGTTCGCGACGATGAGCACCAGGATGACCACGACCTCCAGACCGATCCCGTCCGGCACCGCTGCACCTCCGTTACCCCGTACCGAGCATACCCTCTTCCTGCCGCTCCGCAATCGGCTCGTCTCCCTGAAGATCCCCCGCCGTCTTCGTCGTCGCCCGGGCAGAGGCGGCAGGAATCGCCGGCCGCAACGGCGAAACCGGGGCTGGAGCAGGCGCAAGGAGGGCGGGACGGGGACCTCGTCCGGCATCTGCACGCTGCTGCGCCGCCGCTCCGCTGCGCCTTCCGCAGCGACACGGGGACACATGGCTGAGAAGTACTTCCAGAGCCGCTACCTCGCCCACAAGTACTGGGGCCGGCGCCCTTGGTACGCCGTTCGGGCGCTGATCGAGCGCCACTCGGCGCCGGGGGAGATCGTTCTCGACTCCTTCTGCGGCAGCGGCACCACCCTCGTCGAGGCGCTCGCCATCGGCCGGCGCGCCATCGGCGTGGACCTCAATCCGATGGCCGTCTTCATCAGCCGCGTCACCATCACCCCGGCTGACACCACGGCGCTGTGGCGCGCCTTCGAGCGCCTGCGCGCCGCCGTCGAGCCGGACATCCACGCCCTCTACGCGCGCGACCCGGCCGAGATCGCGCCGAAGCACTGGTTCCCGACCGTCGCGCTGCCCGTATCGAAATTCGGCATCATGTCCAAGGACGCGGGCATGACCGTGGCCGATCTCTTCTCGCGGCGCAACCTGGCGGCCACGGCGCTCCTCCGGGACGCGATCCAGTCGCTGGAGTGCGGTCCCGCCACCCGCGACCTTCTTCGCTTCGCGTTCACTGCGGCGCTGGCGCAGTTCACCAAGATGATCCGCACCAAGAAGAACGGCACCGGATGGTGGGTGAACGCCTACCGCATCCCGCGCTCCTACCGCGAGAACAACGTCTGGCACTCCTACGAGAACAAGTTCGATGCCGTCCTGCGCATGAAGGAGGAGACGAACACCCTCCTCGGGGCCGTCAGCGTGGCGACGCCGGAATGCCCCGACCCGGACGCCGCCTGCACGCTGCGCGTCGGCTCCGCCACCGACCTCTCCTTCCTGCCGGATGAGAGCGTGGACTACATCTTCATTGATCCGCCCTGGGCGATCAAGTACTTCGACCTGAGCGTCCTCTGGTGCTCTTGGATGGAGTTCGAGCTCCCCTTCGAGCAGGAGATCTTCCCCTGGCAGGAGGAGTTCCGCACCGACATGGCGCGGGCGCTCGCCGAGCTGGCGCGCGTGCTGCGCCCCGGACGCCTGCTCACCATCAACTACGCGGCGCGGTACGCCGAGGTGCTGAACGACTGGCGCGAGGCCATCGAGGCCACGGGCCTCGAATGGGTCGGCGCCGAGATGCTCGGCCAGGATCAGCTCTCCTTCGTTCAGCGCCAGTACGACAGCACCCTCAAAGGGAACACGCTCCTCACCCTGCGCAAGCACGGCGACCGGGCATCGGTGGCCCTGCGCCCGGCTGCGGCGCCGGTGACCACGGATGAAATGGAGGCGATGGTCGGGGCGCTCCTCGCCGAGCGCGGTCCCTTGACCTACGACGCCATCTTCCAGGCGATCTACCCGGCCGTCGCCCACCGCCCCCTCGCCTGCGACCTCTACTCCGTGCTCCTCTACGGCGGGTTCGGCTACCAGGTGGCGAGCGAGGAGCCGGGAGCGGAGGGGGTCTGGACTCTGGATGAGGGGAACGCCGATCCGCGCTACGGCAACTCCGGCGCCATGCCCCCCCGGATGCGCCGCGCCCGGCCCACCAGCGAGCCGTCGCTGCCATTTCCGGAGTAGGAACCGATCCCGATGCCCGCCGTGAGTGCCATCCTCGCCCTCGACCTGAACTACATCGGCGACGTGCTCTTCACCACCCCCGCGCTCGCGGCGCTGCGCCGCGGCTACCCGGAGGCGCCGATCACCGCCGTGGTAGGGGAGCGGGCGCTCGACGTGCTGGCGGCCAACCCGGATGTCACGCGCGTGGTGAAGCGCCCCTTCACGCTGGCTGGGCGGTGGCGTGCGCTTTGCGATCTGCGGGCGGAAGGCTGCCGGCTCGCGATCAGCTTCTCGCCGCGGTCGGCCGAGCTGGCCGCCTGGGGCGTGCTGGCCGGCTGCCGGCAGCGCTGGGGCTTCGATGCCCCGGAGCCGCGGTGGTTTCTCAACGGCCGGGTGCGCGAGGACGCCGGGCGGCACTGCGTGGACGACTACCTGGAGCTGGCGCGCGCCGCCGGGGGTGCGAGCGCGGGCCGGAACCCGCGTCTCTACACCACTCCCGAGGAGGATGCGTGGGCACGCGCCTGTCGCTCCGAGCTGGGCCTGGCGTCCGCAGCCTTCGTGCTGGGCCTGCACGTGGGAGCCACCTACCCGGAGAAGTGCTGGCGACCGGAACGCCTGGTGGAGTTCGCACGCCTGGCCGCCGAGAACCAGGGCACGCGCCTGGTGGCGTTCGGGGGCAAGGGCGAGGAGGCGGCGGCAGAAGCCCTGGCTCACGCAGCGCCCAACTGCCTGAGCCTGGCCGGACGGCTGACGCTGCGCCAGTTCATCGCCCTGGTGAAGCGCTGCTCCGCCTTCGTAGGGGGCGACAGCGGGCCGACGCACATCGCCGCGGCCCTCGGCGTACCCACCGTGGCGCTCTTCGGCTTCACCGATCCGGCGCGCACCGGCGTGCTGGGCGAGCGCGTCGTCACTCTTCGAGGGATGCACGGCAACGCCGATCCTCGCGAGCAGCGCGTTCAGACGTCCCCCTACCAGTGGCTCGACCCGATCCGGCCGGCGGACGTCCTGGCAGCGGCGCACTGGGTGGCGGGCACGTGAACGCGGTATGGCACCGCCTTTACCGCATTGGCATCGGCATGGCGGCACCGCCCGGATCGATCATCATGCCGCCCATCGGCATCGAGGCGCCGCCCGGATCGATCGGCATCCCACCATACGGCATGGCCGCGCCACCCGGGTCCATCATCCCGCCCATCGGCATGGCAGCGCCACCCGGATCGATCGCCATCCCACCATACGGCATGGCAGCGCCACCGGGGTCCATCATCATGCCAGGATCCATCCCGGGAACCATCATGCCGGGCTGCATCATGCCGGGCTGCATCTGACGCGAGGGGGCCGGACGTCTCCACTGGCGGCGCACGGACTCCGCGCGGCTGACCATGAGAGACGCCTGTCCATGGTCGCCCTCCTGCCTCGCCCGGCGCGCCCGCAGCCGCAGTGCCCGCTCCTGGCAGGCCAGCGAGAGGAGCCACGCCGTCCGCTGGTCAACACCCCCGACGCTCGTGCCGGCGCTGCGCCAGAAGGCGGCGGAGCGCTCCAGGATGGCGATCTGGTCGTGGATCGTCGGCGCCAGATTCGTCATCACGGGCGAGGTTTCCGCAGTGACCTTCTTGATAGCGACCTTCGTGGACCGCTGGGCGGCCCGCTTCGGTGGTGCGGCGAGCGCGGGCGAGAGGGCGGCACCGGTGAGGAGACCGGTCAGCAGCCAGCAGAGGATGGGTGCCTGCCGGCGAGCGCGCCCGGCCGGGGGAATGGCTGCGTCGCGCATGGGTGGAACTCCTTTCGTCGTCGGCGGAATGCGGGGCACCCGCCACGAGGACGAGCACCGAGCTTCCCGTCTGACCGCAGTATAGCACAGCAAGCAGGAGGGTGTCAAGTTCACGTCCACGTTGTGACTGCTCTGGGTTCATGATTACGGACACGCCAGACGGGCCGAGACGGAGCGCGGCCCCTACG
>JACQGM010000122.1 GCA_016199585.1 Armatimonadota bacterium
CCCCACACCCCCACACCCCTACACCCTCCGGCCTCCCGCCGCCGAAGGCTCATCCAGTTTGAGTCCAGGCTCTCCCTCACAGGGAGCAACGCGACGCGCCGGGTGGCGATTGCGCCCTCGGAGCAGGCGGCGTGCGTGCGGGCGCTGTCGGCGATGGTGGCGCGCAGGGCCGGGTCGGAATGGAGTGCGCTGAGATCAGCGGGCGCTCCAGGCGTGCCGCCCGAGGCGAAGGCGGCCCTCGAATCCGCCGCGGCGGCGCTGCTGGCGGCGCGCGGCCGCGGGCTGGTGGTGGCGGACTCCGGCGACGTGGACGTGCAGCTCCTGGTCGCCGCGCTCAACGAGGCGCTCGGAAGCGCGGGGCGCACGGCAGACCTGTCGCGCCCTTCGCTGCAGAAGCAGGGCCGGGACGCCGACATGATCCGGCTGATCGAAGAGATGGTGCGCGGCGAGGTGGCGGTGCTGCTGGTCCACGGGTGCAACCCGGCCTACACGTGGCCGGAGGCCGGGGCGTTCGTCGCGGCGATGAAGCGCGTGCCTTGCTCGGTCTCCTTCGCCACGGCGCCGGATGAGACGTCGGCCGCCGCGACGCACCACTGCCCGGCCCACCACCCGATGGAAGCCTGGGGCGACGCGGAGCCGCAGGTGGGCCGCTTCAGCCTGTTCCAACCCACGATCCGCCCTCTCTATCAGACGCGCGCCTTCGAGGAGAGCCTGCTGACGTGGGGTGGGCGCGGCGGCACCTTCCACGAGTACCTGAAGCGGCACTGGGCCGCGCAGATCCTCCCGCGCCAACGCGCCGTGCCGGACTGGGACGCGGTGCTCCAGCGCGGCTTCGTGGAGGTAGCGCCGCCACCGCGCCGCCTGCCCGCGCTCCCGGCGGCGGTCGCTGCCGCGGCGGCGGCGCGCCTGGACGCGCGGGGCGCCGCGCCGCGGTCGCTCGAGGTCGAGGTGTTCCAGCCGGTGGCGATGGGCGACGGATCCGGGGCGAACAACGCCTGGCTGCAAGAGCTGCCCGACCCGATCACCAAGATCGCCTGGGACAACGCCGCCCTCATCTCGCCGGCGCTCGCCAGGGAAAAGGGCATCGCCCAGGGCCAGCTCGTCGCGCTCTCCCTGGGTGGCCGGTCGCTGAAGCTGCCGGCGCACATCCAGCCGGGCCAGCACGCGCGCACCCTCTCGGTGGCGCTCGGCTACGGCCGGAGGAGCGCCGGCCCGGTAGGAAGCGGCCTCGGCGCGGATGCCTACCCGCTGGTTCGAGTGCGAGAGGGCCGGCGGCAGGGCGCCGCGCCGCTGGCCGCCCTGAGCGTCGCCGCCGCCGGCGCCTATGAGTTCGCGCGCACCCAGGTACACGGCTCGATGGAGGGCCGGCCGATCGTGCAGGAGATCGCGCCGGACGAGCACGCCGGGGAGCGCCACGACGCCCACGCCGGGGTGAAGAGCAGTCTCTGGGAAGAGCACGAGTACCCCGACTACAAGTGGGGCATGGCGATTGACCTGGAGAAGTGTACGGGGTGCTCCGCGTGCGTGGCGAGCTGCGACATTGAGAACAACGTGCCGGCCGTCGGTCGCGACGAGGTGCGCCGCAGCCGCGAGATGCACTGGCTGCGCATTGACCGCTACTACACGGGCGACCCGGCGGCGCCGCGCGTCCTCCACCAGCCGATGCTGTGCCAGCACTGCGACAACGCTTCCTGCGAGACGGTGTGCCCGGCACTCGCCACCGTCCACGACGACCAGGGCCTGAACGTGCAGGTCTACAACCGCTGTGTCGGCACGCGCTACTGCGCCAACAACTGCCCCTACAAAGTGCGCCGGTTCAACTGGTTCAACCACGACGGGCGGGATCCGGTCGAGAACCTGGGCCTGAACCCGGATGTGACGGTGCGCACCCGGGGCGTGATGGAGAAGTGCAGCTTCTGCATCCAGCGCATTCAGGCCGCCCGCCTGGAGGCGCGGCGCGAGGGCCGCGCCGTCCGCGATGGCGAGGTGCGCACCGCCTGCGAGCAGAGCTGCCCCGCGGATGCGATCGTCTTCGGGAACCTGGCGGACCCGAACAGCCGCGTCTCGCAGATCGCGCGCTCGGGGCGCAGCTACCGCGTGCTCGAGGAGCTGAACCGCCGTCCGGCGGTTCACTACCTGGCGAAGGTGAAGGAGGACCGCTCGTGAGCGCAGCTCCCCTGTCGAACCTGAGAGAGCCGCTCGTGCAGCCGGCGCGGACGCCGGGGGAGGTGACGGCGGAGATCGCCCGGCTCGTCGGTCAGCGGCCCGGGGCCGCCTGGTGGGCCGCGTTCCTCCTCGCGGCGGGCGCGTTCGCCGTGGGCGTGGCGGCGATCGCCTACGAGATGACCGTCGGCATCGGCGCCTGGGGCCTGAACCGCACCGTCGGGTGGGGTTTCGACATCACGAACTTCGTCTTCTGGGTGGGGATCGGGCACGCGGGCACCCTCATCTCGGCGGTGCTCTTCCTCTTCCGCCAGAAGTGGCGCACGTCCATCAACCGCGCGGCCGAGGCGATGACGATCTTCGCCGTGATGTGCGCGGCCACGTTCCCGCTCATCCACATGGGCCGGCCGTGGTACTTCTACTGGATCCTGCCCTACCCGAACAACCGGGGCACGTTGTGGGTGAACTTCCGCAGTCCGCTGCTGTGGGACTTCTTCGCCATCTCCACCTACTTCATCATCTCGCTGGTCTTCTGGTATATCGGGATGATCCCGGACCTGGCGACGCTGCGCGACCGGGCGAAGGGGCGGATCCCGCGGACGATCCTCGGCTTCCTCTCTCACGGGTGGAACGGCTCCGCGCGCATCTGGCACCGTTATGAGACGATCTACGCGCTCCTGGCGCTCCTGGCGACGCCCCTGGTGGTGTCGGTCCACAGCATCGTCAGCTTCGACTTCTGCACGTCGGTGATCCCGGGCTGGCACACGACCCTCTTCCCGCCCTACTTCGTGGTGGGCGCCGTCTTCTCGGGGTTCGCGATGGTGCTGGCGCTGCTGCTGGTGACGCGCAAGGTGATGGGCCTGGAGGCCTACATCACGCCCCAGCACCTGAACTGGATGTGCAAGGTGATCCTGGCGGCCAGCGTGGTGATGGGCTCCGCCTACGGCATCGAGTTCTTCATCGCCTGGTACAGCGGCAACCAGTACGAGTTGGCCGCCTTCGTGAACCGCGCCACCGGCCCCTACTGGTGGGCCTACTGGCTGATGGTCTTCAGCAACGTGGCGGCGCCGCAGGTGCTGTGGCTCTCCCGCGCCCGGCGCTCCATCCCGGTCATGCTCGCCGTCTGCCTCTTCGTGAGCATCGGGATGTGGTTCGAGCGCTTCGTGATCATCGTCACCTCCCTGCACCGCGATTACCTGCCGAGCAGTTGGACGATGTACGCGCCCACGGCCAACGAGGCGGCGATCATGGTCGGCATGTTCGGCCTCTTCTTCGCGCTCTTCCTCCTCTTCACCCGCGCTCTCCCGGTCATCTCCATCGCCGAGATCAAGGGCGTGCTGGATTACGCGCGCGGCCACGGTCCGCTACCCGCCGAGTCGGACCCGCATGTTCGCCCCGCCCACGACGACGCGGGGGCGGGCCCGGATGTTCACCCCGCCCCGCCCTGGTGGCGGCGGCGCCGGTCCGGGGTGGACGAGGCGGCGATCACCGCGCGCTACTGCGTCGCCTATTTCGAGCACGAGCGCGACCTGCTGCGGGCCACGCGCGAGGCGCGGCGGCGCGGCTACCGGATCCTGGATGCCTTCAGCCCCTTCGCGGTACACGGCCTTTCCGAGGCGATGGGGCTCAGGCCCTCGCGCCTGACCTGGATCGGCGCCTGGGCCGGCATCGCCGGACTGGCGGTGGGCCTGACTCTCCAGGTGTGGGTGTCGGTCTATGACTGGCCGCTGCGTGTCGGCGGGCAGCCGTTCAACTCCTGGCCGGTGTTCATTCCGGTGGCTTTCGAGCTGACCGTGCTCTTCGCCGGGCTGATCGGCGTCGGCGCGCTCTTCGCGCGCACCGGCATGTGGCCCGGCAACCGGGCGCCGCGCCTGGCGCGCACCACGGACGATCGCTTCGCGCTGGCGCTGCAGGATGTGGATGCCTCGGTGGCGCTGGAGGAGATGATGGCGACGCTGGGCGCGGAGGGCGCCGTCACCGTCGTGGAAGGAGATGAGCTGGCATGATGCGGTCGCTCGCGTGGGGGGGCGTCATCCTGCTCCCCGTGGTGGTGTTGGGCGGGCTGTGGGGGGCGCGGCGCGATCCGACGCAGCCGAACTGGCAGCTCCCGACACAGATGGCGGCCTCGCCGGCCTACCGCGCCCAGACCGGCAACCCGGTGCTGGCGGGCGGCGGCACGCTGCAGCCGCCGGTGCCCGGAACGCTGGCCCGCGGCGCGCACGCTTTCCACTACGCCCCCACCGACGCCGACCGGCAGCGGGCGGGCGTCGAGCTGCGCAACCCGGTTCCGGCCACACCCCGGAGCCTGAAGGAGGGGAAGCGCCTCTACGACACCTTCTGCGCGACGTGTCACGGCGCCACGGGCAACGGTGATGGGCCGATCATCCCGAAGTTCCCCAACCCGCCCAGCTTCCACTCGGAGCAGTCCAGGAAGCTGCGCGACGGCGAGGTGTTCCACACCATCACCCTGGGGCGGAAGAAGATGGCATCCTATGCCGCTCAGCTCTCCCGGGAGGAGCGATGGCAAGTGGTCCGCTACATTCGCTCGCTGCAGGCGGCGAGGCCGTGAGGCGGGTGTCGAACATCGGGGAGCATGGGAGCATGGGAGTGTGGGAGCGTGACGAGATGGCAGCACACCGCGAGGATGGCTGTGAGCGCCGCCGGAGGGTGCTGATCGCGCTGGGGGCGGCGGGGCTGGTGGCATTCGCCGTCGCCCTGGCGGTGGACCCGAGGCGCGCCTGGACCAGCCTGCTGCTCGGGAACCTCTTTTTCCTGCTGCCGGCCCTGGGGGGCACGGTGCTGGTGGCGCTCAACTACGCCTTCAGCGGGGCGTGGCTGGTGGCGTTCCGGCGGGTGCCCGAGGCGATGAGCGCCTACCTGCCGATCGCTTTCGCCCTGATGGTGATCCTGTTCGCGGCGGGGGGTCGGGCGCTCTACCCCTGGCTGGATCCCGAGAGAGTGGCGGGCAGCCCTCACCTGCAGCACAAGGCCGTGTACCTGAACGCCCCCTTCTTCCTGGCGCGCACGGCGATCGCGTTCGGGGTGTGGATGCTCTTCTCCCGCCTCCTGCGCCGCCACTCGCGAGCGCAGGACCACGACGGCGACGTGGCCCACACCCGCCGGAGCCAGAGGCTCTCCGCCGGGTTCCTGGTCGCGTTCGCGGCCACCTTCATCTTCGCCAGCTTCGACTGGGTGATGTCGCTGCAGCCGGAGTGGTACAGCACCCTCTTCCCCGCCTACCTGCTCGCGGGCCTGCTGCTGGGCGGGTCCGTTGTGACCCTGGCGATGGTGATCCTCCTCCGCCGTGAGGGACACCTGCCGGTGGTGGGCGACGGCCACCTGTACGAGTTGGTGCGCCTCACCGCCGCGGCGAGCACCTTCTGGGCCTACATCTGGTTCTGTCAGTACATGCTGATCTACTACACCAACATCCCCGAGGAGGCGGTCTACTACGCGAGCTGGCGCGAGGGCGCCTGGGCCTGGCTCTTTCCGCTGAACCTGGTGCTGAACTGGGTCGCCCCGGTGGCGCTGCTCCTGCCCAGCCGGGGACGGCGCTCCGGGAGCTGGCTCCTGAAGGTCTGCGCCGTCGTCCTCGTCGGGCGCTGGCTGGACCTCTACCTGCTGGTGGCGCCGGCGCCCGGCTTGCCGATGCGCCTCGGCCTGCCGGAGATCCTCATTCCCCTCGGGCTGGCGCCCCTCTTCGTGCTGCCGGCGCGGCGTCTCTTCTTCAGCGCGCGGCCGGTGCCGGAGCGCGATCCGTATCTGAGGGAGAGCGCGCCCACGACGGCGTGAGGCGGCGCGCGCCGTGGGGCAGGAGGCAGCGCCACCTGCTACTTGTCCCAAGGCGCCGGGAAGTAGGTATCCCGGGATCGCTCCGGCTTGATGGGCACCGCCTTGCCGACGTTCCCGTGAACCTGGGTGTCCCTGCCGCTCCAGAGGATGTCGCCGAGGAGGTTGCCCCGGCAGATGTTGCCGGTGATCACGTTCTCGCCGCCTTCCTCCCGGCTCCACCCCTCGATGATGCCCCACGCTTGCGACTTCTGCGGCACCAACTTCCCCTCCGGCTTGGCGGTGTAATCGTGCTGGAGTGCTCCCCCCAGTGTCAGGGCGTACCGGTGGTGTCCCGTCCTCCGAACCTCCGTAACCGTCTGAATCTCCGATCTGCTCCCGGCGCACACCTTCACCCGCTGCCCCGCCTGGATCCGGCACTCGTTCAGGCCGGTCTCGACCATCGTCACCTCACTCTGGCCGGCGCGCGCGTCTTCGGCGAGGGGGCGCGCCGGAGTGTCCTGGTCGTCGAGGCAGCGGTTGTTGCTCACGATGCAGGTGGATGCGCCTTCGAGGAAGATGCCCGCGGCGCGCCCGTTGCGCTGGCCGTTGTCCATGCAGACGTTGCCGGTGATGATCACGTCGCGCGCGCCGGGGTCGGCGTGGATGCCGCTCAGCCCGTTGCGGAAGATCACGTTGTTGCTGAAGACGCCGTAGCGGTCGTCGGTGCTGTCGCGCGTTGGGTCGCCCCGGCTGATGCCGCCGATGCCGTTGCCCGCGTTGTGGTGGATCACGTTGCCGTTGACCACGATGCCCCAGTTGCCGTAGCAGAGGTAGATGCCATCGCTGGAGTTGTTGAAGACCTCGTTGCCGATGATGATCGCCTTCGGCCCGCCGCCCAGGTGGATGCCCATGTTCCCGTTGCCGTAGATGGTGCAGTTGGAGACCACGCCGGACTCGTAGTCGCAGTACATGATCCCATCCTGCAGCATGTCGTAGATCCAGCAGTTGACGACCTTCGACTGTTTCCCCATGTTGTAGACCCCGGTGGAGAGCCAGCCGACCAGGTCCTTCCGGCGCCGCTGGGTCTGGTGGGCGCGGTTGCCGTCCATCGCCAGGTCGCGGATCAGGCAGTTCCGCCCCGGAACCACAATCGGGAACTGGTTCATCAGGCGCGCGTCGCCGTCGCGCGCGTAGTCGCGCTGCATCGTGCAGGTGAGGTTGATCCGGTTCCCCTCCACCGACTTGACGAAGCCTTCGCTGAAGTACGTGATGCGGTTGTGCAGCTTGTCGTCGCCCACAGCCACGTAGATGCCGGGAGTGACCCTGGAGCCGTCGTCCACGATCACGTAGTCCTGCCCCTTCCTGGCATCCTCGGTGAGGCGGAGGCAGAACTCGTCGTCCTTCTTCAGCACCGTGGCGCGGCCGGCGCCCACCAGCTCCACGTGGTCGGGCAACTGGATCTGACGGTGGAGCAGGTAGGTTCCGGGTGGGATGAAGACCAGCCCGCCCGTTTCGGGCAGGGCATCCACGGTCTCCTGGATCCCCCCGGTGAGGCTCGGAACGTTCTGGAAATCCTTGACGTTGAGCATCGTCTCTCCTCCCCGCGTGGGTGGGCCTTCCGTTGTCCACGCGATACCGGCCAGCGACAGGAGTGCCGCGGCCAGGGCGACTCGAATCATGGACGCCTGGATCATCTTGCGCTCCTCCGTGTGCCATCCGGCGCTCCTCCCACGGCGGCGGGCAGCGCCGTTGGACCCGCATCCGCACCCGCCCGGTATCTCCTTCTGCGCCCCCCCGTCCAGTCCTCTCCCCGGCAGTAGTGTTCCGATTTGTGGGGGTACTTGGTCGCGCCAGCATACCTAACCCCCCCGACCCCATAGGCGTTAACATAAGGCGTGGGTTGGTGCCACCCGGTATGAAACCGGGGTGCTCCGAGCCTACGGCTGGCCGTCCTTCGGACGGGAGAAGGCTTTCTGCGTCCGTGAGG
>JACQGM010000109.1 GCA_016199585.1 Armatimonadota bacterium
CCCGAGAATCGGGCTGGTCTCCCGACGAGCGCATCCCCCTCACGCCACCTCCAGCCGGTCGGGCACCGGCGCTCCGTGGCAAACGGCCCACACCCCGCTTCGGACCAAGTGCCAACGCTCTCGCAGGGCAGGGGTCAAAATGAAATGGCCCTGCTTCCGAACCACCGCATCCACCAGCGAAGCGAGCCCCGCCTCCTGGAGGCGCTGCGGGCGCAACCCCGTATTGACGCTTGTCTCCCCTGCCGCGCTCACTGGCCGCGGGCACGCGCCTTCTTCAGCGCCTCCGGGTCCAGGCGCTCCGGGGGCACGCTGCCCTCGAGGAAGGTTTCGCGGTTGGGAAGACGGAGATAGCGGCGGCCGTCGGGCGTCTCGAAGACGCAGCCCCGCGCGCTCTTCGTGGCACACGTGGCGGGCAGCCGACGGTCGATCTGCACCATCCAGACGGGCTTGCCCGCCGCCGCGGCCTCGTCGGCCGGAAGCCCCTCCTGTGAGGTGTAGGCGAGCACTTCGGCCACGTCGTCCACGCAGAATGCATCGGGGTCGGTCCCCTTCGGGAGGGCGACGGCGCCGGAGAAGCGACGCGAGCGCCGCGGCTCCAGGTTCTGATAGGGGTCGGTGCGCGGCGGCATGAAGCAGGTGGCGAGATAGCGCCCTTCCCGGTAGAGCATGACGCGGACTCGCGGGAAGACCTGGCGAGTGCCGGTGGATCGGGTGCGCGCCTCCGCGATCCACGTCCGGAACTCCGGCCGCGCGTGGGGCCGGCGCACGATCGTGACGCTCTCCAGCGCCCAGCCCGCGAACCGTCGGTCCACCCTCACCCGCTGGGCGAGGGTGAAGGGGAAGATCGCCTCGGGGCGCGTCTCCACAACAGCACCCGCCGCCGGCTCGGCGGCAGGTGGGGCCGCCTCGCCCTCGGGGGCGCCCGGGGCGGCAGCGCCGAGACCGGCCGCCAGAGGTACGGCCAGCCAGAGAGCACAGCAGCGGCGAAGTGCCGCCCGCGAGGAGAGCAGCGGCGCTCGACGCGCGAGGCCGCCCCCGGTGCCGGATCGATGCCTCTCCATCTCGGCCATCACGCACCCCCGGGCGGGGCGGGTCCCACGCGCACGAACTTCCCCTCGGCCGCCGCGACCACCGTGCCGTCGGCGCGGCGGGCCTCCGCCTGGCAGAGGATCAGGCGCCGTGCGTCGCGCAGGATGCGGCCGGACACGGTGAGCGGCTCGCCGATGCGCGCCGGCTGCCGCAGCGTCACCTTGATCTCGGCGGTCACGGCCGGGATCGAGCGCGCCCAGAGGAAGCGCGCCATCACCTCATCGAGCACCGTGGTCAGGATCCCGCCGTGTACCACGCCCGCGAAGCCCTGGTGGTGGCTGGCCGGGGTGAAGCTGGTGAGGTACTCATCCCCCACGGTGCGGAATTCGAGGTGAAGCCCGAAGGCGTTGCGGGGGCCGCATGCGAAGCAGCCCCCGTCATCGGTTAGCATCAACGTCCCGCGCGCTCCCGAAGAAGATTGACTTCGCCATGCCCAGGTAACCCAACGCCATGTCAATCGTCCACACGTCGTTGCGGATCGCCTCGACGGTCGGCAGCTCCGCGTCCATCTGGCGCGGAAGACAGCGCACGTACTTGGCCTTGATGATGGTGAGGTGTTCGCGCTCGCCGTCGCGGTTGGTGAAGATCTCCCGCTGCAGCAGCCCGACGACCGCCACGCGGTCCCCCCGGCGAAGCGCGCCGATGCACTCCTCGGCCAAGCCGTCCCACGTGTCCACCAGAAACATGTCAGTCATGCGCTTGTCGCTGGTCGGCGATCTGGGTCGCTCAACCTCCACCGTGAACTCCGTCTTCGGCAGGCCGGAGGGCTTCACGCGGAGGACGGGGGCTTTGGACACTTCGCCCACGATCATCACCAGGTTGACATCCCGCATGCACGATCCCCTTGTGCCGATTTCAGATCGCAGATCCGAGATTGGCACGTGCGCTGGGCGGAGCCTCGGCGGTTCCGCCGCTCACCGTACTCGGTACTCGTCCGCACTCCTGTAGGCGCACTCCGGCCGGAGTGAGCACCCGTCGCAGCAGGGCGACAGCGCCCGGCAGACGCGCCGGCCATGGGTGATCAGGTTCAGATGGAAGGCGAACACCTGCTCCTCCGACAGCAGCGCCTGCAGCTCGCTGTGGGCCTTCTCCGCACTCGTTGTCGCACCGATCAGCCCGAGACGCCGCGACACCCGATGCACGTGCGTGTCCACCGGCAGCACCGGGCGCCCCAGCGCAAAGAGCAGCACGCACGCCGCCGTCTTGGGGCCAACCCCCGGGAGCGTGACCAGGTAGGCACGCGCCGGCTCCGACGGCACGTCGTTCAGAAAGGTAAGGTCCAGCCGGCCTTCGCGCTGGAGGATCTCGCTCAGGATGCACTGGATGCGGCCGGCTTTGACACCAGCCAGGCCGCCGGGTCGGATCGTCCGTGCGACCTCCGCCTCCGGCGCCGCCAGCACCGCCTCCCAGGTGGGATAGCGGGCCCGCAGCGCCGCGTGCGCACGAACGGAGTTCACATCGGAGGTACTCTGGGAGAGCACCGTCAGAACGAGCTGATCAAGGGGATCACGCTTGCCGCGAAGCTGCGGGCGACCGTACGCCTGCTCCAGGAGCCCCAGAACACGTCCCGCCTTCTCCCTCATCTCCTCCACGCCAGCTCCGACGCCGAGCGCCGACGCCCTATCATACCCCATCTTCAGCCCGCTGTCAACTCCCTCGCGCGAACAAAGACCCCTGGAGGGGCAGCGGATGGGCGTCCCACTCCCCCGGGGGGCCGATGCGGCGGCGCGCGGGGCGCCTAACCGGCGAAGATCCCGGTGACGGCGCGTCTGCCGAACGGATGCCGGCAGAGGGCTCGCAGGGCGTGGTAGGAGAGCGTGCGGGCCGCTTCGTGGCGCCAGAGCCGGGCGATCCCGCCGTGCAGGGCGCGCGTGCGCTGCCAGCCCCGAAGCAGGGGCTGCGGCCAGCCCGGGTCGAGCAGGCGCCGCGCCACGTCTTCGCCGGAGGCGAGCGCGGCGTAGATCCCTTCCCCGGTCACCGGCGAGGCGAGGCCCGCCGCGTCTCCCACCAGGTGCGCGCGGCCGAAGTGAACGCCGGCGTGCCCCACCTCGATGAGGGCGCCCTCCAGGGGGACGTCTCCGGTCGAGACACCGAGCTTCGCCAGGCGCGCCCGCAGGTAGCGGCAGACCGCGCGCGGGGACACGAGCGTCCTGTCGGCGCCGCAACCGAATGAGGTGTAGCCGACTTGAGGGAAGGCCCAGAAGTACCCCTGCGCCAGGGACCGCGAGTCCAGCAAGATCAGCAGGCGATCCTCATGGTCGCCGGGCACGTTGTACTCGGCGGCGAAGTAGCGGCGGGAGCAGGAAAGACCCAGGGCCCGGCGCACGAGGGAGCGAGAGCCATCCGCGCCGATCAGGTGCTCCCAGCCGATTGTCTCGCCGCCATCCAGAGTGATGGACCGGGCACCGAGGTCCACGGCGACGACACTCGCGCCCGCCCGCACCGCGGCGCCGGCGGCGCGAGTGACACCCACCTGCCACTCCCCCAGGGCCCGCCGCGAGAGGGTGCGCACCCGGCCGAGCCGGGGGTCGAGCGGGATGGGATCCTCCCCGAGGAAGGAGCCGTGGGCGAGGGAGCGGCGGCAGAGGGCATCGGGAAGCCCCATGCGCGCCAGCAGGTCGGCCGCCTTCGTGGTGAGGCCGCCGGCGCACACCTTGTCGCCGAACACCGGGCTGCGCTCGAGGACCAGCACCTCGCGGCCGGCGAGCGCCAGCACCTCCGCCGCGCGCAGGCCTCCCGGTCCCGCCCCGACGACCACGTGCTCCACACGACGCATGTGCTTCGATTCGCCGCCGGGGGCGGCCACACCTTGCGGGCGTCCGGCACGGGCGCGTGACCGCTGTGCCAGGAGCCGGCCGCCGAGGGGGCGGCCGGTTCCTGGCGTCGCCCCGATCTTGCGCGGGGGTGCGACCTCTCACCCTTCGGTCTCCGTCCCGCCCGCCTTCTCCTCGCCGTCACCGGTCGGCTGCCCGGCGGGCGGCGCAGCCGGCTCACCGCTCAGACGGGCCGCGTTCCCCTGGCGTACGGCATCCGTTCTTGCCGCGCGTCCGTGAGCAGGACGTAGCGATCCAGCGCGGCGGCCAGGAGCCGACGGAGATCCGGCTACCCCGCACCCACCTCCGCGGGCTCCAGGCACGTGACTTCCGCGTAGCGCCTGAAGTCGCCGGGGTTGAGGGTCAACAGGCACCCGATACCGTGTGCCAGCATGACTGTGACGAGCCGGGCGTCATGGGCTGCCCGCCCACAGACGGCGTGGGTGGCGCAGAGGCTCAGCCAGCGCTGCACGAGATCATCTGGATCTTGCAGGAGGCCGAAGGTGTCGAGCAGTACCTCAACCTCCTGCCGGGTCCGGGAGGGATCCAGCCCGAGGCCGTTCACATCCGGCGGACGCGTCGCTACCACCCAGAACTCGAAGATGCTCTGCGGCGCGATACAGAGGTCCCAGCCATTCGCCGTGAGGTGGCGTACAGCCAGACGCACCACCTCGTGCTGAGGATCCGCCCGGTTGACGTGCCGGAGCAGGATGTTGGTGTCGAGCAGCACCCTCACGGCCGTTCCTCGTACAGGTTCTCTCGCCGCAGCGATTCGGGCGCCGGGGCGGGCGCCGAAAGCCGCCCCGCCGCTGCGTCCACCCGGCGCAGGCGTTCCGCTACGGAGAGCGGCGGTTGCGGTCGTTCGCCGTCTCCATCAGCGTGCAGCTCTACCGTCAGCGGTTGCCCGACCGGCAGATCCACCGGCTCATCGGGCACGATCACCTTCCCGTCGAAGTGAGCCCGGATCATCGGTGCCATCGTCTTGTCCTCCCACGCCTCGCCGCCGCCCCCTTGGGACATCCATCCTACAAGGCGCTGCCGCGGATGATTATAGCACACCCCCGGCCCGGCACCAACTCCGAATGCACACAGGGGCAAGGAGCAAGGGCAACCGGCCTCGCCCCCCGCCCCCGGCAGCAGCACGCCCGCTCAGCCTCCCGCGTCCTTCCCGCCCGCCTTCTCCTCGCCGTCACTGGCCGGCTGTCCGGCGGGTGGTGGTGCCGGCTCCCCCTGCAGATAGGCGGCGATCTCCCGGCGCACGCCATCCGCGGTCAGCCCGAGATCCGCCAGCACCTCTGAGGCGAGGCCCCCCACCTCGATCAGACCCATCAGCAGGTGCTCCGTGCCGATGTGGTTCTGGTCCATCCGCTTCGCCTCGGCGTCCGCCAGGTTCAGCACCTTCCGCGAGCGCGGGTCCAGCGTGAAGTCCTGTGTCGTGCCGCCGGGGCCGCGGGGCACCTGCCGCTCCATCTCAGCGCGGATGCGCTCGGGCGGGACCCCAGTGCGGAGCAGCACGCGGTTGGCCACGCTGTCTAACTCACGCATCAGGCCGAGGAGCAGGTGCTCAGGAGTGATCCAGTTGTCCCCGAGGTCCATCGCCGCTTCCCGGGCGAAGAACACGGTCCGCTTCGCCCGGTCGGTGAAGCGCTGCCATCTGTTCCCCTTTGGCTCGTGCTTGCGCAGCAGATCGTTGAGGGCCTCGCGCAGGAGCGCCGACTCGGTGGTCTGGCGCCGCTCGCTCAGCGCCTTCAGGCTGCGCAGGAGCGTCGCCGGGTAGTAGCACGACTTCATCACCATCTGCTCGTTGGGGGGGAGCGCCACCTGGTTGCCGCCGTTCTCCTTGGCCGTAAGGAGAGCCACGTAGGCGGCGTTCTGGATCTCCCCGGCGGTCTTTCCGTCGCGCTCCGACTGCGTCACGCCCACCGAGAGCGTCAGCTCCTTTCCTTCCGGCAGACCGAAGCGCTCCCCCTCTTGGCTCACGCGCGCCCGCAGTGCCTCCATCCGCAGGAAGCCCTGCTCCAGGCTGAGTCCCGGCAGCAGAAGGGCGAACTCGTCTGCTGACACACGATAGGCCGTCGCGCCCGCCTCCTCCCGGAGCACGCCCGCCAGCTCCCGAAGGACGCGGTCCCCGACCTCCGTCCCCAGCTCCGTGTTCAGCCGAGCGAAGCCGTCAATGTCCAGCAGCGCCAGGACCGCCTTCTCGTTCCTGCCCACGGCCTCCCTGAGTTGCTGCTCCAGGGCGGCCTTCTCCGGCAGGCCCGTCAGTGAATCGACTCTCATCTCCACGTCCATGTCTGTCCCTCCAGCCCCCGTCAGTACAGGAGCTCTGCGGATATTATAGATCAGTATATACATCAGAGTCAATAGTCTTCGACAAATAGATTAACGTCGTGGTCGGGGGGGCGCCCGCCAACGCCCTGGCAGTGGTGTGGACGCTGTGGTGGGTCGCGCCCCCGTAGGGCGCCATTGACACTCACCCGACGCCCGGCTACAATCGGTGTCGAGCGGAGGACTTGACGGTGGCATGCCGCATACTCCTCGACGAGGAAGCGAGAGCGGACCTGAAACGCAGGAGGTGACGCGGGATGAAGGTCGTTGACGTTGAGGATAGGTACTTCACGCTTGCAGAGTCTGAACGCGCTGGAGCAACGGTGGCGCGATCGGCCGCGACAATGGCGGCGGCTGCCGGGGGAGACAGGATACCAGCGGAACCCCTATGCACATCCGAGTGATCGGCAGAGGCCGACCCAGCCCCGGTGCGGAATCGCGGGATCGCAGCCGCATTGACTGAAGAAACGCCCCTGTGGTATAGTACGGCGGAGAGAGAGGTCTCGACGATGGAATGTGCGCTGCCGCGTCTCAAGCAGCGGATGGCCGCGCGGGGAATCCGCCGGCGCGATCGTGCCCGGGCGGCACGCCGGGGCCTCTGGTCGCTGACCGCCCTCGCCCTCCTCTTCGCGGCCGGGCTCGCGCCGGCGCCCGCCCAGTCGCGCCCCCCCATCTACGTGCTGCAAGTCGAGGGGGTCATTGACCCGAGCGTGGCCGGCTATCTCGACCGCGGGATCACCGAGGCCGAGGACGCGGGCGCCGCCGCGGTCGTCATCGAGATGGATACCCCCGGCGGCCTGCTCGATTCGACGCGCGACATCGTGCGCCGGATGCTGGGCGCGCGCGTGCCGCTGGTGGTCTATGTCGCCCCCTCCGGGGCGCGGGCCGGGTCCGCGGGCACGTTCATCACCGCCGCCGCGCACGTCGCCGCCATGGCTCCCGGCACCAACATCGGCGCGGCGCACCCGATTGACGGCGCTACCGGGAAGACCGTCGCGGAGAAGGTGACCAACGACGCGGCGGCGTTCATCCGCACCGTGGCCGAGAAGCGCAACCGCAACGCCGAGTGGTACGTCTCGGCGGTGCGCCAGAGCCAGTCCATCACCGAGAAGCAGGCCCGGGAGAAGAACGTGGTCGAGCTGATCGCCGATAGCCGGATGGATCTGCTGCGCCAGCTCGACGGCCGCAAGGTGGAGGGCCATGCGCTCCGCACCGCCGGCGCCCCTGTGCAGGAGGTGCCGATGGATATCCGCGAGCGATTCCTGCACCGCCTCTCCCATCCGAACATCGCCTACATCCTGATGATCATCGCCGTCTATGGCATCATCGCCGAGTTGCAGAACCCGGGACTCATCTTCCCCGGCGTCGCCGGCGTCACGGCGCTCCTGCTGGCGCTGTACTCGCTGGCGGTGCTCCCGATCAACACCGTGGGGCTGCTCCTCATCCTGCTCGGCGTGGGACTCATGATCGCCGACATCAAGGTTCCGAGCCACGGCATCCTCACGGCGGCGGGCGCCGTGGCCTTCGCCTTCGGGTCGTTCATGCTGGTGCGCTCGCCGGATCCCTTCCTGCGCATCTCCGCGCACCTGATCGTGTCCGCCACGGTCGTCACGACGCTCTTCTTCGCCTTCGTGGTGGGCGCCGGCCTGCGCGCCCAGCGCCTCCGGATCACCACGGGCCTGGAGGGGCTGCTGGGGCAATCGGTGGTGGTGAAGCGCGACGTGGCGCCGGTCGGTAAGGTGCTGGCCGAGGGCGAGATCTGGAACGCCGAGAGCGAAGATGGGCCGATCGCGGCCGGGGAGCGAGCCGTGGTGGTCGGCGTGGATAAGTTCACGCTGCGGGTGAGAAAGGAGACGTGACATGCCTGGAGGCGAAGGGGCCGGCGCGATCAGCGGCGGCCTGCTGTTCGTGATCATCCTGCTGGCGGTGTTCATTCTGCCGTCGGCGATCAAAGTGGTGCGGGAGTACGAGCGGGGCGTCATCTTCCGCCTGGGGAGGC
>JACQGM010000012.1 GCA_016199585.1 Armatimonadota bacterium
CCTAGTTCACTTAGGCGGAAGTCCCTTACTGGATGTGGGCGTGCTCTTCCCGGCCACGGCCCCGGATAGCAAGGGCCTGTTGAGCAGCGACATAAGATGGTTCAGGCATATAGGCGGCTGTCCCTGTGGCGCTGGAACGTGAACCGCGAGGGTTCCTCGCCATTTGCGCGTCCGCACAGGCCGTGGTATGATCAGGCACTCGGCCCCGGGGCCTTGAACAGGAGGGTACATACGATAGCCACGACCTGGTTTCCTCCTTTGGTTACTCTGAGCCAGGAGGAGCGCGATGCTTTGGAGCAACTGGTAAGGAAGCACCTCACGCCGCAGCAGACGGCGCTACGTGGACGCATCATCTTGCTGGCAGCGGAGGGGTTCAGTGATCGGCAGATCGGGCGACGCCTCGGTGTCTGCGAGCCCACAGTGAAGCTGTGGCGAAGGCGATGGCAGGAGAGCGCCGGCAAGGGCTTGGCGGTGGAGAAGCGGTTGGCCGACGCGCCGAGACCCGGAGCGCCGCCGAAGTTCACCGCCGAGCAGCAGTGTGGGCTGATCGCACTGACTTGCACGCCGCCGAAGGAGTGTGGGCTGGAGAGCACGCACTGGACCGCACGGGCGTTGGCGGAGGAGCTGGAGAAAAAGGGGGCTCTGAAAGCATCTCGCCCCGGCAGATAAGCCGCTTGCTGGACGAGGCGGACTTGAAGCCGCACCGGATCCGCTACTGGGAGTTGGCGCCTGCCCAGATGACACCGGAAGAGGTAGCCGCACAGGAAGCGGGGATCCGGGAGATCTGCACGGTGTATCTGACGGCGAAGGAGCGCGCCGCGCATGGCGAGCGGACAGTATGCACCGATGAGAAGACGGGCATTCAGGCATTGGAGCGGGCGGCGGAAGGGCTACCGATGGCGCCGGGGAAGGTGGAAATCCAGGAGTTCGAGCATGAGCGCCACGGTACACGCAGGCACTGATCGCCAGCCTGGACGTGGTGACCGGGCACGTGCGGGCGTCCTGTGGCGATGCGCGCAAAGAGCCGGACTTCGTGGCTCACATCCGCGAGGTGGTGGAGCAAGACGCGGAGGTCAGGCAGTGGCACTTCGTGGTAGACCAACTGAACACACACCAGTCGGAAGGGCTGGTTCGTCTCGTGGCAGCGCACGAGGGTGAGGAGATCGACCTGGGCGAGAAGGGCAAGACAGGCATTCTGGCCTCGATGAAGAGCCGCGCCGCCTTCCTCAGCGACCGGGCGCACCGCATCGTCTTCCACTACACGCCCAAGCACTGCTCCTGGATGAACCAGATCGAGCTGTGGTTCAGCATCCTGGTGCGGAAGCTACTGAAGCGGGGGGCCTTCGCCAGCGTGGCCAAGCTAAAGGCCAGGCTGCTTGGCTTCGTTGACTACTTCAACCGCACGATGGCGAAGGCCTTCAGGTGGACCTACGCAGGCAAGCCACTGGCTGCCTGATCGGATCTGTGGCGAGGTGTACTAGCACGCCGTTGCTGCCTTCTACGCTGTCAACGCCGGAGGTTCCTGGGTGATCGGACCGTGTCGGTGGCGCAGGCACCGCCCCGCTCGGGGGCGAACATGCCATCACGGATATGCGAAAGGCGAACCGCAGATGAAATACGCAGAGCTGAACTGGCCGCAACTCCGCGACGTATCGCGCGAGACGGTGGTGATGGCACCGGTCGCCTCGTGTGAGCAGCACGGGCCCTTCCTGCCCTTCTTCACCGATACGATACTGCTGGAAGCGGTGACGACGCGCGCGGAGGCGCGCCTGGGCGACGAGGCGCTTCTGCTGCCGACGCAGTGGCTCGGCGCCTCGCAGCACCACCTGCCGTACGGTACTATCACCGCCGATGTGAACACCCACGCGCGCTTGGTTCTCGAGATCTGCGAGAGCGTGCTTCGCGACGGCTTCCGCCGCGTCCTTGTCCTGAACGGGCACGGCGGCAACGCCAACCCGGTGCAGATGGCCCTGCGCCAGCTCGACGTGCGCCACCCCGACGCCGTCCTGGCGGGCGCCTCGTACTGGGAGGTCGCCGGCGCGGAGATCGCGGCGATCCTGGAGGGTCCCCGCAAGACGGCCGGCCACGCCTGCGAGATGGAGACCGCGATGATGCTCCACCTGCGCCCCGACCTGGTGTGCCGCGAGAGGATCGCGGACGGCGAAAGAGTGCCGGCCCCGGCCCTGCGCGGCGTCTCCATCGCCCGCAACGCCGCCGAGTGGGGGAAGGATGGGGTCCTCGGCTTCCCGACCCACGCCTCGGCCGCGAAGGGAGAGCGCCTGATGGCGGCCATTGTGGACCGCGTGGTGGCGGTGGTGCGCGAGCTGCGCCGCACCGGGCCGGATGGCCTTCGCGTGGGGCCGTGAGGGAATCGGGTTGTTGAGCGGCAGACGACCCGCACGAACCACCCAACCACCCAACCAGCTTTCCCCGGGTTTTGGCGCCCGGCGGGTACGGGTAAGGCTCCGGCGACCACATAGCGGGGAGGGATCGCGCCCCCCCGGGAAGGAACGAGCAAACGATGAGAAGACTCGTGGTAGTCGCCGGGCTGGCCGGCCTGCTCGCCGCCGGGGCAGCCCTGCCGACGGCGGCCCAGGTGGCCGCCCAGAGATATATTATCCACGTGGGTGAACAGGAGGTAACGTTCACCAACGAGCCGATCTCGATGGGCGCCAACATCCTCGTGCCCCTGCGCGAGTCGCTGATGGCGATCGGCGCCGCCAACATCCAGTACCAGGGCGCGGGCATCGTCACCTTCGTACACGAGGGCCGGCAAGTGAGCCTGGACCTGCGCCGTGGGTTCGCGCTGGCCGACGGCCAGCGGATCGCGCTGCCGGGGCCGGTACAGACGATTGAAAGCGTGACCTACGTCCGGTCTGAGTTCCTCAGCCGGCTGGACCCGGATTTCGCGGTTTCGCGCATCCGGGTAGCGGGCTTCCGTGAGGCTCCGGCGCCGTTCCCACAAGCGGCGCCCGTCAACTCCTTCATCTTCGCCGGCCAGCAGTTCACCTATTCGTCGCCCACCTTCATCATGGGCGACGTGCTGATGGTGCCCCTCGGCGAGAGTCTGGCCGCCCTGGACGTCGCCCTGCCGGATTTCGAGCCGGGGTTGCTCCAGGTGACGTTCCCGTACGCGGGCCGGAACATCCTGATCAACCTCGCCAGCGGCTACGCCTACATCGGCGACCAGGCGGTGGTGCTGGACCGGCCGGTGGTGCAGCGCGGCGGGGTCGTCTATGTCCCTGCCAGCTTCCTCAGCAGCCTGGACCCGCGATTCAGCATCGCGTCCTGAGCGTGCCGCACCCGAGCGACGGGCAGATGAGGCGACGGAGAGAGCCGTGCCTTGTCTGCCCCTCGCCCCGCCGGTGCGGCTCCGCCGCCCTTCCTCCTCGGCGCGCCACGTTGGTCTGCGGGAAGCGCAACGGTCGCAGACAGAGCGGCGACGCTACGTACCACGCACATTCCGCAGGGGCCGCGCTCCGTCTCAGCCCGTCAGGGAACAACCGTCGCAGGCTACCGGGCGCATGAACGCACCCGTCTCGGGGGCCTGGCGGCCAACCGTCCTTCGGACGAAAAGACACCCTGCGCCCGCGAGGGCGCTTGGGAGCGTGCTCGCCGGCGTCAGCCCGTTGACGAAGACACCCCGCGCCCGCGAGGGCGCTTGGCGGCTCCGAGCCGCCCCTCAGACG
>JACQGM010000111.1 GCA_016199585.1 Armatimonadota bacterium
GAAGGAGAGCATCGGCGACCGCGTGTGCCTGGCCGGGAACCTGGACGACGAGGCGCTCCTCGCCACCGGGGACCGCGAGGCGATCCGCGAGCGGACGCTGGAGTGCCTCGAAGCCGCCATGCCGGGCGGTGGGTTCTGCCTGGGTGGCACCGAGGGGTGCGTCTTCTCAACGAAGAACGCCGAAGCCTATCTGCAGATGTGCGAGATCAGAGACGAGTTCGGCGTGTACTGACACCGCTCGCTGGCCTTCAGGGCGCTCCCCCGCTTCCGTGACCGTGGCGAGGGGAGAAGGCGGTATCGCGTCTGATAGGGCCGGAGGTAGACGATGGCGCAGCTCAACACGCTCACCGCGAATATCCAGAGAGAGTGGTTGGCCAGGATACTGGATGGCTCCAAGAGGATCGAGCATCGAGACGCTACCGACTACTGGGTCTCGAGAGTCGAGCGGGTCGGCCCTCCGCCCTTTCGGCTACGGCTGATCAATGGCATGCGCCCCGATTCGCCCGAGGCCACGCTGCTCGTGGACCGAGTTGACCTGGACATCCCGGCAGGCCAGATACGTCTTCATCTGCGTGAGGTCCTGGAGACGCTTCGCTGGGATCCCGCGTGGCACGCCCGATACCCTCCCCTCCCCGCCGAGCGACCCTTCGACCCGTCCGCCTTGTCTACCGAGACGCTGGTGGAGATCCCCTTGCGTCTTGAGGTGGCCCCCCCTCTGCTAGAGGCGCTGCGGCCGGGAACACCCGTCACGTTCACACAGACCCTGAGTGACGAAGCCTTCGAGCAACTCACGCAGTGTCCAGAAGGCACTCCCCTCGTGTGGTTGGCGGCAGACGACGAAGCGCGGCAGGTGGCGCTCATCGGCGCCACCGCGCCCCTCTTCGGGGACACCGTGGATTGCACCGTAGTGGCGCTGCCCGAAGGTGCCTGAAGGTCTCTTGCGCCGTCTGGTGTGGCGTCGCGCGTGGGGACCCGCCAGTTCACACTGCAGGTGCCACAGGGCCTGCGGATCGGAGCGGTTGACACAGCCGCGTGTCGGCGGTAGAATGGTCGCAAGGCGGACTCGAGGGGAGGAGGCCCATGAGCGCGGTCATTATCGAGATACCGGAGGACACGTTGGACGCCCTGAACCTGACACCGGAGCAGATGGCCGAGGAGATGCGTCTCTCGACGGCCATGAGGCTCTACGACCAGGGCCGGCTCTCCTCGGGCGCGGCGGCGGCCCTCGCCGGCATCCCGCGAGTGGAGTTCCTCAGCAGACTGGCCGACTACGGTATTGATGCATTTCGGCAGGCGCCAGGCGAGCTGGCTGAGGAGCTGAGGAACGCCCGTGAGTGGAGCGAACGTCGTCGCTGATACCTCAGTTCTCCAGTGCCTCTTCCAGGATCGACGCTCAGCCCCCCGCTCAATGCAGCACGTGGAGGAGGTACATCAGCGCAATACCGGTCAGCAGACCGAGGACACCCGGGACCGTCTGCCCGGCCCGGCCGTGGGCGTGCAGCTCCGGGATCAGATCGCCGATGGCGAGGTAGATGAACGTGCCGGCGGCGAACGGGATGAGGTAGTGAGGGATCGTCTGGCTCGCTTCGCGCAGCAGGAGGGCCACCACGCCGCCGGCGACGGCGGTGAGTGCCGTGAGGAAGTTGTAGAGGAGCGCACGCCTCCGGGTGAGACCCGCCTGCACCAGCACGGCGAAGTCGCCCAACTCCTGGGGGATCTCGTGCAGGATCACCGCCACCACTGTCGCGAAGCCGACATCCGCGCCGGCAATGAACGCGGCGCCCACCGCCAGACCGTCAATGAAGTTGTGGGCCAAGTCGCCGCCAAGGTTGATGACGGCGAAGGGGCGCGCCTGGAGCACGCTCTCCACCCCGCCGGGGGCGGTCTCTTCCGAGGGACGCAGACCAAGGTGGGCGACGTGTGAGGCGTGGTCGTGGGTCCACCCGCGCTTCGCCTGCCAATGGCGCACCACCTGCTCCATCAGGAAGAAGAGCACGATGCCCGAGAGCACCAGCAGCGAGGAGACGGAGTCGAGTGTGCCCCGCTCCCGGACCACCTCGGGGATCAGCTCCAGGAAGGCGTTGCCCAGCAGCCCGCCGGCGGCGAAGCCGACGAGGGGGAGCAACACCGCGTTCAGCCGCTCGCCGCGCAGGTAGAGCGCGAGAATACCGACGAGCGCCAGCAGCGAGATGAGCAGCGTGCTGCCCAGCGTGTATAGCCAGAGTGTCATCAGGGGAGAGAGTTCGCCGCGCGCACGCCAAGCCCTGCCTGACCGCGCCGTCGGAGTGACGGCTACCTGCGCGCGGGCACGCGCACGTAGAAGTTGCCTGCGAGGCGGCGGACGACTCCCGTCATCTCCAGGAGCGTGAGCGCGGAGAGGACCGGGCCGGTGGGGAGACCGCTCTCCGCCGCGATGGCATCCACGTGCTTCTGCTGCGGGCCCAGCAGGGAGAAGACCCGTTCGGCTTCCGGCGGGAGCGGCAGCGGCAGCGGGGGCTGGGCCGGCGACTCCTCGGCGAGGGCGGCGGTGGAGAGATTCAGCGCCTCCAGGATGTCCTCGGCGCACTCCACCAGCGCCGCGCCCTCTTTGATCAGCCGGTTGCAGCCCCGGCTGGCGAAGGTATCCACGTTGCCGGGCACCGCGAACACCTCGCGCCCCTGCTCGAGCGCGAAATCGGCGGTGATCATCGCCCCGCTGTCGGCCGGCGCTTCGATCAGCACGGTTCCAAGGCAGAGGCCGCTGATCACGCGGTTGCGGGCCGGGAAGCGCCACCGGTCCGGAGCAGCGCCGAGGGCGAATTCGGAGAGGACGGCACCGGCGGCGGCGATCTCATCGCGCAGGCGGGCGTGCTCCGCCGGGTAACAGGTGTCCACGCCGCAGCCGAGCACGGCGAGGGTGCGCCCGCCCGCCGCCAGCGCGCCTCGGTGCGCGGCCGCGTCCACGCCGCGCGCCAGGCCGCTCACCACGACCACGCCGGCGCGCGCGAGCCGGGCAGCGATCTCGTGCGCCATGCGGAGCCCGTAGTCGGTGGCGCGTCGCGAGCCGACCACTGCCACGGCGTACTCGTCTTGAGCCGTGAGGTCGCCGCGCGCATAGAGGACGGGAGGAGGGTCGTGGATCTCGCGGAGACGAGAAGGGTACTCGGGGTCCGCAAGCGTCAGCACCCGGGCGCCCAGGTGCCGGAGGCGAGTCCGCTCCGCATCCCACCCGTCCCACCCGGCAGACTCCGCCAGGCGGTCGAAGTTGGCGCC
>JACQGM010000018.1 GCA_016199585.1 Armatimonadota bacterium
GCAGGTCGTGCGAGACCGAGTAGCTGAACGCCTCCAGTTCCTTGTTGATGGTCTCCAGATCGATCGTGCGCCGCTTCAGGTCTTCGTTCAGGCTCTTGATCGCTTCTTCCGCGCGCTTGCGCGCGGTGATGTCGCGGATGATGGCGGTGACCAGCACGCCCTGCGCCGTCTGGAGCGGACTGAGGCTGATCTCCACGGGCAGCTCGCTGCCGTCCTTGCGTCGGGCGTAGAGAGCGAGGCCGACGCCCATCGGCCGCGTGCGCGGCGCGGTCAGGTAGCCCGCGCGATGGCGAACGTGTATCTCCCGGTAGCGCTCAGGCACCAGGATCTCAACCATCTGCCCCGTCAACTCTTCCCGCCGGTAGCCGAGCACCTTCTCAGCCTGCGCATTGACCAGGGTGATGCGTCCCTCCTGATCAACGGTGACGATGGCATCCGGAGCCGACTCCAGGAGGCCGACGAAGAGGGCGCGCGCGGCCTCGAGCTGCGCCGTGCGTTCCTCCACGCGCCGCTCAAGGTCGGCGGTCAGCTCCAGATTCTGGCGCGTGAGGCGTTCCAGCGACCCGGCCATCTCATCGAAGGCAGCGGCGAGCCGGCCCAGCTCGTCGCGCCCGTGCGGCAGGCCGGCGCGCGCGCTCAGGTCGCCCGAGCTCAGGCGGTTCGTGGCCTGCACCAGGCTGTCAACCCGGTTCAGGACCAGGCGCTCGCTGCCCACCCACGCCACCGCCAGCACCAGCGCCGTGGCCAGCCCCAGCAGGAGCAGGTTGCGCGCGAGCGCACGGTTCGCCTCACCATAGATCCGCCCTTCCGGAATGCCGATGGCCAGGTAGGCCCCGGGGCTCTCCGCGGGCCCGCGCAGCGGCGTGAACGCATAAGTGCGCGGCACCCCGTCCAGGCCGGGCGATTCGGTCCAGCCGCTGCTTCGCGCCAGGATGGTCTTCACCAGGGGCGCCTCGGCTTCCAACTTGCCGACCCAGCGCGCGCTGTCCGGATGGTGGACGAGGACGACGCCCTTGCGGTCGAACAGGACCACAACCGAGCCTTCGGGCAACTGCGCTTCTCTGGCACGTTGGTTGAGCCAGGTCAGGTCCAGCGCGGCGAAGACCACGGCCTGAACCCGGCCCGCCTCGTCGAGCACCGGATAGCCGAAGTTGATGGTGGCCTTGCGGGTGACTCGCCCGATCTGGAATTCGCCGATGGCGAATTGGCGGGTCTCGAGGGCGCGGTGGAAGTACAATCGCCCGAGGGGGGTGACACGCCCGGTGACGGGGAGACCGCTGGCGAGGAGGTCGCCGTTCGGCAGCGCCGCGGCGATGTTGGCGTAGAGCGGATACGTCTCCAGCAGGTCGGCGAAGAGGGCGCTGGCAGTCGCGCCGTCTTGCGCGCGGACAGGGGGCACGAGCGCCAGGGTGGACAGGAGCTGGTGAGTGCTCTCGATGATGCCCTCGTACTCCCGCGTAATGCTGCGGACGAGGTAGAGGGTGGTCTCGCGCGCCGCCGCCGCCGCTTGGCGCCGTTGTGCCGCGGCCGAGTAGACCAGTAGCGCCAGCGCCGGCACGACGGTGAGGAGCACCAGCAGCGCCACGCGGACCCGCAGGCTCCAAAGATCAAAGCGCCTCACCTCTCGTCTCCCGTCGGTCGTGCCAGCGGCGAGCCGTTGCTCCTACCGCACGATGGTCCCATCTTCTCCTACTACCCAATGAGGAACCAGAGTATGCACCCGTTCGCAGGCGGCCGCCGCTGTACTGCGCAGAGGCGAAACAGACGACGGTGGCGGCGACGCAGCACCACGCCCCCGGGTGGCGCCCGGGCGTGTCTGCGCAAAGGCCGTTCCGGTCGGCTCAGTACGCCTCCAGCTCCTCCAGGCGCGCGTCGCTGATGCCGAAGTGGTGGGCGAGCTCGTGCAGCACGGTGCGGCGGATCTCGCGGCGGACCTGCCCGCGCGTGCGGCAGAGGGAGAGAATCGGCCGGCGGAAGAGGAGGATGCGGTCGGGGAAGGCCTGGTCGTAGAGGCTGCGCTCGACGAGCGGCACGCCCTCGTAGAGGCCGAGGAGCAGCTCCCCACGGCGCACGCCGCTGTCTCGCCGCTGCTCCGGCGTCGGCCGCTCCTCCACCACCACCTCGACGTTCTCGAGGTAGCGGGCGAACTCCTCGGGCACCGAGTCGAGCGCCTCGGCGACCAGGTCCATGAACTCCGCTTCGTTCATGATCATAGTATACCACAGCGGGGTGGCCCGCGTCCGCGGCGCGCAGGCGGGGCAGACTCGCGATCCCTGCTGCAGCGGCAGGCCGCAGCGCGGGCAGCGCCGGACGTCCTCCTCCGGCTCCTGGAACGCCTCGCCCTTGGACCACTTCACCAGTGCGCGCGCCGCCACGGAGAAGCGCGCCGCCCGGGCGCTGGTGTAGCGCACGAGCTCCACCGTCCGCCCGTCCCGGGTCACCTCCAGGGCGCCGCCGCCGACAAAGGACTCCGCCTTCGGCGACTCCAGGTCGCGCAGCGGGATCGCCAGCCGCTCCTCGGGAGGGCCGCCGTTGGCGCCGGCGTAGACGCGGAGCGTCTCGTCGTGGACGACCAGCCACTGCTTGCCGAAAGACCCGTCGGGCAGAAGGTCCGCAGCCAGGCAGAGACGAACCGGCTCGGGCAGCTCCAGACCCGGGGGCAAGCTCTCCCTGAGGGGCATTCCGTCTCCTCTCGTCGGCGATGTCCAGGCGCCGGAGGCCTAACGGCGGGCGTCCGTCCACCACCCGTCTGTGGGACGAGTCGCGCGGCCAGAATGGTTCGCTGCTCGCGCACTCTCTTCCGCGGCCCCTGGCGCCGACGAAGCACACGCTACCGCCTTGGATACGGCGGGGCGTAACACGCGGCGTCCCTGATGAGGGTTGACAAACAAGACCGGCAGTCCACCGGCGCGGGGCGGAGCCCGCGCCCTACGGGTTGGTGTCGTAGGGCTCCCCCCCCTGCCCATCCACCGTGCGCGTTACCTGCGAAGGAGCCCGCGCCCTACGGGTTCGTGTCGTAGGGCTCGGGTTCCGCCCGGCGCCGGGCCTACGTCAATGCCGGATTCCCTCGGCCAAACTCATCAACTGGCGCGCGGCGCGTCGGTGTGCGCTGCGGCACATGTGGTTGCCAAGTGACGTCTCGTGTGGTAGAATGGCGGCAGCCACCACACCGCGCCGCCCCGTGGTGAGTGCGCCCGTCCGCAGGCCCAGGTGCCTGACGTGACCCGTAGCCGGGCGCGCCGCCATGCGGGGGCCGGCGCCGCAGACGGGCGCGGGGCCCGCACTCTTTAGCCTGGAGGAACCGGTGGAATCGGTACAGGCCGCCCGCAAGGAGCTGCGAGACCGGCTCATTCCCGCCATCGCGCGCGACGGACTGGCGCGCGTGAGCACGCCCGGGAACCTCCCGGGCCGTCTCTGCGAGCCGCCGGCAGCGCCGCGGCCGCTCATGAGACCGCACTCCCAGCCGGAAATATGCTGCTTCCTCCAGGGCCGCTCCTCCTTCTGGGTGGAGAACCGCAGCATCGAGTTCACCGCGCCCCACGTCTTGCTCCTGCCTCCGAACGTGCCGCACGTGGGAGGGGGACGGGTGGCGCGAACTTCCTCTCCCGGGAAGCCGGAGGACGCCCCATTCTTCCTCCGGGCCGACTTCTTCCACTTCGGCGCGACGATCACCCTGTTCCGCCAGGTCGCGGGCACCACGCTGATGGCGCCCGACTGCGCCGTTGCCGACCGGCGGGTGCTGGACGCGGTGGACGCGCTCGTGGAGGAGCTGGCGCGGAAGCCCGAGTGCCACGACGTGATCGCGCACGGACTCCTGCTCGAGATCCTGGGGCGCCTGGCGCGCGCCCCCTTGCTGCCGGAGGTGGACCAGATCATCTCCGCTCTCGACCTCCTTGCGGACTCGCGGCCCCTGCCGCCGCTCCTCTCAGAGGCCGTACACTACCTCGTTCGCCACTTCGACCAGCCGCTCACTCTGGCGCGCATTGCCGCCGCGCTCCAGGTGAGCCCCTCGACGCTGGGGCACGAGTTCAAGTCGGCGACCGGCCGGAGCGTGATGGCCTATCTGACCGAGGTGCGGATCGCCGCCGCCAAAAGCCTGCTCCAGCTCCCCGTCAGAGTCTCCGGTGTATCGGAAATGGTCGGATTCAGCGACCCGGCCTACTTCTCGCGCGTCTTCCACGCCCGTGTCGGCATGTCCGCCAGTGACTACCGCGCACAGCACCACCCCTGAGACCAGGCGGGCCGTGCGCGCAGGGGCCCGACCTCACGCACTACCAGGAGTGTTTCCGTTCGCCGGAGTCCTGCGCCGTGGGGATGCTTCCCCCGGGTGAGCGGGCGCGCCGGCGGATTGCGAGATTATCCAAGTGGGTGCGAGATCCTCCATTGATTCGGCCTTTCGCCCGTGCTACACTGGTGCCTGACAAGCACACGTTCGGGGCTCGCACGGTGCCTGTCGACGGGTCGCGGCGCGCCGACGGGTATCTGCGCCCGGTAGGGAGGCAACTCATGTCCGCAAACCAACCGTCCAGTGTCCGCAGCGGGAGGGTGAAGGGATTCACTCTCATTGAGCTTCTCGTCGTAATCGCGATCATCGCCATACTGGCGGCGATCCTCTTTCCGGTGTTCTCCCGGGCGAGGGAGAGAGCGCGCGCGGCAAGCTGCATGAGCAACATGAAGCAGCTCGGGATGTACTTCAACATGTACATGCAGGACTACGACGCGGCGCCCATCGAGCAGATCCGGGTCTTCGGTGACATGTGGCAGACACACATGTGGACGGAGCTTGCCCAGCCATACCTCAAGAGCTGGGACGTCTTCAAGTGCCCGACGTGGTCGTACAACATGTACTACGCGCAGCTCGGCAGTGCGAGTGCCCCCATCGTCCCGAGGAAGCCGATGAGCTACTTGTACTCCAAGATGTGCAAGGGGTACTGGAGGCTCAACCCGGCCTACAACCAGAAGCAGGGGTTCTGCACCGACTGTTTCACCCTTCCGGTCACCGACGCCATGGTGGAGGATCCCTCGGGTACCATCTGGCTCGCGGAGGGTGGGATGAGGTACGGGGCGAACGTGCCGCCCGACCAGTTCTGTGGTGGGATCTGGCCCCAGATCGCCTACGAGGTCCACGCGGACTATGCGGTCGAAGGCACTTGCCGGGTGTGCAACCCCCACTTCGATGGCTTCAACGCCGTCTTCGGTGACGGACACGCCAAGTGGATGAAGTGGCGCAGCGGCAAGCCGAGCACGTACACCATTGACGCGGACTGACCGCGCGGTGCCGCAACGCGCACCCCAGGGAGAAGCCTGAGGGCGGTGCCGGAGGGGATCGGACCTTCCGGCGCCGCCCTCTCTGCTGCCGCGCGCTTGACAACCCCGGGCAACCGGCGTAGGATCCCATCGGCGGCGGCCGCTGTGGCGGCAGGGCTCCGGGCTGCCAGCGCGCCCCGAGAAGCCGAGGCGCCGAGGCGCACACGGAAGGAGAGCGACATGAGAAAGGAACTCGTGATCATGGAGGGCATCGTCGGGCTGATCCTGCTGGAAGGGATCGCGGTGGGGGCGGAGCCCGCGCCGAACCGGAATCAGGCGCTGGCCCATCTGCGCGCGGCTGACGCGCGTCTGCTGCAATCAGACTACGCCGGAGCCGAGCGGGCGTGCCGGGAGCTGCTCGACACACCTCGGGCGTCGGCGGAGGACCGGACGGCGGCCGAATGGAAGCTCGACTTCATCTCCGTCGTGCGGCGCCTGCGGCCGGAGCACCCGCGCCTCTTCTTCAACCGCGAGACGTGGCCCGCCGTGAAGAGCCGGGCCCTCAACGAGGAGAGGAAGCTGCTCGATGCCTGGCGGACTTCCGTCGCCGGCATCCCGGATGAGCTACCCGCCTCCGACTGGGGCAAGCGACTGATGCAGGCCGCGTTCGTCTACCGCGTGAACAGAGACCCGGCCCTCTTCGCCAAGATCCAACGGATGATGCTCGCCAGCCTCGACTTCTACGAACAGACCTATGCCGGGGCGAAGACCGACAACCCGAACAAGGGCGAGGTGCGGGCCGCCGGGCTCGACTACCCCTTCACCCGGATCGCCTGGCTGGCGGCGCTCGATTGGCTGTGGGAGGAATTCCCTGCCGGTGAGCGGCAGCGGATGGCCGCCAGGATGGCGCGTCACGCACACCACCATCTCACCCGCTTCCCGAAATACCGCACGTGGGGGGCGGACTTCTACAACTCGGACAACATGTACTGGTATGCCGGACTCGTGCTCCTGGGCCCGGAGCTGGACGCGGCGGATCGCGCTCGCGCCCTGGCCTTGCTGGAGGAAGGGTACTCGGATCATCGGAAGATGTTCCGCTCCCGCGGCGTGGGCCGCGACGACGACGGCGATCCCGGAGTCAACGCAGAGTACACCCTCGCGGCCGGCGGTCTGCACACGGAGTACCAGTTCCTCTTCTCCTGGCAGGCGGCGGTGGATCCGGAGATCCCGGCCGAGTGGCTGCGCAGCGAGCTCTTCCCGAACTGCGTGCTGTGGAACACTCTCCCCGGGTCGCGTCACTTCGGGATCGGGTTCGCCTGGCACAAGGACAACCGCTTCTTCGCCGGTCTTCTCGACGCCCAGTTGACGCAATACGTACACTTCTTCGGGAAGCGGAATCCCGAGCTGGCGGCGACGGCCGGATACTTCCGGCAGAAGCTGGCGGCCGAATGGTGGGAGTACCGGCTGCCGCTCGCGCCGTTCCTCCTCACCGGGCTGTCGCGGACGCCGGCGCCGCGCCTCCCCGAGAACCTGCCGCTGGCGCGTCACATCGAGACGGGCGGTCTGGTCTACATGCGCTCCGGGCACGGAGAGAACGATACGTACGCGCTCTTCAACATCGGCGGCGGCCGGCAGCACTCCATCCACCGCGATACGACCCATTTCACCCTCTTCAAGCGCGGCTACCTGGCGCTGGACACCGGCACCCGGCAGTCCAGCAGCCCGACGGGGGGATACCCCGCCGAAGGGCACACGTCGGAGTACTCCGGCCAGACCGTCGCCCATAACTGTGTCCTGATCCGCATGCCGGGCGAGGTCTTCCCGGGGTACTGGGGTCCGGAGGAGGGGTACATCAGCGGCAACGCCGGAGGGCAGAGCCAGCACTCCAAGGTCGCGAAGGCGCTCGCCTTCGAGACCGGCCCCTACTACAGCTATGCCGCCAGCGACGCGACCGCGACCTACCACCCGGAGAAGTGCGCGCAGATGGTGCGCCAGTTCCTCTTCCTGATGCCCGACTACTTCGTCGTCTTCGACCGTGTCACGTCAACAAAGGCCGAGTATCCGAAGACCTGGCTACTCCACACCGTGAACGAGCCCCTGGTGGCCGGCCGGGAGTTCCGGGCCGACCACGAGCAGGGCCGCATCTTCTGCCGCATGCTGCTGCCGGCGGACGCGGTGCTGGAAGGAATCGGCGGCCCCGGCAAGGAGTTCTGGGCGGACGGACGGAACTGGGAGATCTCGGAGGCATGGTGGGAGCAGTACGGCAAGGATCTCAACCGCCGGATCCCGGACACCATGGGGCGCTGGCGCGTCGAGGTGAAGCCCGGCGCGGCCCGGAAAGAGGACTGCTTCCTCCATCTGATCCAGGTCTCCGAGCGGAGCGTGGGGCAGATGGTCGAGAGCCGGGTGACTGAGAACGGGGATCAGATCACCCTCGTCTTCTCCGCGGGCCCCCGCACCCACACGATCCGCCTGAACAAGAGCGGCGACATCGGTGGACACGTCCGAATCGAGGAGAACGGCAGGCGCCTGGTAGACAAGGACCTGACGCGGGACATCGCGCCGCAGGCCGGCCTGGCGCTGGTGACCCAACATGGTCGATGACCGGGCGGCGGATCGGAGAGGATGGGACCATGCCCGAAGTAGAGCGTGGCGCACCGGGTGCGGCCCGGGAGGGCGGGAGCCATCGGCACACCGATCCCGAGCCAGCGCCGCCGGCCCTCCTCATCGAAGCGGAGAGCTTCGCCGACCGCGGCGGCTGGGAGATCGACCAGCAGGCGATGGACCAGATGGGGTCGCCCTTTCTGCTCGCCCACGGTCTCGGAGTGCCGGTCGCCGATGCGACGACCACCTTCGCGGTGCCGGCGGCGGGTCGCTACCGCGTATGGGTGCGGACGCGCGATTGGGTGGCGCCTTGGGGTGCGAGCGGTGCGCCGGGCCGGTTCCAGGTGGGGATCAATGGGCGCGCGCTCGCGACGACCTTCGGCACGGAGGGCGCGGAATGGCACTGGCAGGCGGGCGGCACGCTGGAACTGCCCGCTGGCACCGCGACTCTGGCGCTCCACGACCTGACGGGCTTCGACGGGCGCTGCGACGCGATCGGCCTGACGACCGACCCGCGCTTCGTGCCGCCCAACGAGGGCGCGGCGATGGCGGAGTTCCGCCGCCGGGCGCTCGGCTTCCCCGCCGCGCCGGAGGACGCCGGCGAGTTCGACTTCGTGGTCGTCGGCGGCGGCATGGCGGGCTGCTGCGCCGCCGTCAGCGCCGCCCGCCTCGGCTGCAAGGTCGCCCTCATCCACGACCGCCCCGTGCTGGGCGGCAACAACAGCTCGGAGGTGCGCGTCGGTCTCTCGGGCCTGATCCACCAGGAGCCCCACCCCCGGCTCGGCGACCTGGTGGACGAGATCGGCCCCGTGGGGCACTGGAACCTCTGGGAAGCGACCCGCGACCCCGATTCGCCGCGCAGCCAGCGCATCCTCGAGATCATCGAGCGGCACCCGGAGAAGAAGCAGCACAACGCCGGCCCCGCCGCGAACTACGAGGACGAGCAGAAGCTCCGGGTCGTCCAGGAGGAAGAGAACGTGAAGCTCTTCCTCGGGACGCACGTCGTCCGAGTGGAGAAGAGCGGCAGCCGCATCGCCGCCGTCATCGGGCGGAGCATCCTCACCGGGCGCGAGCTGCGTCTCCGCGGGCAGGTCTTTGCCGACTGCACGGGCGACGGGAGCGTCGGGTTCCTGTCGGGGGCCGATTTCCGGGTCGGCCGCGAGTGCCGCAGCGAGACCGGCGAGCCGCTCGCGCCGGAGCAGGCCGATCGACTCGTGATGGGCACATCCGTCCAGTGGCACTCTGTTGTAGAGGACCAGCCGTCGCCGTTCCCGGACTGCCCCTGGGCCTTGCCGTTCAGCGAGGAGACCTGCCAGCCGCTGGCGCGCGGCGACTGGAACTGGGAAACGGGGATGAACCTCGACCAGGTGCGCGATATCGAGCGGATCCGCGACCACGCCCTGCGCGTCACCTACGGCAACTGGGCGTTCCTGAAGAACCACAGCAGCCGGAAAGAGGAGTTCGCCCGTCTGCGTCTGGCGTGGGTGGCCTGCATCGGCGGGAAGCGGGAGAGCCGCCGTCTGCTGGGCGACGTCGTCCTGTGTCAGCAAGACATTCAGGAACAGCGGCCATTCCCGGACGCGTGCGTCACGGCCACCTGGAGCATCGACCTGCACTACCCGCACCCGAAGAACAGCGAGCAGTTCCCCGGCCTGGAGTTCCGCTCCATCGCCCGCACCGTGCCGATCCAGCCCTACCCGATCCCGTACCGCTGCCTCTACAGCCGGAACGTGGACAACCTGATGATGGCCGGCCGCGACATCAGCGTCACTCACGTGGCGTTGGGAACCGTGCGCGTGCAGCGCACCGGCGGCATGATGGGCGAAGTTCTCGGCATGGCCGCCTCACTCTGCGCCCGACACAACACCACCCCGCGCGGAGTTTTCCAGACCCGTCTCGGCGAGCTCCAGGAACAGATGCGCCGGGGCGTGGGGAGGCAGGAACTGGGGTCGTCGGGTGGGGGAGCATGAGGGGAAAGCGAGGGACCCTGCAATGGCAAAGAACGTGAGGATCGGGATCCTGGGGGGCGGCGGCATCCTCGGAGCGCACGCGCCCGGCTTCATGAAGCTGCGCGACCGCTGCGCCGTGGTCGCCGTCGCCGAGCCGAACGCCGCTCGGCACGCGCGCGTCCGCGAGCTCCTCGGCGACGACGTGCGCCTCTACGGCGACTACCGCGAGGTGCTGGCGCTGGACGACGTGGACGCGGTGGACATCCTCCTGCCCCACTCGCTGCACATGCCCGCCGCCATCGCCGCGGCCGAGGCCGGGAAGCCGGTGCTCACCGAGAAGGTGATGGCGCGCAACGTCTACGAGTGCGACCGCATGATCGAGGCCTGCGAGCGCGCCGGGGTCTCACTCACCGTCTGCCACGACCGCCGCTACCACGGCCATTGGATGGCCCTCAAGGAGGTCGTGGACTCCGGCTGCCTGGGGGAGGTCTTCTACTGGAAGCTGGATCACAACCAGGACGTGCTCCTCCCCGAGGGCCACTGGATCCGCTCGCACGATGCCCTCGGCGGCGGGGCGATCATGAGCTGCCTGACGCACCAGATTGACGCCCTGCGCTGGTATGGCGGCGAGGTGGCGAGCGTCACCGCCATGACGAAGGTGCTCCCCGAGCGCATGGAAGGTGAGACTCTCGGGGTGATCGCCGCGCGGATGGCTTCGGGCGCGCTGGCCCAGCTCTCGATCAACTGGTTCACGCGCCCGCGCTCCCCGGAACACGCCCTGTGGTACGAGATGGTGCAGGCGTGCGGCACTCGCGGCGAGGCGTACACGATGAGCGGACGAGGTACCTTCCTGCGGCTGCACGACGACTCCGACGCCGACTCCGTGGCGCGCTGGGGCCGCGAGGCGCTCAAAGGCTTCGTGCCGGTGCCTTCCGGAAGGTGGGGCGGGCACGAGCGGTGCATCGCCGAGTGGGTGAAGAGCCTGCGCGGCGAGGAGGCGCAGATCACCACCGGCGGGCGCGCCGTGCGCGGCACCGTCGAGGTCGCCGAAGCGGCGTACCTTTCAGAGCATGGCGGGCGCACGGTGACGCTGCCGATCACGCCGGTGCCGCGGGGAGAGGCGCGATGAAAGTCGGTCTGGATACCTTCACCATCCGCGAGCTGCGGCTGGGTCCCTTCGCCACGCTGGAGTTCATCCGCAAGCACGACCTCGACGGCGCCCAGTTCGGCGGCCTGCGCGGCCTGAGCAAGAACCTGGACCCCGGCGAGCTGCGCGAGGTGCGCAGCCACGCCGGCCGCCTCGGCCTCTACACCCATGTCTCCGTGCCGACCTGCAACCCGCACCTGGCGCGCGGGTCGCTGGACGACCACACGGAGGAGGTGGCCCGCCAGATCGAGGCCGCGGCGGCCTGCGGCTGGCACGAGCTGCACAGCTCCCTCGGCGGCCTCGCGGAGCGCTACGAGCACCCGGTGCCCTGGACCCAGCACCTGGCCGACTCCGCCGCGCTCATCCGCCGGCTGGGTCCCGTCCTGCGCGCGCACGCCAGCCGCATCAACCTGGAGACGCACGGCGACACCACCACCTTCGAGCTGGTGAGGCTGGTGGAAGACGTGGGTGCGGACATCGCGGGCATCTGCCTGGACACCGCCAACGTCCTCTGCCACGCCGAGGACCCGGTGATGGCCGCGCGCCGGGCCGCGCCCTACACGCACCTGACGCACGTCAAGGACGCCATCGCCTTCTTCAGCGAGACCGGCTACACCCGTCAGGGGCGCGCCCCCGGCCAGGGCTGCCTCGATTGGGGGCGGATCCTCCCGATCCTGGGAGAGCACTCGCCCGACCTGCCCCTCTCCATCGAGGACCACAAGTGGCTTTTCACCTTCGATCTCTTCGATGAGCGCTGGCTCTCGCTCCATCCCGACTTGACCTGCGTGGAGATGGCGAAGGTAGTGGAGATCATCGTCGGCTGCGAGCGCCGCATCGCCGCGGGCGAGTGGGAGTCGCCGGCGGAGTACGAGGCGATTCCCTACATGGACCAGATGATGGAGCGCCTGCACTTCGGTCGCGACTACCTGAAGGGGATGCTGGGCACGCTGGGGCTGGCCGGGTGAACTGGCAGACGCCCGTGGGCCGGATTGACGCGGCGGCCCCGTCCGGGTATAATCAGGACGGCGGAGGAGCTCCGGCACACCCACGGGAGGCGGCATGAGGCGCTACCGAGCGATCTTCCTCGATAGAGACGGTACCCTCTCGCGCAACAGCGCGGCGAAGGCGAGGGAGCGGGATCGAGAACTCGGTGCCATCCACCTGGATCGGCGGCTCGAGCGTCCCAGGTTTGCGTGCTGGTCCATCGGGAACCTTGAGCATCTGCTTGGGTTCTTGGAAAGCGGGCGATGATGACCAGCCGCGACCGCATGCCCGGGGAACGCTCCGACTTCGACACCTCCTGGAAAGAGGTGCTGCACGAGTTCTTCCCGCAGGCCATAGGGTTCTTCTTCCCGGAAGTCCACGCCGATATTGACTGGGCGCGTGGATTCGAGTTCCTCGAACAGGAGCTGCGCCAGGCAGTGCGGCGTGCTGCGCGGCGGCGGCGCACTGTGGACGTGCTGGCAAAGGTCTGGAAGGCGAGCGGGGATGAGACGTGGATCCTCCTCCACCTGGAGGTGCAGAGTCAGGCGCGGCCCGACTTCGAGTCGCGGATGTACCTGATGAACACGATGCTGTTCGCGCGCAACGAGCGCCCGGTGGCCAGCCTGGCCATCCTCGGCGATCCCCAGACGGACTGGCGGCCGAGGAGCTTCGGCTACTCCCTATGGGGCTGTGAGGTGGGCATTCGCTTTCCGGTGGTGAAGTTGCTGGACTACGCCGGCCGTTGGGAAGAGTTGGAGCGCAGCGACAACGTCTTCGCCGTGGTAGTGATGGCGCACCTGAAGACGCAGCAGACCGGGGACGACCCGCAGACCCGGATGCAATGGAAGTTGCGGCTGATCCGGATGCTCTATGAGCGAGGGTACGACGCGGATACGATCCGGAGGCTGTTCCGGGCGATGGAGTTGATGATGACACTGCCGGGCAGGCTTGAAGAGGAGTTCACGCGGGAGTTGGTCCGCTATGAAGAGGAGCGAGCGATGCCGGTCTTGACGCAGTTCGAGCGCATGGCGATCGCCAAGGGGCGGCGCGAGGGCCGTCAGGAAGGCCGTCAGGAAGGCCGTCAGGAAGGCCGTCAGGAAGGCCGTCAGGAAGGCCGTCAGGAAGGCCGTCAGGAAGGCCAGGCCGAGGCGTTGACGCGCCTGCTGGAGCGCAAGTTCGGCCCGCTGGACGAGACGGTTCGCGGGCGCGTAGCGGATGCGGACGCGCCGACCTCACTGCGGTGGATCGAGCGTGTGCTGACGGCCGACCGCATGGAGGACGTGTTCGCGTAGGAACGGAGGGGGTCTCTCCCTCCGTTTCCGGGAAGGGGGCAGCCACCGTGGCGGATGGTGAAGATATCCGGCTGACAACGCTCTCGCACGGCGCCGGGTGAGCGTGCAAGCTGGCGCCAGGGGACCTGGCGCAGGTGCTGGCGGCCATCCCAAGGGCCGCAGACGCCGACCTGCTGGTGGGCGCCGAAACCGCGGATGACGCCGCCGTCTACCGCATCAGCGCGGACCAGGCCGTCGTCTTCACGGTGGACTTCTTCACGCCCGTTGTGGACGACCCCTACCAGTTCGGGCGGATCGCCGCCGCCAACTCGCTCAGCGATACCTGGGCGATGGGGGGCGAGCCGCGACTGGCGCTCAATATCGTCGCCTTTCCCTCGCGCACGCTGCCGCTGGCGACGCTGCAGGAGATCCTGCGCGGCGGCGCCGAGACAGCGGCCGAGGCCGGGGTGCTCGTCGCCGGCGGCCACTCCATTGACGACCCCGAGCCGAAGTACGGCATGGCCGTCATCGGCTTCGTTCATCCCGACAGCATCGTTACCAACGTCGGCGCCCGCCCCGGCGACACGCTCGTGCTCACCAAGCCGCTCGGCACCGGCATCATCACCACCGCCATCAAAGAGGGAGCGGCGAGCCAGGAGACGATCGCCGAGGCCATCCGGGTGATGACCGCGCTCAACCGCGGCGCCGCCCGCGCCGTGCAGCGGGTGGGCGCGAGCGCGGCGACGGACGTCACCGGCTTCGGGCTGCTGGGACACCTGCGCGAGATGCTCGCCGGGGGAGGCATCGGCGCCCGCGTGCGCCTTTCGCAAGTGCCGGTCATCGAGCAGACCCGGGAGTTGGTCCGCGCCGGCGTCTGCCCGGGCGGCACGCGCCGCAACCTGGCGTCCGTCGCGTGCCAGGTTGATTTTGCCCCTGACCTGGATGAAGCGGCGCGCCTGTTCCTGTGTGACGCGCAGACCTCCGGCGGCCTCCTCGTCGCCGTCTCGCCGGAGAAGGCCGATTCCTTCGTGCAGGCGCTGCGCGCGGAGCAGACGTTGGCGGCGGCCATCATCGGCGAGATCACCAGCGACCCGGCTGCCCGCATCCGCGCGGAGGCCTGAGAGAGAGTGTCGGCCGCGCCGCCGCATCAGCGGATTGCCCCTGCCTGTCCGGTGTTTGTCGTTGCGGGCTCTTTTCCTGCCGGCTGGATCCGGCGGCGCTGCCTGCGCCTGGATCGTTCCCATCCGCTCGGAGTACCAAACGCCAGGCAGGGGCCCGGCTTCCGCGGGGGGACTCCGACCCCGGCCTCCCGAGGGCTCGCTCCGACTTCTTGACAGTTCGCAATCGCCCCTGCTATGATAGGGTAGCGGCGGGCGCCAGGGGCCGATAGCTCAATGGCAGAGCAGGGGACTCATAATCCCTTGGTTGCAGGTTCGAGTCCTGCTCGGCCCACCAGGACATAGTGGAAGATCCCAGCAGCCCCGCCGCCACCGGAGACGAACACGCGCCCGACTTCTCTTAGCCGTCCAGACGCGCTCGGAACTCCTCAAGCGACCCGACCTGAATCGCCTGGCGGTGAAGCTCCCTCAAGTGGCGGCAGGGCGTGCGGCCCGCCAACACTAACGGACGGGCCAGAGGCTGACGGTCACTGGAAAGGCACGCCCGGGAACGTGGACCTGGAGGTGCGGGACGTGCTGCCCATCAGCGGTCACCCGGAAGTAGTCTCCAGGCTTTCCCAGCGTGACGGTGGCCTGGTCCAGGCGGTCGAGCGGCGCGAGTTGCCCCATCAACCGCCGTGTCTGGCCGACCAGCGACCCCCGGAGGATCCACGCCAGTTGCTGGCGCTGTTCCGGGGTGAGGAGCGCCGCCGAAAGCCCGGCGTCCTTGCCCAGAGCGGCCTGCTGCGGCGGTGTGAACCCGGCAAACAGCCCTGTCTGCGCCTGCAGCGATTGCTCGGACGAGGGCGCGCCCGCCTGGGCGTAGCCGGTTCGCAGCGCCGAGGCGAGCTCCGCCGGGGTGACGCTCTCCTCGACCGGCGCCGGCTCCAGCACCAGGCCCGCCTCCACCCGGCGCCAGCGGCCCTGCCCGGCGCAGGCGAGCGCCTCGCCCACGTCGCGCGCGGGCCGCTCTTTGACCAAGAGGGTGATCGGCTGCTCGGCCAGGAGGGGGCTGCACGCGAGAGCGATGCCCGCCGCCTCCCCCAACTGCCGCACCACCTCCTTCAGCGGGGCGCGGCGCAGCGCGAGCGTCACCGGCCGGTCACTCTCCACCTGCACCGGCCGCCGGGCGGCCTGCGCCCGCTCCACGTCTTGGAGGATGTCCTGCACCTGCCCCGGGGCAGGCACCGCCCAGGCCAGGATCAGGATGGTGATCCAAACGCGCTCGCGCATCGCTCTTCTCCTCTCTTCCGCCCGCGGCGCTACTGGTTGGGCCGGGACTCCGATGGGATGACGAAGCCTGCCTTCACATCCTCGGAGAGCTCGACGTACAGCAAGGCGTCGGGGTCGCGCCCCCGTGCCGGTAGCATCGGCTCCAGCCGGAGACGTGCCTCGTTGAGGCGCCCCAGGAGTTCCAGGGAGGTGCGGATGCTGGACGCCATCCGCTCCGCATCCGAGTAAAGGCGGCCGCGGATCGCGTCCTCCAGGCCCGGGCTGAGCTGCGACAGCGGCACCAGCCCGGACTCCAGCGCCCGCCGGTCCTGCTCGGTGATGGCCAGGGTCATCTCCCTGGGAGAGATCGGGGGGTAGGACGGGATCCCCCGCGTGAGCAGGCTGAGGGCGGCTTTCGGGTCGGCGGCCAGCCGTGCCACCGGCACGGGCGGGGCGAGGACATAGATCCCGGCGCGCCGGCGCCAGCGGAGGTTCGTGTGCCGCTCCACCCAGTGCAGCACCCGGCGGAGCGGCGCGTCCCGGAAGGACGCGGTCAGCGTCATCGCCTCCGCCGGCTCCTGCGCCACCACAGGCGCTCCGAGGAGCTTCGCGATCCGATCCGCCGCTTCCGCAAGGGGGGTCTCCTCCAGGTCCAGGCTCGCCGGCTTCTGGAGCACCGGGTCTCCCGCCGGGAGGTAGGGGAGGAGCGGCGGCCCCGCGACCCCGCTGCTGAAGGCCAGCGCGCCGCCGACGTGCATCTGAAGGACACGGGGCGTGCCCAGGACCTGCATCTGGGACAGGGATGGCGGCCCGAAGTTGAGGCAGAGGACGGCTTCCCGGGTGGGATCGCTCAGCGCGCGCTCGAGCAGC
>JACQGM010000125.1 GCA_016199585.1 Armatimonadota bacterium
CCCGGGGCGCACCGTGCGGCAGTAATGAAAAGGCCCTGGCGCCTGAGCACCCCCTGGACGCCCCGGCGCATTTGGGGTAAGATAGAGTACCGGGGATGGTCCGTGCGCCGGCCGGCAGACCTGCGAACCGCGCGCCGATGGCGTCGGCCGGACGCGCCCCGCACGCGTCCCCGCGAAAGGGAGTGACGATAGATGCCCAACCACTTCGGGGGTCCGTCTCTGCTTCGTGTCGGTGACCGCGAGTACGACATCTACCGCCTGGATGCGCTCGAGGACGCCGGGTTCCCCGTCGCCCGCCTGCCCTACTCGCTGAAGATCCTGCTGGAGTGTCTCCTGCGGACGGAAGATGGCCGGGTGGTCACCGCCGACGACGTGGCGGCGCTGGCGCGCTGGGACCCACACGCCGAGCCGAGCCGCGAGATCGCCTTCACCCCCGGCCGCGTGCTGCTCCAGGACTTCACCGGCGTGCCCGCAGTGGTGGACCTGGCCGCCATGCGCGACGCCATGGACCGGATGGGCGGCGACCCGCGCCGGATCAACCCGCTCCAGCCCGTCGAGCTCGTCATTGACCACTCGGTGCAGGTGGACAGCTTCGGCACTCCCGATGCCTTCCACCTCAACGCCGAGATCGAGTTCGCCCGCAACCGCGAGCGCTACGTCTTCCTCCGTTGGGGCCAGAAGGCGTTCGATGGCTTCCGCGTCGTGCCCCCGGACACGGGGATCGTCCACCAGGTGAACCTCGAGTATCTGGCGCGCGTGATCTTCGCCAGGGACGCCGACCCGCGCCCGCTCGCCTACCCGGATACGCTCGTCGGCACCGACTCGCACACCACCATGATCAACGGCCTGGGCGTGCTCGGCTGGGGCGTGGGCGGCATCGAGGCGGAGGCCGCGATGCTCGGGCAGCCGGTCTCGATGCTCGTCCCACAGGTCGTCGGGTTCGAGCTGACCGGCCGTCTCCCCGAGGGCGCCACCGCCACCGACCTGGTCCTCACCGTCACCCAGGTGCTGCGCCGGAAGGGCGTCGTCGGGAAGTTCGTGGAGTTCTACGGGGACGGCCTCGCCTCGCTCCCCCTGGCCGACCGCGCCACCCTGGCGAACATGGCCCCCGAATACGGCGCCACCTGCGGCATCTTCCCCGTGGATGCCGAGACGCTGCGCTACCTGGAGTTCACCGGCCGCCCCGAGGCGCAGGTGCGTCTGGTGGAAGCCTACGCGAAGGAGCAGGGCCTCTTCCATGCTCCGGACACCCCTGCGGCCATCTACTCCGACACTCTGGAGCTGGACTTGGGCCGCGTGGAGCCCAGCCTGGCCGGCCCGCGCCGGCCGCAGGACCGGGTGCGTCTGCGCGAGTCGAAGCCAGAGTTCGAGACGGCGCTGCGGGAGATGCTCCAGGTTTCCGGCGGCGCCCCCGGGGCGAGCGCGGAGTGCGTCCTCGATGGCGAGACCCACGAGCTGCGCCACGGCGCGGTGGTCATCGCCTCGATCACGAGCTGCACCAACACCTCCAACCCCTCGGTGATGATCGCCGCGGGCCTGCTGGCGAAGAAGGCGGTGGAGCGCGGCTTGAGCGTCAAGCCGTGGGTCAAGACCAGTCTGGCCCCCGGCTCGAAGGTGGTGACGGACTACCTGAAGGACGCCGGCCTCATGCCCTACCTGGAGCAGCTCCGCTTCCACCTGGTGGGCTACGGGTGCATGACCTGCATCGGCAACAGCGGCCCGCTCCCCCTGCCGATCCACAACGCCATCGAGCAGGGCGGGCTGGTGGCCGTCTCCGTCCTCAGCGGCAACCGCAACTTCGAGGGGCGCATTCAGCCGGACGTGCGCGCCAACTACCTCGCCTCGCCGCCGCTGGTGGTCGCCTATGCCCTGGCCGGCCGGATGGACACTGACCTCTACAACGAGCCCCTCGGCGCCGACCCCCGGGGCCGGCCGGTGTTCCTGCGCGACATCTGGCCGAGCCAGCACGAGGTGCAGGAAGCCGTGCTCCACTCGGTCCGCGCCGACATGTTCCGGAAGGAGTACGCGGACGTCTTCGAGGGCGCCGAGATGTGGCGCGCGCTTCCCGTGCCCGAGGGCGACCGCTTCGCTTGGGACCCGGGCTCTACCTACGTCAAGCACCCCCCCTACTTCGAGGGGATGCCCGCCGAGCCGGGCCCCGTGCCCGACATCACCGGCGCGCGCGCCCTCGCCCTCCTTGGCGACAGCGTGACCACCGACCACATTTCGCCCGCCGGCTCGATCAAGGTGGACAGCCCGGCCGGCAAGCACCTGGTCGAGCACGGGGTGCCGCCCGAGGAGTTCAACTCCTACGGGTCGCGGCGGGGCAACCACGAGGTGATGGTGCGGGGCACTTTCGCCAACATCCGCCTACGCAACGCGATGGTGCCCGGCATCGAAGGCGGGTTCACGGTGCATCTGCCCGACGGTGAGCGCACGACGATCTATGATGCCGCGATGAAGTACCAGGAGGAGGGCGTGCCGCTGGTGGTGCTGGCCGGCAAAGAGTACGGTTCCGGCTCCTCGCGCGACTGGGCGGCGAAAGGACCCCGACTGCTGGGCGTGCGCGCCGTCATCGCCGAGAGCTACGAGCGGATCCACCGCAGCAATCTGGTGGGCATGGGCGTGCTGCCACTGCAGTTCCGCGAGGGGGAGAACGCCGCCAGCCTCGGCCTCACCGGGCAGGAGCGCTACGACATCGAGGGGCTGTCGTCACTGCTCAACGATGGGTCCGCCGGCGGCGGCGAGGCGACGGTGCGGGCCACCCGCGCCGATGGCAGCGTCACCGGCTTCCAGGCCCGGGTCCGCATTGATACCCTCCGGGAGGCGCAGTACTACCGGCACGGGGGCATCCTGCAGTACGTGCTGCGGCAGTTGCTGAAGGGGTGAATGTGATTGGTGATGCGTGACGAGTGAGCCTGAGATTCACGCACCACTCGTCAGGGGATCATCCAATGGGAAAGGCACCGGCTTCTGCCGGTGCCTTCTCTTCGCCGCTGGTAGCGGAGGTCAGAGTTGAACTGACGACGCCACGGGTATGAGCCGTGTGCTCTAACCACTGAGCTACTCCGCCCTGATCACGCTCCTATTATACCCCGGGCAGCACGAACTGTCAACACCGACCGAAAGCGACAAAGCCGGCGGCAGCGGACCTGCCGGACGGCGAGCGCCCTGCCGGGGCGCCTCGGCTCGCCGTGCCCGGCTGTCTCCCTCGTCGCTGCCCCCGGCAGGGCGTCTACCGGGGAGCCGGCCGGTGGGCTGCCAGGGCGTGGATAACGATGTTCACCCCGTGGGCGACGGCGGCCTCGCGCTCCGGGTCGCTGCGATCCCGCCAACGCAGCCCCAGGAACGCAGGCGAGAAGACGACCGCCGGCCGCGTCTCAACCATGATGGCCTGGACCGGGAAGACCTTCATTCCCGGCGCGTCCGCCAGGCGGTAGAAGGCATGGTAGAGCGGGTGCGTCGTGGCGAGTGGCGTCGGCGCCGCGCCGAAGAGCGCCGACAACTCGGCGCGCGCGCTCTCACCGAACTCGCCGGTGGCGCCGTCCACGAAGAGCGTGCCGCCCCCCTCCACGTGGCGCTTCAACGCCGCTCGCTCCGCCGCCGAGAAGGCCACCTTCCCCTCCCCGCGCAGGTAGACCAGCGGCGCTCCGCCGAAGGGATCGGGCGACGCGGCGCCCGCCGCGAGCCGTACCCGGGTGCGCTCGTTCACCTCCGCCACCAGGGCGGCGAGCGATCCCCCGTCCGCCGCGCCGGCCACCGCTGCGACCACGGGCGCCGGGTAGCTTCCCTCCAGCCCCGCGTGCAGGCCATCCGGGCGCAGCGCGGGCGGCACCGCGCTCACCACTATCGGCGGGGGCGCGGCCGGTTCGGGCACGGTCGGGACCGGGGCGGGCGCCTCCGGCTCCGAGACGGCCTCGGGGGCCGGCACGGGCGCGCCCGGATCAACGCCGGGATCCCCCTCCCTGCCCGGCTGGACGCCGGCCTCCGGCGGCTCGCGCACGCTCGCGTCGCCCGGGGCTGCGGGATCCTGACCGGTGCCGTCGGGGGGCAGATCGGCTTCGAGCGCCGCGGGGATCGCCGGACCGGAGAGCGCGCCCGGGTCCCCGGGCGCGGACGCCGGCTCACCGGGAACACTGACGATCGCCCCGTCCTCCCATGCGGGCGCGTCACCCGGTCCCGCGACGCCGCCGGGCATCGCCACGCCGTCGGCGGTCTCAATGCCCTCGCCCGCCGGCGCGGACGCATCTGCGGCGGTGACAACCTCCGTGGGCAGGGAGATCAGCGGCTCCTTCAGCAGCTCGGCGGCCGCCTCCGGCGCCCGCAGCGGCTCTCCTCCCGGCGGCGAGACTGGCGCGCCGGGCCGGCGGAGCGCCTGAGCCAGTTGCCGCTCATCCCGGGGCAGCGGCGGGAGCGGCTCGAGCCCTTCGATCCGTGGGAGAGGCATCCCCCAGAGCGGGGGCAGCGGGCCGTCCGGCGCCGTGGGGAAGACCGGCATCGGCGCGTTCAGCATCGTCATCGGGCTGAAGAAGTCGGCCCGGAGCGCGGCCATGCGCTCCATCTGGCGCCGCAGGAGCTCCGGATCCATCAGCTCCGGGGGCAGATCCTCCGAGGGAGGGATCGGTACCACCCGCGCCCCCGGGAGACTCACCTCCGGCGCGCGGCCCGAGAGCGTTTCCGCGCCAAGGCGCACCAGGCGCACGCGCGTGGCGCGCGGCCGGTCGGCGCGCGCGGGAGCGAGATCCACATGGGCCAGCAGCGCCAGCAGCACCGCGTGCGCCCCCAGCGAGGCGGCCAGGTACACGGTCAGGCGCCCGGGGCGTCGCCTCCCCTTGGTCGCACAGGCGGCGAGGCGCCGCAGGGAGATGCCGGCATCCTTCCGGACGGCGCCGCGCGACATATCGCCCCCGCCCCGGGGGGCTGCCGGCGCAGCGTGAGAAGCGCCCCGGCCCTGCGGGATGCGGCGCGGTGCCGGCCGGCGCGCTCTTCGGCGCTTGCGTGCCATCTACCGCTCCTCCCCCACCGGACCGCGCGGCCGCGAGCCCGGGTCCAGCTCCGTCGCCAGAGCCAGGTCGCTCAGACCGGCAAGCTTGGCGGCGTCAATCGCGTAGGCGACCCGTTCGTACGGCACGGCGCGGTCGGCGCGGATGATGGCGAGCTGCGTGCGCCGGGAGGCGGCGCGGCTCGCCAGTTGGCGAACGAGGTCCGGCCCGGCGATCTCCCGGTCGTCCACGTAGACGCGTCCATCGCTCAGGATACTCACCACGATGCCATCCAGGGGCTCGTCGCGCGCCTGCGCCGACACCGCCGGGGGCAAGCGCAGGTCCAGCCCCGCCTCCTGCGTCCCGAGGAAGCTGGCCGTCATCATGAAGATCACGAGCAGCACCAGGACGATGTCAATGAACGGCACGAAGTTGATCTCCGTGATCAGGCGCTTTCGGCGTGCACTGCGGATCGGTCGCGCCGCCACTTCCAGTCCTCCATGAAGAGATGCAGTAGTTCGGACCGCGCGGCCTCAAGGCGCACCTCCAGGCGGCCGACGCGGTTCAGGAATACGTTGTAGCTGATAACCGCGAGCACGGCTACCAGCAGCCCGGTGGCCGTGGCGATGAGCGCCTCGCTCACCCCGCCCGCCACGACGGCGGTGCCCGCCTGGCCCCGCGCCTGGATGTCGTGAAAGGCGCGCATGATGCCGAGGACGGTGCCGAAGAGCCCGATGAAGGGCGCCGTGCCGCCGATGGTGCCGAGCACCGGGAGGTTGCTCTCCAGGTCCTCGAGCGCCAGGGCGCTGGCGCGCGCCATCGCCTCGTCAATCTCCTCGCGCCCGCGCCCGATCCGCGCCAGCCCGGCCAGGGCCACCGGGCCGAGGGGCAGCGTGGCTCCGGCGCAGACGCGCCGCGCCTCCTCACGGTCGCCGCGCTCCAGCGCCTCCCGCAGGCGCGCCACCAGGTCGGCTGCGTTCACACGCGCCCGGCCAATCACCCCGGCGCGCTCCAGCGTCAGCCCCAACACCAATACCGAGCAGAATAACAGCGGGTACATCGCGATCCCGCCCCGCTCGATCATCTCCAGAACACTCCCCACGCTGCCGCCTCCACAAACCCCTACAAATGGACCGGCGGCTGCCTGCCCGCCCGAAGGAGCAACAGCCGCCGGGGAAAAGACGCCTGAGCACCGGGGCAGCTACCCCTTCTTGCCCGCCGCCACGTGAGTGCCCCCCCCGATCTGCTCCCGCAGGATCTCGAGCGCCCGGTCCAGCTGCGGGTCCTTCACCGACCTCGGGCCGTGGACGTCGGCCGGCCAGTTGTCATCCTGAGACCCAGCGCCCTCGACCTCCACGTCCGGCTTGATCCCCTTGTGGTTGACATCGGTGCCTTTGGGAGTGAAGTACCGCTGCGTAGTGATCTTCAGCGCGCCGGCGGCGCCGTCCTCCAGGGGAACAATCGTCTGCACCAGGCCCTTGCCGAAAGTGGTCTCGCCCACGATCTTGGCGACGCCGTGGTCGTGAAGGGCGCCCGCCACGATCTCCGACGCGGACGCGCTGCTTCCGTTCACCAGCACCACCAGCGGCCGGGAGGGGCGCTGGTAGCGGCCGCGGTCGGCGTTCCGGGCGTTCCGCTGGCCGCCCGACTCCTGGATGATCACCACCGCGCCCCCCTCGATGAAGCGGCTGGCTACGTCAATCGCCGAGTCCAGCAGGCCGCCCGGGTTGTTGCGCAGGTCCAGCACAATGCCCTTGACCTTCCGCTTGCTGAAGGCCGAGAGGGCGCGGTCCAGATCCTCGCCGGTCTCCATCTGGAACTGCTTCAGCAGGATGTAGCCGACGTCATCCTCTTTCTCGTGCCCGTTGGGCGGGCCGACGCGGTACTCCAGCTCGTCGGTCTTGATCTGAGCGCGCTCGACCACGATCTTCACCGGCTTCAGCGGGTTTTCGGGGCCGAACGGCTTGCTGCTGTCGGGGGCACGGCCGACGGTGAGCGTGACGGGGGTGCCGGCGGGCCCGCGGATCAGATCCTTCGCCTTATCCACGGCCATGCCGACGGCGTCAACGTTGTTGATCTTGAGCAGGACGTCGCCCAGCTTGAGGCCGGCGCGCGCCGCAGGGCCGCCCACGATGGGTCCCAGCAAGATGTGCTTGCCGTCCAGGGCGCGCTGCAGGTAGGCCCCGATCCCATCGAAGTGCCCCTGGTTCTGCTCCAGCATGTACTTGTAGTCGTCCGGGCTGAGGAAGTAGGTGTAGGGATCCTTGAGCGAGCGCAGCATCCCGTCGAGCCCGGCGTGGAACAGCGCCTGGTCGCGCTTCCCCTTCTCCCATTGGTCGGTGCCTGCCAGCCGGAAGTGCTCGTGAACGAGTTGGTAGACGGCATCGAACATCTCGAGCGGCTGCACCTGCGCCCGGCCGGGCTCAGGCGTCTTCGGTGCCGGCTCTGCGCTCGCGCCCGGATCTTGTTGAGTGACCTGGACCGGCGCCGCCGGGAAGCGAGCGCCGGCAGCGGCGACGATGCTGTAGGTGAAGCCGGTCAGAAACGCCAGCAGCCCGGCCGCCACGCACGCCAGGACCGTCAGATGAAGCTTCCGTTTCGTCATGTCAGGCTGCCCCGCTCCCAATCCACTCAACAGCGCGCTCAAGGACCGGATCGCTCGCGCCGCCAGCGCCCGGCGGCACCGCCACGTCCGGCGCCACGCCCTCGCCCTCCAGATCCATCAACCCGCCGGCGGGCAGGGGCGCCGTCACCAGGCCGGTGGTGAGGAGAACGCCGCTCTTGCCGGGGGCATCGAAGAGCGCCTGCCGGCTGCCCAGGCCGAACGTGGTCGCGCCGAACAAACGGCCGGCCCCGCGCACCTTGAGCGCGGCGGCCACCGCCTCGGCAGGCCCCGCCGTGGTGCCGTCCACCAACACCGCGAGCCTTGGCGCCCTGCCGACCGCGCGGCTCGCATCCGCCCGCACATCGCGCCACTGGCCGCCGCGCTCCTTCACCCGCAGCAGCACCCCGTCGCGGATGAAGACACTCGCCAGCGAGCGCACCTCGGCCGCATCTCCCTCCCCGTTGCGGCGAAGGTCCAGCACGATGCCGGACGCGCCCGTCGCCACCATCTCCCGGACCTTCTCGCGCACCTGCTCGGCGACACCGGGGCCCAGGGTGCGGACGGCGATGACGCCCGCGCGGTCGCGGCGGCGCGCCGCCACCGGCGGCACGTGCGTAATGCCGAGCGGCACTTCCAGGTCCACCGGCTTCGTCGCCCCCTTGCGCGTGACGGTCAGCTTCACCCGCCCGGTGGTGGGCACCAGCAGCAGCCCGTCGAGGGAATCCAGATTGCGCCGGAAGACCAGCTTGCCATCGACCTTGCGGATGACGTCCCCGGGGCGCAGGCCGGCGGTCTCGGCGGGCCCTCCCGGCGCGGTGGCTACAACGACGATATGGAAGCGATAGCGCACCTCGCTGTTCCCGTCGCGCTCCACCGCGTTGATATCCTCGGCTTCGAGAAGGAGATCGGGACGATGGCCGGACTCTTGCTCCTGGCGCACCAGATCGCGCAGGACTTCATCTTCGTCACCCCTCACCGGCACGCGCTGCGCCGCGAGGGCGGCGCCGATCCCGGCGTAGTCGCCCTTCAGCCGCCGAATGTAGGCGCTCAACTGCTCGGCCTCGAGGAAGCGGGAGTACGGGTCGCCCAGCGAATCGAGCATCCAGTCGGCCGTTCCCAGCGCCAGGGGAGTGCCGTCCTGGATCTTCTCCACGTAGTAGGCGTGCAGTTGGTGCTCCACCTTCGAGAAGAGCTCGTAGGGCCGGAGGTCGGTCTGGTCCGCCAGAGACCGGGCGGGGCCGACCAGCGGCGTGCGCCCGGCCACGCGCAGGACCGACCCGTACATCACGAGGCTGTTCGGGCGCTGGCCGTGCTGCACCACTCGACAAACGGCCTGGCCGGCCGCGAAGGCCGCGACGATGAACAGCAGCAGCGCCGCCACGGCCAGGCTTCTGAACCACCCAATGCGCATGTTTGTCCCCACACCGCTCTCACGGAAGGCTGTCTCACCGGGAAGGCAACCGCGCCGCTCCCTGTCTTCTCTCCAATCAGTGTTCCGCGAAAGGGAAGCCACTAAACGCTCTCACCATCCGTACTACTATAAGACCCTCTATCGCCCCAGAGGGTTCACCGGAACCCCGCTTCTTCGCACCTCGAAGTGAAGGTGCGACCCCGTGCTGAAACCGGTGCTCCCCACCCGCCCGATCACCTGCCCGCGGCGAACCGTCTGCCCCGCCGAGACGGCGACGGACGAGCAGTGCCCGTAGAGGGTGGAGCGCCCGGCGCCGTGGGCGATGACGATGCAGTTCCCGTAGCCGCCCCACCATCCCGCGTGAACCACCACCCCGTCGCCCCCCGTGCGGATCGGCGTGCCGGCAGGCGCCCCGAAATCCACCCCCGTGTGCAGCTTGCGCACCCCGAGGACCGGGTGAAGGCGCATTCCGAAGCGCGAGGTGATCGGGCCGTCCACCGGCCGGGCGAAGCCTCCCGACCAGGGCCTCGGGATGCGGCGGGCCACATCCGGCCGCGCCTCAAAGGCGCGCAGCATCTGCTCCACTTCGCGGGAGTTCTCCTCCAGCTCGGCGAGCGCCGCCTCCAGGCGAGCCCGGTCGCGCGATAGCTCCTCCCGGATCGCCTGACGCTCCTCCAGGCGGTCGCCCACCACCTCGACCTGCGCCGTGGCGGCGGCGCGAAGATCGGCCACCTGGTTGCGCCGGGAACGGAGGCGGGCCGTCTGCAGCGCGATCTCCCGCTTCTCCCGCTTGATGGCGTCCAGCAGGTCCACATCGTGGCGGACGACGCGCTGCAGCAGGTAGCCCCGGCTGGTGAGGTCCCACATGTCTCGCGCCTGCAGCAGCACCGTGAACGTGCTCACGCTCCCCTGCTTGTAGATGTCCACCATCCGTCCCCGCAGCAGGTGGATGTGGCGGGAGAGGCGGGCCTGAGCCCCTGCCAGCCGCCGGCGCGAATCGGAGAGGTCGCGCTCCGCCACCGCCAGGCGACTGTGGATGTGCGACAGGCGCGCGCGGGCCTCTCGCAGGCCCTCTTCGTTCGCGCGGATCTCCTCGGAGACTTTGCGCTGCTGCCGCTTGGTGCGCCGCAGCACCTCCCGCTTCTGGCGGATCTGGTGCTGGATGCGGTTCAGCTTCTTCTGCGCCGCCCGCTTGCTGGTGCCCGCCGGCTTTGCCGCGGGCTTCCCCTTCGCGCCGCTCGCTGGCGCTGCCGGGAGGAGGAGTATCGCGGCGCCGACGGCGAGACAGAGGAAGATGGAGATATGGAAACATGGAGATAGAGACAGCGCACGGTGGCGCCCCCGAGCGTGCCCGCCGGCCCCCGCACAGGACCCTATTTCAGTATTTCCATATTTCAAGGTCGTCTCCCCGATTAGTGTTGCTGTGGGACAGGCGCCACAACGGTGCTCAACACCTCCCTGATCGTCCAAGCGTGGTCGGTCAGTCCCGCGGCCATCGCGGGGGTGTGGGGCCGCCAACGGCGCC